>JALQUF010000011.1 GCA_023263855.1 Yoonia sp. | reverse complement strand
TCCAGCATCCGCAACGAATGGCAGCATAGTCCCGCAAAGCAGACCTTCCCACACCTCTCTCATTCAAATTGCGCGGATGGCCTATAAGCCGGATTCTGTCCCCCGCGGTTCCCCACGGATGGATGACCATTCATCTGGAGTGCCTGTTACCAGACACCCTCTAGCTGCCAACCCGGACCGTCTGGGGCTCAAGCATCCCCGCCTTTCGGCGCGAGGTCCCTATTTGGCATTGCTCCCGGTGGGGCTTGCCGTGCCGCTTGCGTTGCCGCTCGCGCGGTGGGCTCTTACCCCACCGTTTCACCTTTTCCTGACCGGGGTCAGGTAGTCTGTTCTCTGTGGCGCTTTCCCTGAGGTTACCCCCGCCGGGCGTTACCCGGCACCGTGCTTTTTGGAGTCCGGACTTTCCTCGACATTGCTGCCGCAGCCATCCAGCCATCCGCGCAAGGTGGCAGTTAGGTGCAAGCGGCGTTCACGTCAACGGGGAAACGGCGGGCCAGGTCAGTGATCATGGCCATATCGGTGGTATCCAGCGGCCCGTTGTAGCGCGGCCGAAACCGCATACGGAAGGATTTGAGCAATACCGCAGGATCCGGTGTCGCCGTATAGCCGAAGGCGACCATCAAAGCCACAAACCGCGCATCATCGGCCCCTTGCGGGTCCTCTTGCGAAGAAGGCGCGCCAGCGGCTGATGAGGGCCAGACCGACAGCCCTTCAAGCGCCAGCCTGCGCCAGTCAAAACGCGCGCCGGGATCAATCTTGCGTCCGGGTGCCATGTCGGAATGTCCGATCACGCGCTCCGGTCGGATATCCCAACGTGCCTTGATCCCCTGCAACAGCTCAGTCAGCGCATCCATCTGTGCCGCAGCAAAGGGGGTAAACCCCGTATTGGCCAGTTCAATCCCGATAGAGCGGCTATTGACGTCTGTCACATACCCCCACGCGCCCGCCCCTGCGTGCCACGCGCGCTGCGCCTCGGGCACAAGCGAGATGACCTCACCATCCTCGGCAATCAGATAGTGCGCTGAGACCTCGGTCTCGGGGTTGCAAAGCGTTTTGGCCGCCGCCTGCGCAGAGGTCATCGCCGTATAGTGGATCACCACGATATCAGGCGTTGCCCCTTCACGCCGTGGCCCGCAATTGGGCGACGCCTGCGTTGTCAGCCTCAGTTCCGCACCGCTTGGATAAAGGGTGCCGGATCCCAGCCACAGGCAAATCCGTCACCGTCAGGGTCAATGCCCCGCCGGTCACGCTCGGGTCCGCCACGCGCAAGGAAATCGCGTTGTGCATCGTCGGGTGTTGCATAGGTCGCGCAGTTCCGGCGGAAACGCGCCTCACCTGACAAAAGCGACCGGCTATACCATTCCTGCCCTTTGACGTTGGGTGCGCTCAGCGCATAGGCGACAATATTTGGCCCGGTATTCGCCGGGCGATCGGGCACTGCGGTGGGTGCGATCTGTTCACGCGCTGCGGCCTGCGCCGCGCGGCGTTGTGCATCGCTCTCAATTGTTTCGCGACCTGACACCGCATCAAAGCTTTGCTCATCGGACAGGCCGGTGCCAGCATTCACCAAAGCGGGCGCTGGATTGCTGGGTGACGCCTGAACGCCTTGTGTGCGCAATGGATCAGCCATCAAGGAGGGTGTTGTTGCTGCCGGGGCAGCCGAAGGTGCTTGCACCCCAATGCCAGCCTGCGCCAGCTCACTCGACGGAATCGCCTGAACTTGGCCAACCGGTTGCTGTGACGGGATTGTGTTCACCTGTGGCGGTGGCACAATCGTTGTGCTTGGCGCGTTCAGCTGCGCTTCGCGGCGGGCGCGGTCCAGTTCAAAGGCGCTGAATTCATCAAACCCGATGCCGCGTTCCGTTGGCACCACACGTGGCGAACAGGCAGCAAGGCCGATCAAAGTCACAGCAATAAAAATGCGCGGGGTCATGGTGCCTACCTGTCAGACTGCATGTTGTTTTGACGAATGTTACCACCACTTCGCTGGTTTGGCCACAAATCCGGCTGTCTGCTCAAGGCTATAAGCCACATTCAGCAAACCCGCCTCGTCCCAAGGCCGCCCGATCAGTTGTAAGCCCAGCGGCAAACCCTGCGCGTCCTGACCAGTCGGCACGGCAATACCGGGCAGGCCCGCCAGGTTCACTGTGACGGTAAAGACGTCGTTGAGGTACATCTGGATCGGATCTGCATCTGTCATTTCGCCCAGACCAAAGGCCGCTGAGGGCGTCGCGGGCGTCAGGATCGCATCGACCCCATCTGCAAAGACCGTATCAAAGTCCTGCTTGATCAATGTCCGCACCCGGCGGGCGCGGTTATAGTAAGCGTCATAAAACCCGGCCGACAGCACATAAGTGCCGACCATCACACGGCGCTGCACCTCTGGCCCAAAGCCTTCAGCGCGTGTCTTTTCGTACATCTCGGTGATGCCATCACCGTGAGACAGCTTGGCACGGTGCCCAAACCGCACCCCGTCATACCGCGCCAGGTTGGACGACGCCTCGGCAGGTGCGATCACATAGTAGGCAGGCAGCGCATATTTGGTATGCGGCAGCGAGATATCGACGATCTTGGCACCTGCGTCCTTCAGCATCGTCGTGCCATCTTCCCACAGTTTTTCAATCACTGCAGGCATCCCGTCCATGCGGTACTCTTTGGGAATACCGATGGTCTTGCCGCGAATGTCGCCCGTCAGTGCCGCCTCAAAATCCGGTACAGCCAAGTCCGCGCTGGTGCTATCAAGCGGGTCATGCCCCGCCATAGCCGTCAGCATGATCGCCGCATCACGCACGTCCTTAGTCATTGGACCTGCTTGGTCCAGCGACGATGCAAAGGCCACAATACCCCACCGCGACACACGGCCGTATGTGGGTTTCAGGCCCGTGATACCGGTAAAGGCGGCCGGCTGGCGGATAGAGCCGCCGGTGTCTGTGCCCGTTGCGGCAAGGCAAAGGTCAGCAGCAACCGCACTGGCCGATCCACCCGAGGACCCACCCGGTGTCAGTGCCGCGTCATCACCAGTGCGCCGCCATGGGTTTACCGCATTGCCGTAGACGGATGTCTCATTCGATGAACCCATCGCAAACTCATCCATGTTGAGCTTGCCAAGCATCACCGCACCCGCATCGAAAAGCTGGCTGGTGATCGTGCTTTCATATTCAGGCTTGAACCCTTCGAGGATGCGCGAGGCCGCCTGCGACGGCACACCCTTGGTGCAAAACAGATCTTTGATCCCAAGCGGGATACCGCACATGTCAGGCGCATCACCTGCCTTGATGCGCAGATCGGCAGCGGCCGCCTGCGCCTGTGCGATCTCGGGCGTATGGTGCACGAAAGCGCCCAGCGCGTCTGCACCTTCAATGGCGGTCAGACAGGCGGATGTGATCTCGGCGCTTGTGGTGTCGCCTTTGCGCATGGCGTCACGGGCTTGGGCAATGGTCAGTTTGCTGAGTTCAGACATTATTCCACCACCTTCGGCACGGCAAAGAACCCCTCACGGGCATCGGGGGCGTTTTTGAGAACCGCCTCTTGCTGGTTTCCATCAGTCACCACATCGTCGCGACGTTTCAGACGCTGCGGCGTCACAGACGTCATGGGCTCAACGCCCTCAACGTCCACTTCGTTCAGTTGTTCGATAAACCCAAGGATCGCGCTGAACTCTGAGGCCAGCGCAGGCAGGGCGTCGTCTTCCACCTTGATGCGGGCCAGTTTGGCCACACGGCGGGCGGTTTCGGTGTCAATCGACATGTGGAAACTCTCCGGTAAATCTTTGTGTCGCGTTTACCGCCCTGTGACGCCAGTCGCAAGCATATGGCGCGTGTAAACATGGATCATCCAGCCCAGCATGATCCCATTGAGCACATGCCACATGAAATGTGTGCCAATCGGGATGACATCGCACAGGATTTCATCGAGGGATCGGATAGTGATGGACAGGCACAGCAAGGCAGCGCCAATCAGAAAGCCTTTGGCGATTCCCGGTCTCTTTCGCAAAAACAGCGCATAAAGCCCCAGCAGAATCGGCACCGTCCAGTAAAAGTTTGAAATCCGGACAAAGGGAAACTGGTTCAGGATCGGCACCAACACAGCTGCATACGGAATGAAAAGCGCTGTCGCAAAAACGGCATACCAATGCCCCATCGGCACCATGTCGCGGTTCACCACGAAGAGATAGACAAGAATGAAAATGCCGATTGGCACCACATCCGCGACAGATGCCCAGATCGTTGCGTGGGTGTGGAACAGAAAGCTCCCTACGCCAATGGCAAACAGAATACCCGACAGCACCCGCGCCATGGGCACCCCCGCACTGCGCCGCCAAAAGATAAGCGCCGCGATGATAAACGCCAGATTGGTTGTCGCGTTCAGCGGCTCGGACCAATAGGTGAAATCCGTCCGTTCACAATAGCCGTCGATTTGCGCGAACCAGTCCACTTTGCACCTCTGCCGTTTGCCCCTATCCTGACGACAAAGCGATGGAGGGCAATATGAAAATCACCTGGCTGGGACACGCAAGTTTTCGGATTGAAATTGAAGAGGCGGTTCTATTGATCGACCCTTGGCTGGAGGGCAATCCGTCGTTCCCAAACGGCCATCGCACGGCCGCTTTGGCAGGTGCGACGCATATCCTGCTTACACATGGCCATTTCGATCACACAGCAGAGGTGGACGCCATTGCCAAGGAAACCGGTGCACCTGTCGTGGGCATCCCCGAGCTTTGCGCCATCTTCGATGCACATGAGACCATTGAGTTCAACAAAGGCGGCACGGTCGATCTGGGCGGCGCACTGGTATCGATGGTGCAGGCCACGCATTCGTCGTCGGTTGGATCGTCTTATGCTGGCACGGAATCGGGATACATGATCGCCGGAGAGGGCCATACGATCTATGTCAGCGGAGACACGGATATCATGGCCGACATGGATTGGATGGGCGATTTCTACAATCCCGATATCGGCATCCTGTGTTGCGGTGGGCATTATACCATGGGAATGGAAGGGGCCGCCTATGCTGCCAAGCGCTACTTCGATTTCAAAACCGTGATCCCCTGCCACTACGGGACTTTTCCGATCCTCGCACAATCCGCACAACCGCTTGTCGATGCACTGCCCGATGTGGATGTGCGCACACCCGCAGTGATGGAGGCGGTCGAAATCTAGCGTTTTGCCGCAAAGAAATCGCGCAACAGGATCTCGGATGTCTGCGCATCAATACCGTCGTAGACCTCGGGTACGTGATGGCACTGTGGATGGCTGAACACACGGGGGCCTTGGGCGACGCCGCCCGATTTGGCGTCCGCCGCCCCGTAATACAGCCGCGCAATCCGCGCGTTGCTGATGGCTGCGGCGCACATCGGACAGGGTTCCAACGTGACATAAAGGTCATAGCCCGCCAGCCGTTCTTGGCCCAAAGCTGTGCAAGCCGCACGGATCGCCAGCATCTCGGCATGTGCCGTCGGGTCATGCAATTCGCGCGTGCGGTTGCCTGCTTGCGCGATGATTCCTTCAGGCCCGGCGATCACTGCTCCCACCGGCACCTCGCCCCGCGCAGCAGCGGCGCGCGCCTCATCCAAAGCCACATGCATATAGGTGCGAAAATTCATATCCTTTGCATGCACCGCCACTGCTATCTCTGGCAAGGGGCGATCAAAGCGGATATGGGGCAAGCATGAGCAATGAAACACCACCCGCCGGCGACCGCATCGCCAAAGTCTTGTCCCGCGCCGGCATCGCCAGCCGCCGCGAGGCCGAGCGTATGATCGAAGACGGCCGCGTCAGCGTGAACGGCAAAACGATCACAAGCCCCGCGTTGAACGTCACCGCCAATGACCGGGTCGTTGTCGACGGCAAACAAGTGGGCGAACCTGATCCGCCCCGTATCTGGCTCTATCACAAGCCCGCAGGGCTGGTGACAACAGAACGGGACGAGAAAGACCGGCCAACGGTATTTGCGTCCCTGCCTGAAAACATGCCGCGCGTGATGTCGGTAGGCCGGCTTGATTTGAATTCCGAAGGTTTGCTGCTGTTGACCAACGATGGCGAGGTGAAACGCAAACTGGAACTGCCTTCAACCGGGTGGCTGCGCCGTTACCGTGTGCGCATCAACGGGTCGGTCAGTGAGGCCAAACTGGACGAGTTGCGCGCCGGGATCACCGTGGAAGGCATCCAGTATCAGCCCATGGTCGTGACCTTTGACCGCCAACAGGGGGCCAATGCCTGGCTGACCGTAAGCCTGCGCGAAGGCAAGAACCGCGAAATCAGGCGCGCGATGGGCGAGATTGGCGTGACAGTGAACCGGCTGATCCGTGTCAGCTATGGACCTTTCCAGTTAGGCGCCCTCAAGCAAGGCGAAGTGGAAGAACTCAAACAGCGCGTTGTGCGCGACCAACTGGGTATTTCTGGCAAACCTATGCCGAAACGGGTCAGAAAGCCCGTCAACCGCCCAACAAGGGGGAAAAAGCGCCCGGTTTGAACCTTGTTCTGCCCCTAGCGTTGTGCATGGTGGAGACATTGAAGTCTCTCGGGGGGTAGCATTTTGGTTTGCCTGCTTACTTTTGAAATCGCCATTGCGCTGGTACTTGGCGGATGCTTAGTCGTCCCGTCCATGCGCAGGCCCTCTGCGCAGGTCATCCGCAACCCCGCAGTTGCGGCGCGCCCACTCGAAATGCAGCGCGTGCGACCCTACCTGACATGGTGAGAAAACTGACGGAGTTACGCAAAAATGCTGCGGTTGATCCTTATTGTCGCCTTTTTGGCCGTGGTTGTGATTGCAATTACCGCGGTGCTGGGGACAATCATGGCCGTTGCCAAGCCAAGCGCCGGAAAGGAACCCGACGACATGCCAGTGAAGTTTAGACGGATCACCTATGCGCTGCTTGTTGTGCTGCTGTTTGGCGTGACAACCGGTTGGTTGGGGGGCGTCTGATGACCAAGCGTTTTGGTGGCAAATACAGCCCCGATGGGCAACCATCGCAATCCCCGCAAAAGGCGGCACGGGTCGACCAGCACGTTGCGCTCTCGGGCGGGCGGGTCAAACTGCTTTATGTGCCTGCCGTTATTCTGGCCGTTACCTCGCTCAATGAGGGCCCTGTCCTGCTTGTCACCGGACTGATTGGCGCGGGTGTTCTGACACTTGCTGCCTGGCTTTTGCAAGAAGGGCTGGAGGCCGAGGCAGCCTATAACCAGCGCAAAGTGGCCCGCCGCCCTGCACTGCCGCGCAAGATCCTTGCTACGGCCCTGACAGGTATTGGTGTGGCGATTGCCGCTTATGCAGGGGAAAGCGGCACATTGGGCTCTATTCTTTACGGAATCGCCGCTGCTGGCCTGCATACTGCAACATTTGGCATTGATCCCTTGACCGACAAGCGCATGGAAGGTGTCGATACCTTCCAGCAAGACCGCGTGGCCCGCGTGGTGGACGAGGCCGAAGCCTATCTGGATGTGATGAAGTCCCAGATCGAGGCCGTGTCCGACCGCCGCTTGTCGGCACGGGTCGCGGATTTCCAGATGATTGCCCGCCGTATGATCCGCACGGTCGAGGAAGACCCGCGTGACCTGACCGGCGCGCGCAAGTTTCTCAGCGTCTATTTGATGGGTGCGCGGGATGCGACCATCAAGTTCGTCGATTTGTATAATCGCAGCAAAGACGCCGATGCGCGCGCCGCCTATGAGGCGCTTTTGGATGATCTGGAACAGAATTTTGCGGCCCGCACCGATAAAATGATGCTGGATGATCGCAGCGATATGGATATTGAAATCAACGTACTACGGGACCGCCTTCAGCGTGAGGGTGTCAGCTTAAAATCAAAGGGGAACGACTAATGTCTGATACGATCCGCCAAAAGGCCGAAGCGGCGCTTGCCGAAGTCGAAAAAGTCACCGCAGTTGTGCTGCCCGAACCCAAAGGTGAACTGATTACACTTGAGGCTGCCGATCCGCCAACCAGTGCCGAGATCGAAAAACGTGTCGCCGAAATCAATATCGAAGATACAAATTCCATCGTCTCTTTCGGGTCCTCCGCTCAAGCTGAATTGCAAGTTATCAGCCAATCCATGCTGGCAGGCGTGCGCAACAAAGATGTTGGCCCCGCCGGTGACAGCCTGCGCAACATCGTCACGACGATCCGCGGGTTTTCGATTTCTGAGCTGGACGTGCGCCGCGAACGCAGCTGGTGGGAAAAGCTGCTTGGCCGTGCGGCACCGATGGCAAAATTCGCTGCCCGTTTTGAAGAGGTGCAGGGCCAGATTGATCACATCACCGATGATCTGCTCAAGCATGAACACGTGCTGCTGAAGGATATCGAAAGCCTCGATATGCTGTATGACAAGACACTGCAATTCTACGATGAATTGGGCCTTTATATTGCGGCTGGTGAGGCTAAAATCGCGGACCTCGACGCGACAACGATTCCGGCAAAAGAGGCCGAGGTACAGGCCGCACCCGAAGAGCAGGCAGTGATGAAGGCGCAGGAATTACGCGACATCCGGTCAGCCCGTGATGATCTGGAGCGCCGCGTGCATGACCTCAAACTGACCCGTCAGGTCACGATGCAGTCCTTGCCCTCGATCCGTCTGGTGCAGGAAAACGACAAGTCGCTGGTGACAAAGATCAATTCAACTTTGGTCAATACAGTGCCGCTGTGGGAAACCCAACTGGCACAGGCGGTGACAATCCAACGCTCAAGCGAGGCAGCCGAGGCTGTGCGCGATGCCAATGATCTGACCAACGAACTGCTGAAAGCCAATGCCGAAAACCTGCGTCAGGCCAACCGCACGATCCGTCAGGAAATGGAGCGCGGCGTCTTTGACATCAACGCGGTGAAAGAGGCCAACGCCAACCTGATCGCCACCATCAACGAAAGTCTTGAGATCGCAGACGAAGGCAAGCGCAAGCGTGCCGAGGCTGAGACCGAGTTGCAGAAGATGGAACAGGAGCTGAAAGAAACGCTGGCCTCTGCCAAGGCGCGCCGCACCGGCACCGGCGATACCATCGGCACCGCCGCAGGCGCCGAGTAAGCGATGGCTCTGGGGGGCTATCCAAAGCGCATCCTGATGCTGGCACTCGCAGCCGGTCTGATGGGGTGCGATCTGTTGAT
Organism: Yoonia sp.; assembly: GCA_023263855.1. Taxonomy (GTDB): domain Bacteria; phylum Pseudomonadota; class Alphaproteobacteria; order Rhodobacterales; family Rhodobacteraceae; genus Yoonia. The sequence goes on along the minus strand of JALQUF010000011.1, from coordinate 38,044 downwards.
GCCCCCCGTCACCCCCCCTGCACCGCCACCGCTAGCAGAGCCCGAAGCACCTGCGGGCCCGACCGTGACACCGCCAAGTCAGGCAAGCCGCGACCTTGCGACGTACTACGCACGGCTGCAAAATGATCTCTTGATCCAGGGCTTGCTACGGGGCGATGGGGGCGGGCCGGACACCCCCTTTACCGATACGCAATTGGCCCGCAATTTTGTGCGCATCGCGCTTTTTAACGAATATCGTGACGACAGCGATTTCCGGCGCCCGCAAGCGACTGTTTCAAAATTGCGCCGTTGGGCAGGGCCGATCCGCATGTCGGTTGAGTTCGGGGATACAGTGCCCCTCGCCCAGCGCGACGCTGATCTGGCCAGTGTCAGCGCCTACGCCGCGCGGCTGTCGCGTGCGACAGGTGTGCCTATCCGGGTAACGGACCGAAACCCGAATTTTCATGTGCTGTTCTTGGGCGAAGATGACCGGCAGGCCTATGGCCCGCGCCTGCGCGCGTTGATCCCCAATATCTCGGAAGCGACCGTGCGCACATTCGTCAACCTGCCGCGCGAACAGCTTTGTGTCGTGATTGGCACCTTCGCACCGGGACAATCCACCTACACCAAAGCGGTCGCGATGATCCGCGCCGAACACCCCAACCTGATGCGCAGCGCCTGCATCCACGAAGAACTGGCCCAAGGCATGGGGCTGGCTAACGACAGCCCCGGCGCACGGCCCTCGATTTTTAATGATGATGAGGAATTTGCGCTGCTGACAACGCATGATGAACTGCTGTTGCGTATGCTCTATGATCCGCGCCTTGAAGCGGGCATGGACCCTGCAACAGCTGCCCCGATTGCTCGGATGATTGCGCGTGAATATCTGGCGGCGGGACAAAGTTAACCGGATGCAGCCGCATCCAAATGGAATAAAAGATGGAGGCCTCGCATGGGCATTTTCGATTTTCTGACCGGTGAATTCATCGACGTCATCCACTGGACCGACAAGACCCGCGACACGATGGTCTGGCGGTTCGAGCGTGAGGGCCACGAGATCAAATACGGGGCCAAGCTGACGGTGCGCGAAGGTCAGGCGGCTGTGTTTGTGCATGAAGGCCAGCTGGCCGATGTGTTCACCCCCGGCCTTTACATGTTGGAAACCAACAACATGCCGATCATGACGACCCTGCAACATTGGGATCATGGGTTCCAAAGCCCGTTCAAGTCCGAGATTTACTACGTCAACACCACACGGTTCTCGAACCTGAAATGGGGGACCAAGAACCCGATCATGGTGCGTGATCCTGAATTCGGGCCCACCCGCCTGCGCGCCTTTGGTACCTATACGGTCAAGGTGGCCGATCCGGCCGTGTTCCTGCGTGAAATCGTCGGTACCGATGGCGAATTTACCATGGATGAAATCAGCTATCAGATCCGCAACATCATCGTGCAAGAATTTTCCCGCGTGATCGCACAATCGGGCATTCCGGTGCTGGATATGGCCGCGAATACCGCTGATCTGGGCAAGCTGATCGCCAGCGCGATTGACCCGACAATGAAGCAATACGGACTGACGATCCCCGAGCTTTATATCGAAAATATCAGCCTGCCTGCCGCCGTCGAAGAAGCGCTGGATAAGCGCACGTCGTTGGGGCTGGCCGGTGATCTGGGTAAATTCACCCAATATTCCGCGGCCGAGGCGATGACATCCGCCGCCAGCAACCCCGCAGGGGGTGGCATGGCCGCAGGGCTGGGGGCCGGTATGGGCATGGCGATGGCAGGCCAGATGGCCCAAGGTGGCCCTTGGGGGGCGAGCCCCGCAGCCGCAGCGCCACCGCCACCCCCGCCGCCCGTTGAACATGTCTGGCACATCGCCAAGGGTGGCGAAGTTTCCGGTCCCTTCTCCAAGGCCGCGATGGGCCGCATGGTCACCGAAGGCACGCTTGACCGTGACAGTATGGTCTGGACCCAAGGTCAGGACGGCTGGATGGAAGCGGGCGAGGTCATGGAACTGGCCCAGCTCTTCACCATCATGCCGCCACCACCGCCGGGGACCTGAGGCGATTTCTGCCCTTGCGACCATAAAGGCCAGGCTGCCACACCGGCGCGTCTACCTGAAGTGGATGCACTGGCTGATGGTGCCGTTGTTTGTCTGGTTCATTGTGGTTCAGCCCATCGACGTGCAACGTATCGGCCCTGCCGCTGTGCAGTTCCATTCAGTGATGGGGCTGCTGTTTGTCAGCTTGGCGTTGTTCTGGACCGTCGATTATATGCGCAAGGGCCTTGCCAGCCGCCCCGGCCCGAAACTGCCCGCCAAGGCGCGCCCACTTCACCAGCTTCTCCATAAAGTGCTGATCTGGGGTGTGTTCTGTGTGGCGCTCACGGGTTTTGGTCTGGGGCTGACGTCGGCCGTTCTGCTCTGGGCGGGGGGGATCGTGCCGATTGCACCGCCCCTGAATATGCCGCAGGCGAATGATTTCATCGGCATGGTTCATGAAGTGCAGTTCTACACTCTGGCTGTCATCGCGGGGTTTCACGTGCTGTTCCACCTCTGGCGGCACTACGGCCTGCGCGATAATGCGTTGCGGATCATGGTGCCCAAAGCGCTGCACAGGTTCCTATGACGCGACGCAGACTCACAATTATCCTGCACTGGAGCATCCTGATGCTGGTGCTTGTCATGGTCAAAGGCGGCACGTCGGAACCTTGGGTCCGCTGGGCCTTTGTCATAGGCGGCGGTCTCTGGGTCGGGATGGCGCTTATCAAGGGTATGCTGTGCAAGCCGGGGCCCAAGCTGCAGGGGCCGCTGCGCATGGCCTATCCGTGGATGCATCGCGGCATGTATCTGGTGTTGGCGGTAACTGTGGCCTTGAACGGGGCCGCTTTGCTGGGCTGGATGCCCCATGATACCGGATGGATTGCGCTTTTGGTGCTGCTTGCCGCAGGGGCGCTGCACGGGCTGTTTCATTTTTGGCGGCACAACGTGCTGTTTGACGGGGCGCTGCGGGTGATGACGCCCCGGTTTATGCATAAGATACTTTAGATGGCAGACGCACAGATACCACAAAACGAACACCGCTTTCCCTGCGATAGCTGCGGGTCTGATCTGCGGTTCGACCCCGGCAGCCGCCAGTTGATATGCGATCATTGCGGGAATATCGAAGCAATCGACAGCGGCGGCCCGTGGGCTGCGAATATCATCGAGCTTGATTTTCATCGCGCCGTACAAGAGCGGCTGGCAGATGCGGATATCGAGGAAACCCGCGTAAGCGCCTGCCCCAACTGCGGCGCAAAGATCGAATTCGACCCTGATATTCACGCTGCCGAATGTCCGTTCTGTGCAACACCAGTGGTCACTGACACCGGCACACAGCGGCATATTAAGCCACGCGGCGTCTTGCCTTTTGCACTGGATGAAGCACAGGCGCGCAAAGATATGGCAGCATGGCTTGGCAGCCTGTGGTTTGCGCCCAATGGTTTGCAGGAATACGCGCGCAAGGGCCGCAAGATGAACGGGATCTATGTCCCCTACTGGACTTTCGATGCCGACACCAAGAGCAGCTACACAGGCCAGCGCGGGACGCATTATTATGAAACCCGGACCGTCATGCGCGATGGCAAACGCCAGCAGGTCCGCGTGCGCAAAACCCGGTGGCGCCCTGCATCAGGGCGCGTTGCGCGGTTTTTTGACGATATTCTCGTGCTCGCGTCGCGATCATTGCCCAAGACATATACCGACGGGTTAGAACCGTGGGATCTGTCTGCGCTGGAACCTTACAATCCCGAATACCTCGCCGGGTTTCGCGCCGAAGGCTATCAGGTTGAACTGGCCGACGGCTTTACCGAGGCGCGCGCCTATATGGACAGGATGATCCATCGCGACGTCAAATATGATATCGGTGGCGATGCGCAGCGTGTCAGCAGTGTTGACACCGCAGTCAGCGATGTGACCTTCAAGCATATTTTGCTGCCGGTCTGGCTGGCCGCTTATAAATATCGCGGCAAAACTTATCGCTTTGTCGTGAATGGCCGCACAGGGCGGGTACAGGGCGAACGCCCCTATTCAGCATGGAAGATCGGTTTTGCGGTTGTCATAGGGCTTATACTTGCGCTTATCGCAGGATTTGTTATCGCTAACAGCCAATAGATGAGGGAGACGTGCCATGATCCTGTGCTGTGGTGAAGCGTTGATTGATATGTTGCCGCGCGAAACGGCGGCCGGCGAAAGCGCATTTGCGCCGCATGCAGGTGGCTCGGTCTTCAACACCGCGATTGCGCTGGGGCGGCTGGATGCGCCGGTACAATTCTTCTCAGGCCTGTCCTCGGACCTTTTTGGCGATGTGTTACGAGCAGAACTAGCCGCATCACATGTCGATGCAAGCCCCACTGATATCTCAGATCGCCCCACGACACTGGCCTTTGTGAAACTCACCGATGGCCATGCCTCTTATGCCTTTTATGATGAGAACACAGCGGGGCGGATGTTGTCAGAGGATGACCTGCCCAAAGTTGGCGCAGATGCGCTCTTCTTTGGTGGCATCAGCCTTATGGTGGAACCCTGCGGTGCGACCTATGAATCGCTAATGCTGCGCGAAGCACCCAACCGCCTGACCATGATTGACCCCAATATCCGCCCCTCTTTCATCCGCGATGAAACCACCTACCGTACCCGCCTGACCCGTATGATGGGTGCGGCCGATATCATCAAAACCTCTGACGAAGATCTGGAATGGATCGTTGGCAATGCCGATGCCAATGCCTTGCTTGCCAGCACAGGCGCGCGGGTCATTCTTCTAACACGTGGCGGCGATGGCGTCAGCATTGTCACAGCTGATGGTACTTATGATGTTGCCGCGGAAAGGGCGCAGGTTGTCGATACGGTCGGCGCTGGCGACACGTTTAGCGCGGGTTTCATGGCCCAACTGCACAAAAGCGGACACCTGACGAAAGACCGCATTCGCCAAGCGGCCGAAGCCGATCTACGTGCCGCGGCCGCCTTTGGTGCCAAGGTTGCCGCAATCACCGTCAGCCGCGCCGGTGCCAACCCACCATGGACATCTGAACTATGAGAGCGCTGATCCAGCGCGTCACCGAGGCCTCTGTCCGCGTTGAGGGTGAGGTAATCGGCGAGATTGGCAAGGGCCTCTTGATCCTTGTCTGCGCGATGGAAGGCGACGATCCGGCGAAATCCAAAGCCTTGGCCGCAAAGATCAGCAAACTGCGCATTTTCACCGACGATGCGGGCAAGATGAATAAATCATTGCTGGATGTCGGCGGTGCAGCCCTGATCGTTAGCCAGTTCACATTGGCGGCTGATACAAGCCGTGGTAATCGCCCCGGGTTTTCAGCAGCGGCCAAGCCTGACATTGGGCGCGCGCTTTACAAACAGTTTGTCGCGGATATGGGCGATTTGGGAATTGTGACCGCCACTGGCGCGTTTGGGGCTGACATGGCTGTCAGCCTGACCAATGACGGGCCTGTTACGATCTGGCTGGACGTTTAGCCTAGCACTGTTTGCCGACAACAAGCACCCAGTATGGTCCATTGGGGCCTTGGGTAATGCCGACACCGAACTCTTCAATGCGCGGATGCAGCATGTTGCGGCGGTGCCCCGGAGAGTTCATCCAGCCATTCATGATCTGCTCGGAACGGGGATAGCCCCACGCGATGTTCTCGGCGACGATGCAATCGTTGTAACCGGCGTTCTGGACCCGTGCCTGTGGACGCGATCCATCAGACCCACGGTGGTCAAAAAAGTCATTCACAAGCATATCGCAGGCATGGACCATGGCAGCCTGTCCCAGCTGGCGGTTGAACCGCAGCGGTGCTTCACCGTTTGCGCGCCGGCTTTGGTTGAGACCGGCAGCAATCTCGGTCGCCAGTTCATTGACGTTCGGCGGGGCCACACAATCTGAAGCTGCCGCAGTAGTCCCGAAGAAAGAGAACGCCATTACAGCCGCGATACTTGCAAAACGTGTCATGATATCTGTCCCGTCGAATGAGTAAGCTGACCTTATGGGTGGCAATCAATCAGGGCAACGCGATGGCAGCGGCGGGGCAGTGTAGCGGCAAATACACGCCGAGTCAGTCAGAGGGGATACGATACCGACAATAGGGCTGCATTGTCGCTTAATCACGCACAATCGAACATGCTGGGGCTAGCGGTCAAGGAACCGAACAGCCTTTCATAGAAGAGCACGAAATGATTCTCAGAAATCCGTTGGCGCGCCGCCCTCGGCTTTGCGCCGGGCCACAAAGGCAGCAAGCTCTTCCTTTACCGCGTCATCCATCGGTGGGGGTTCAAACTGGGCAATGATATCCTTGAATATCTGATGTGCGCGCTCAGCGGTCCAGACAGCACCTGCCGCTTCCCATGCTTCAAAATTCCGCCAGTCCGATACGATCGGCTGATAGAACGCATCTTCATAGCGCTGCTGGGTATGTTCGATCCCAAAGAAATGCCCGTTCGGTCCAACCTCTTTGATTGCATCAATCGCAATATCATCGGGGGTCGTCGCCACGATTTGCGGCTCCATATACCGCTGGATCATCTGGATCACCTCGCAATCCATGATGAACTTTTCGGGCGATGCAATCAGCCCGCCTTCGAGCCAGCCCGCTGCGTGATAGACGATGTTTGTGCCGGATTGCACCGCAGACCAAAGCGAATTCGAGGTCTCCCACATGGCCTGTCCGTCAGGCACATTCGCCGCGCAAACCCCCGAGGCCCGCATGGGCAAGCCATAAAACCGCGCCATCTGTCCGGTGATCTGGGTCGCGCGCATGTATTCGGGCGTCCCAAAGGCAGGGGCGCCCGACTTCATATCAACATTGCTGGTAAACGTACCGATGACGCAGGGTGCGCCGGGGCGCACATACTGGAACAAGGCAATGGCGCTGACCGCCTCGGCAATCGACAGCGTGACGGCGCCGGTCATTGTCACAGGAGCCATTGCGCCGGCCAGCGTAAAGGGCGTCACGATCACGGCCTGTCCACGGCGCACACAACGCAGACAGCCATCAATCATGGGGACATCGTGTTTCAAAGGCGAGGTGGAATTGATGTTGGTGTACATATGCGGTTTGGACACGAATTCTTCTTCGGTCAACCCGCCCGCGATCTTCACCATCTCCATCACGTCCTCGACGCGCTCTTTGCCAAGCGAATAGGCGTGCGCGACTTTATCCGTCAGCGTCATCTTGTCATAGACGACGTCCAGATGCCGGACTGACGCATGGACATCGACCGGTTCAACGGGATAGCCGCCCGCAAAGTGGATGCAGTTGAAGTACTGGGTCAGACGCAGCAGGTTGGCGCATTGCGCGCGGCTGCCCGAGACCTTTTTGCCGATCTCAAGATCAAAGTAATTGGGCGGCGACGACACGTTACCAAACAAGATGTGCTTGCCACCCAACGTGATTTTCCGGTCAGGATTGCGGGGCGTGATATCGAATTGCGCGGGGGCATGCCTCAACATTTCCATGACCCACTCACGCCCCATACGGACGTTTGTGCCGTTCACAGTGCAGCCTGCTTGTTTGAAAAGCGCCAGCGCGTCTTCGTTCAGAAATTCGATCCCGATCTCTTCGAGAATACGCATGGCGCCGTCGTGGATGGCCTGCACACCTTCTTGGTCAAGCGGTTCGGTGGGGCGGTCTGTATTCACAGGAATGCGCCAAGGCATCTGCTCGATCGTTGCCGTGCCGCGCCGATTTGCAGCGCCCGCCCGTCCACCACCGCGCCGTCTTGGTTTGCTTGTCTCTGCCATGGGTCAATCCCTCATTCCCTTGGCCCAGCATTGCAAAGCGCGATCACAAGAGATGATGGGAAACCGACAGATGATGTCGGATTTAGAGTGCGATGAGGTTTTCTGATTTCAACCAGTCTGGAATTGCGCCGATATCTGGCAAGACAACATCGGCAAAAGGGGCAAGTTCTGCGCGGGGCGCAGGGCCGGTCAGCACCCCGACCGTACGCATCCCGGCGGCCTGCCCGGCATGCAAATCATGCGTGCTATCGCCTACCATCAGACAATCGGCTGGCTTCAGGCCGGTCTGGGCGCAAAACGCATGCAACTGGCCCGGCGCGGGTTTGCCCCCATGGCCGCTGTCATAGCCTGCAACAAAATCGAAATACTGCGTAACGCTGGCACGGTCCAAATGCGCCCGCGCGGGCATTTCAGCATCATTCGTCGCAATGCCAAGACGGAGGCCTGCAGCGCGCAATTGCGCAAAGTAGTCGCGCAATGGCACCGCCTCGATCTGGGTGACGGTCGCCGCTGCGGCATTCATACGTGACAAAAGGGCATCTGTGTCCAGATCGGGCAGAACCGCCTTGATCGCCAGTGCCAATTCGCCTGCGGTCGAGGCAATCACCATGCTCTCGGGTCGAAAAGTGGCCGTTTCCACCTCATACCCCAAAGCATCCGCCAAACGCGCAAAGAGCACGGGATCACCGCCCGTTTCGGCGGCCAGCATGCCACGCGTCCAAGCCCCCCATGTGGCATTGAAATCAAACAACGTACCGTCTTTGTCGAAAATGAGTCCCTTGATCACGCCTTTGCCCCATGTTGATGCATTGACACCGGACCCTGCCCGCAAGACGGTGTCAATCAACATGTTGAAACTCCGCTCTTATGCCGCCCGCCCCATGCACCTTGGCCCTTTTCCGTTGGAAAGTCTGCGCCGGGTAGAATCAGCAGATTTGACCGGGTTGCCCCCCATGCAAGCGGTGTCGTTTCGCAGGCCGGATCACCCCAAAAGCATTGTCCACGCCATGCAGGATTATCAGGCCATGCTGGACGCCACCCGCGACGGCATGATCAAGCGCGAAATGGCGGAAATCCCTGCGGACCTGACCGAGCGCGCCAATCATCTCAAAGCGTTCGGATACTATTGTGACGCGAGCATGGTCGGAGCCTGCGCGATACCTGATGCAGCATGGCTGGACACGCCCATTGCAAACCCTGACGTTGACCGCTTGGCCGACAAACTGCGGACCATCCAGCCGAAATCACTGGCGGCCGGGATCGATGTGATCATGGCGGGGCTGCGCGAAAGCATGGCGCTGCCCCCACAAGACTGCCGCCACCATACGCATGCGCTGGTCCTTCTATACGATCATCCACGCGCGCCAAGGGACGGCGAACAAGGGACTGACTGGATCCAAGACGCCCTGCCCCAACGCGCCTGTTTGCGCGGGATGGAGACAGCTGTCACGCTTGCCAGCTATATCCGCACGCTGGGCTTTGACGCGCGCGCGCATTCAATGGCTGCCACAGATGTGCACCTGGGCGCTCTGGCGGCCCATGCGGGCCTCGTCGCGCTGGAAAATGGCGCGCTGCTTAATCCGTTTACCGGCGACCGCTATGGGCTGGCCGCTGTCACGACCACGCTTGCGATGACACCGGATCAGCCGATTGCACCCGGGCAGAGACCGCCCGGCAGCTATCGCAGCGGGCTTGGAGATCACGCGAAATCTGCACGTACGCGGGATCCTTTCGCAAAACGTGATTTCGCCCTTGGCCCACATCCGTTCGAGACGCTGACGCGCGTGGAAGAGCCCACAACCTATATTGACCGCCCCAATGTCGCCCGGGTGCCAAAGCGCGCCAATCTATTCGTGCGCGGGCTTTTTGGGGATATGGGCAGATACGTCCAAGAGGCGACAAAGAACGGCAACTATGTGCGCAAATCAGCCGCCGCCTATGCCTTTCGCCCATCGTTAGGCGCCTTCGTACTGTTGCAAGATGGTGGTGCGGTCGGGGCCCCCACCCCTGACACGCCAGAAAACAACGCCGCCAACATCAAAGCCGCGCTCTATTTTCTAGGTGTAGATGCTGTGGGCCTCTCGGCCTGCCCGGACTGGGCTTACTATAGTCACGACACAACGGGCGCACCCATCACGCCCTACCACGACAGCGCCATTTCGATGATCATCGACCAAGGCCATGAAACGATGGAGGGCGCATCCGGCGATGACTGGATCGCCTGCGCGCAATCCATGCGCGCCTATTTGCGGTTCTCGCTTTTGGGGGGTGTGTTAGCCCAGCATTTGCGCAACCTTGGCTATACCGCCCGCGTCCATTCGGTGATGGATGAAGAGGTGTTACACCCGCCCCTTCTGCTTTTGTCCGGGTTGGGTGAAGTCAGCCGTATCGGTGAGGTGATCCTGAACCCTTTCCTAGGGCCGCGGCTGAAATCCGGCGTGGTCACCACCAATATGCCGATGACACACGACAAACCAATCGACTTTGGCCTGCAAAAATTCTGCGAAGCTTGCAATAAATGCGCGCGTGAATGCCCCTCGGGCGCGATCACGGCCGGGCCAAAACTGATGTTTAACGGCTATGAGATCTGGAAATCAGACAGCCAGAAATGCACCACCTACCGCGTCAGCCAAAAAAACGGGGCCATGTGCGGGCGATGTATGAAAACCTGTCCGTGGAACCTTGAAGGACTGTTTGCCGAAGCCCCTTTCCGCAAACTGGCCATGACCGTCCCACAAGCGGCCAAGGCATTGGCCAAGCTGGATGACAAGCTGGGCAAAGGGGCGATCAATCCCGTCAAGAAATGGTGGTGGGATCTGGAAATGGAAGACGACGGCGCTTACCGCCCGTCGCGCCATCCAGTGAACGCCCGCAGCCTGCAAACCGGTCTTGACCTTAAATACGCCGATCAAACACTTGCAGTCTATCCCGCGCCGCTTGCGCCACCGCCTTACCCTTGGCCTGCACCAATGGACCGCGAGGCTGGGATAGCTGCCTATGAGGCTATGATTTCAGCCAAGGAACACCGCAAGCGACGCGCCGCTGGCGTACCGCCCGAGCACGTCTATACACCTGTAAAAGGTGATGCCCCGGTGCTTGCGGTAGTGATCAGCAAAGCCGAGAAAATGAGCGATGCTGTGACGAAATACGAGTTCGCGATGCCTGACGGCAGCGATCTGCCCGCGGCAACCGCGGGGGCGCATATTGATGTGGTCGTCGCACCTGAATTTTTCCGCCAATACTCGCTCAGCGGGGATCCCGCGGACCGCAGCAAGTATCAAATTGCCGTCCTGCGCGAAGATCAGGGGCGCGGTGGATCCAAACTGATGCATCGCATTTTTGAAAAAGGGCGGCGGGTCTTTATCTCGCCCCCGATCAACCACTTTCCATTGGTTGAAACCGCCTCAAGAACGCTGCTAATGGGCGGCGGGATCGGAATTACGCCGATGATTGCGATGGCGCACAGGTTGCACGCAATCGGCGCGGATTTTGCGCTGCATTATAGCCTGTCCCGGCGCGCGGATGCCGGGTTTCTGGATGATCTGGCGCGGGTGCCTTGGGCCGACAAGGTTCATCTGCACATCTCGGACGAAGGCACGCGCGCCGATTTTGCACAGCTGACGCCGTATCAACCAGATGCCCATATCTACACCTGTGGGCCTGACGCGTACATGACCGCGGTAATGGATGCGGCAGAGGCGAATGGCTTTCCCGAAGACGCCCGCCATCTGGAATATTTCGCTGTGCCCGAGCAACCGGATTATGAAAACCACCCCTTCACGCTGGTGCTGAACGATGGACGCGAAGTGGCGGTGGCGGCGGATGAAACCGCCTCGGATGCGCTGATCGCAGCCGGTATTCATGTCGATGTGAAGTGTTCAGACGGCCTTTGTGGTGTATGTAAATGTGGGCTGCGCGGGGGCGACGTCGCGCACCGCGATTTTGTTTTGTCAAAGGCACAACGCGAAACCGAGATTATTCTGTGCCAAAGCCGCGCCGCTGAACCGGGCGGCAAGATCAGCATTGACCTTTAGGTCCAGTGCACGCTTTCGGCACCAGGCAAAGCATAGCGGGCGCGCAGCGGTTGGTCATAGCCCAACCCGATGCTGTCACAAAATGCCACAACCCACGCGTCATCCATCGTGATAAACTCCAGAACGGCGGCCTGAAACGCCGGGTCAGTTGCCCGCTCGCGCAGGTCATCGACGCTGCCACCGGACGCCCCTAGAAAGATCGGGCAAAGCTCTTCATTTGTCGCGAGCCACGCCAAGCCCTGCAAGGCGATAACCTCAGCTTGTTCTTGTTGCATTCATCATCCTCTGCACTGCCAGAAACCGTTTCTTAACCATTCACCCTGTATCTGTCTGCATGAAAGCGGGCAAAGAAGCCCGGGATAGGGGCAAGAAATGCCGGGTCGCATATTGATCATCGATACTGTCGCAACAAACAGAATCGTTTTGAAAGTAAAAATGCTCGCTGCACAGTTTGCGGTTGACGCTTGCGCCACGCAGGCAGAGGCCATTGATATCATCAGCGCAAATCGACCGGATCTGATCTTGATGAACCTATCGGACGCCGTTGAAGCCAAGCACAGCCTCTGCCGTGATCTGCGCCGGTCACCGCAAACCGCCACGATTTCCATCATCGCGGTGGGCGTCGCCGATACGTCGCAAGCACGGTTCGCAGCGCTTGATGCCGGGGCGGATGAAGTTTTGCCACACCCGATGAATGACGCGCTTTTGCTGGCACGGATTCGCAGCCTGCTACGGGTGCGCAGCACCAATGAGGAACTCCAATTGCGTGAAGGCACCAGCCGGGCACTTGGGTTTGAGGAACGCAAAGCCGCCTTTGACGGGGCGGCGAAAATTGCGGTGCTGTCCATTGGTGCGCCAAAGAAACGCAACCTTGCGTCGAATCTGCGCCAAGCACTGCGCAGCAAAATACACTGCTTGCGCCCGAGTGATGTGTTGAAATCAGACAATGCCAGCGTAACGCATGATCTTTTCGTGATTGACGCAGCAAGGGCCGAGGAAGGGCAAGGCGGTCTCTTCGGGCTTGTGTCAGACCTGCGCGCACGGATACAAACCCGACTAACCATGCAGCTTGTTGTGGTGCCCGACAACAGACCCGAAATCGCCGCAATGTTCCTTGATCTTGGTGCCGATGACGTTGTCCCGCACACAAGCGATGCCACCGAAATCACCCTGCGTGCCAAGCGCCTGATTGCCCGCAAACGACAGCACGACAGGCTGCGCGACACCGTGCGAAATGGCTTGAACGCAGCCGTCACTGACCCGCTGACAGGGCTGTTCAACCGGCGCTATGTGGAGCCACATCTGGCGCGTTTGGCCGAACAATCACGCAAGTCGGGGCGCGAATTGGCCGTCATGATGATTGATATCGATCACTTTAAGGCAGTGAACGACACCCACGGCCATGCGGCAGGCGATAAAGTGCTGGTCGAATTGGCTGACAGATTGCGCCAGAATTTGCGGGCGATTGATCTGGTGGCGCGCATGGGCGGCGAAGAATTCTTGGTCGCAATGCCCGGCACCTCAGTCACCGATGCCCGACTGGCCGCAGACCGGTTGCGTGCGTTGGTCAACACCACCCCATTTGATCTGGGCGATAATCAACCGGCTCTCAAAATCACGGTTTCTGTCGGGGTCGCTGTCAGCGGGCAGTTCAACGCAGAAACAGCTGCCATCAACAAGATCTGCGATCAGGCCGACAAAGCGCTTTATGCCGCCAAATCTGCTGGTCGTGATCAGGTCGCGATGAGCAAATCAGCCGCCTGACCCACCCTCACGCGGTGGTTTGGCGCGTGACAGTTGCTCCCTCACCTGATCTGCAAACGCATGCCTGCGTTCAGGCGTCATAGCGATAATCTGATCAAGCGTTGCCGCCTGCGCTTTGGCTTGGATAGTCACGATGCTGGCCGCTTGCTCATCCAATATCGCGCGCAATGCTTCTGCATCAAACGGCTCTGCCTTCAACGCAGCAACCATGCCGTTCACGCGTTCGCGAAAATCGACACCGTGCAGGCCACGGTCCTGTCGCAAGCTGCGTCCGATAGCGCGGCGTTCCTGCGGCTCTAACGCGCGCGCAATCGGGCCGATGCCCAGATCAAAACTGCGCGGTGGCCCGTCGCCTGCGCGTCCGGACACAACGGTACCAATAACGATACCGACCACCGCAAGGTTAAGCGCCAGCGATACAACCAACACAGTCCGCCACAGGCGGCTGGGGCGCGGTGTGGCTTGCTTGCCTTCAGCCATCGTTCAGTGCTCCTGCTCCAAGCATCAGGTCTGCCGAAAACAGACTGATGCTCACTTCATCTCCGATCATCGTCGCGGTCAGGTCTTCGACCGTTGACGGCGGTGCAACACCGACCCAGACCCCCGCGACCGTCGCAGCGGCAAGTCCGCTGACAGAGGGCCAGCCGCCGATCATATCCAGCAGACGCGCCCATAGCCCCATTTGCGGGGCAACAGCAGCAGGTTGGCAAGGCAGCATCGCATCAGCATCTGCCAGCACACGCGCCATCAGATCATCACTTGGCGCAGGTGCCGTCGCGCGCGCTTGGGCGAAAAGATCGTCTAGCATGTTCTCATTCGGGTTCGTCATCGTCATACCCCAGTTCAGCCTTTCGCCCCGCCATCAATTCGGTCAGGGCCCGTTTCCCGCGTGCTATGAGACTTTCCACGGACCGCACGCTGATGTCCATGATTTGCGCAATCTGCGGGTTCGCCAACCCTTCGAGGTGTCGCAGCGACACCGCTTGCGCTTGTCGTTCCGGCAATTGTGCCAGCGCGTCAGACAGCGCCGTCATGCGCGCCTGCGTCTGGATCTGTGCAGTGACGCTCGGCGTTGCATCCAAAGGCTCGGCCACTTGATCCAGCGTCACGCCGCCCCGGCGTTTGCGCAACCGGTCTGTGCAAAGGTTGGACACAACACGGTAAACCCATGTGCTCACCTGTGCCTCGCCCTGGCGCCAGTCCGGCGCGATCTTCCATAGACGCATCATGGCATCTTGCGCCACGTCCTCGGCCTCGGTCTGGTTGCCCAACATGCGCGTGGCCTGCGCCAGAATTCGCGGCAAAAGGCGGGCAGTCAGATACCGCGCAGCCTGCCCATCGCCATTGGCGTAAGCGACCAAGAGAGCCTCGTCTGGGGCACCCGCAAAGGGATCTGGCAATGCGTTCATCTGTAAAGGTGCTAGTCAACTTTAATCCAAGTGGCAATTGGCAGGGGGACGTGCCCCCCGCCAAGCGCAGCTTAGCCCCGGCCCTTGTAACCATGACCGCCACGTTCACCGTGTTCTCTACGCTCACCGCGCCGCTCGTTCATGCGTTCACCGGCGGCTGCGAACTCATCTGCCGAAATCACACCGTCACCATCGGTATCGACCCGGTCAAACATACGTGCAGCCTGACGCTCGGCACGTGTAGGCATCTCGTCTTGCTGCAGCAGGCCATCGCCGTTTTCGTCAAAGCGCGCAATCATTGTTGCAGCGCGTTCAGCGGCACGTGCATTTGCGGCAGCTGACATCTCTTCTGCGGACAAGGCGCCGTCACCGTCGGTGTCCATCTCGGCAAAGCGGGCCTGACCACGCGATTGCATTTCTTCCAGGGTCAAGGCACCGTCACCGTTCACGTCCAACGTTGCAAAATCAGGGCGCTCACGCTCTTGCTGCGCTTGGACTGCGCCTGCTGTCATAACGAGACCGGAAAGAAGTGCTGCCATCAAAATCTTCGTTTTCATTTTCTTTTCCTTTGTTCACATTCCCGCAGCGTTTCTTGCTGCTGACCCTTCTTGAACGCGGCTCAATTGAATTTCCGGCGCAGCTTTGTGCAAAAACTTTTGGGGCGACAAACCACACCCCCCTTTTCAAAGCGACCATGATAGCGCATTTGTACTGCAAAGGATGGACCTACGTCATGGATACGACACAAGCACAACACGATGATCGCCCGACCAAGCCGGCAATCTGGCACGGCCTACGCTGCAAATGCCCCAACTGTGGTGAGGGTCAGCTGTTTTCAGGCTACCTCAAAGTCGCGGACCACTGCCCCAAGTGTAACGAAGAGCTGTTACACCACCGTGCCGATGATGGGCCTGCTTACCTGACGATCCTGCTGGTCGGGCACATCTTGGGCTTTGTCATCCACTTCATGTGGGTCCAGTTCCGCCCCGAGCCTTGGGTCATGGCAACCACATTGACGATTGGCGCGGTAGCGCTGTCTCTCTTTCTTTTGCCGCGCATGAAGGGCATGGTTGTCGCTATTCAATGGGCGCGCCGAATGCACGGCTTTGGGCACAACGGCTGAGGGTAGCCACATCGACAAATCAGCGATCAGAGATGCTGCGACAATCATTATGCTCCGCGATGCGGGTTCTCAGCCTGCGGTCTTGATGGGCCAGCGCGGGGCGAGTGCAGCCTTTATGCCGGGAAAATTTGTGTTTCCCGGAGGGGCCGTAGATGCCAATGATGCGACTGTCCCGACAACGCCACTGACCGATTTGGATCAAACACGCCTGACCAGCGAAAGTGCCTTGCCGCCCACCGCCGCCGCAGCAGCAGCGATCCGCGAATTGTGGGAAGAGACTGGGCAGATCTTGGGCCATCCCGGCGACTGGCCCGATCCCCCTCAAGGGTGGCGCGGGTTTGCGGCGACGGGCAATGTGCCCCATGCCGCGGCACTCAGCTTCTTTTTCCGTGCCGTCACACCTGCGGGTCGCCCCCGGCGCTTTGATGCGCGGTTCTTTTTGGCTGATGTCGCGCAGTTGAAAACCAACCCTGACGATTTCTCGAACGCCGAGGATGAGTTGGCACATCTGCAGTGGGTGCCCTTGGCAGATGCCCGCAAATTCGATTTGCCGTTCATCACCCAGATTGTACTGGCTGAACTTGTCAGTCACATCAAACGCGGTGGACCGCCCGCCAGCGTGCCGTTCTTTCGCAATGATGACGAAGCCCATCTGGTCAGCCGCTTGGGCGGACGCAGCCCGCTTTAGGGCAACCAGACGGGCATGATGCTGCGCGCCAGCAGGGTGTCAGTCCCTGCCATACGTGCGCTGAGACTTTTCCGCCGATCAAGAGCGCTAACGCCGCCAGAGCGGGTGTGCGACCGGGTCTTTGGCGGTGAACAGATATTTGCCAATCACCTCGCGGTAAGAGGCAAAGTAGTAGCCGCCGTTGCGACGCAGATAGTGATCTTTGCGGGAACGATAGAGCGCCGGCAAAAGATACCACGCGACCTGCGGGTGCATGTGATGCACAACATGCAGGTTGTTGTTGAGAAAGAGAAAGGCAAGTAACCCGCCCCGCTCGACAATGACACTGCGCCCGCTGGCGCGTTCATGCGCTTGATGTTCAAGGAAAGTGCGCAGTTTCAAAATCGACATCGCGGCGTAGGCTGCAATCAAATAGGCCCAGAGCGGCATAGGTGACGCAGCGATCATAGCCAAAACAGCAGCCATGGCCGGCACATGAAGCATCCATCCCCGCACGACCGCCGCATCGCGCTTGCGCCATTCGCAGACGGCGAAAGCAATGGTGCCGATGGCAGGCCCAAGGATCAGACGTCCGGCAACAGTGTTGTTCAGCCGTAAAACAGACTGCATCACACCGGACAGCTTTTCCCAATGGCCAGCATCCAGATAGTTACTTTCGGGGTCATCAAAGGGATCGGTGATGACTTCGTCATGGTGGTGCGCAAGATGGGTCGCCTTGTAGCGCGCGTAAGGGATGAACAGGGTCAGCGGCGGCCAGATGATCAGATCGTTCAGCCATGCGCGTGCGAAAGGATGACCATGAATCACTTCGTGTTGCAGCGAAGCGTGCAAGGCGATCGCCAGTGCGGCAACAATTATACCCCCCCAGACTGGCAATAGCCAAAGGGACAGCCCCCAAGCGCCATAACATCCCAAAATTACAAAAATGGTTGGCCACGCGATCTGCGTACGCTGTCTGCTTTTTATTTTTCTCATGTGGAAAGTTTTAAGCGAAGACCCCTCGCGCGCATATTCAGACAGTAGTTCACAAAACCAGCAAAACGTGATTATTTGATCGCATGGTGATAATTATGGACAAACGGGATCGTGCCGAGATTTTCCGTTCTCGCTTGCAAGACGGAATGGCACAGGCTGGGATCACGCAGAGCGCCTTGGCCCGCCAAGCGCAAGTGGACCGCTCGACCCTGTCGCAGCTGATCAAGGATGATGGCGCCCGCCTACCGAACGGGCAACTTGTGGCAGCCTGTGCAGCTGTTCTTGGGGTCAGTGCTGATTGGCTCTTGGGCCTGTCCGATCGCCCCGAGCAAGCCCAAGACCTGCTGACGAACGCGGTTTCCATGACGCAGGCCCCGCGCGCCTTGGTCGATGAACAGATCTTTGCGTGGCATCAAGAGGCAGAGGGCTATAAAATTCGCCATGTCCCTGCAGGCTTGCCGGATATGCTTAAGACGGATGACATCCTGCGCTGGGAGTACGCACCGTCACTGGGCAAAACGACAGAACAGGCCATGGGCGCCAGCAATGACCGGTTAGAGTGGATGCGCAGCGCACGCTCTGACTACGAAATCGCGATCCCCCTGTCTGAGATCGAGAGCTTTGCCCATGGGGATGGCTACTACCGCGACCTTTCACCCGCTTTGCGCAAACCACAACTGGAGAAATTCCGCGACCTGCACGCGCAGCTTTATCCTTCCTTGCGGCTTCACTTGTTTGATCAGCGCAAGCTTTATTCCGCGCCTGTGACTGTTTTTGGCCCCCTGCTTGCCGTTATCTATATCGGCCAAAACTATCTGGTTTTCCGCGATACCGAACGCGTGGCCGCCATCACGGCGCATTTCGACGCATTGGTGCGGGCCGCCAGCGTCAGCCAGCGGGACATCGGCACCTATTTTGACCGGTTGATTGTAAAAACAGGTTAGCCCCGCTCACCCACCGCTTTGCCTGCCCCTTCGGGCATCGGCAACGCCGCATGGGCCGCCGCCACTTTGGCCAGCGTCGCCGCTACCGCAGGTGCAGGGTCGGACGCCCGGCGTGTTTCAAGACTGACATGGATCAGCATATGTTCACCCGTCGCCAGTTCGCTGTCGCCTGCGAACATGCGATGGAACAGGTGCATCTTTTTGCCCGCACCATTTAGCACTTGCGTTTCGATGCGGATGACAGCGCCTGCATGGACCTCATCCAGATGGCGAATATGGGTTTCTGCAGTGAAATAGCTGCCGCCCCTTGCGATATACTCGGCGTCACACCCCACAAGAGCCATCATCCGGTCGGACGCGTCACCAAAGGCCTGCAAATACCGCGCCTCATTCATATGCCCGTTGTAGTCCGTCCAATCGAGCGGCACCGCGCGTTCCACAGTCACGATCGGCTGGCCGAGATCATCAGGCAAGCCGACCGCCCCTTGCACCCGGCGGTCCTGCGCGTTGAGCAATTTGCCCGCCCCCCAGTCCTGCGCCTTCAGTCCACGCAGGATTGTCACAAGGTTATTATCGCGCGCGCGTTCCAGTTCGCGAATGGTATGCTGGCCAGATTGCGCGTCCGACTGGTCGGCCACGGCGTCAATCAGCTCTTCGGTCAATTCCGGCACATCCATCAGCTTGGTCCATGGCCATTCAAGGCAAGGCCCGAACTGTTCGATGAAATGCCGCATACCCGCTTCACCGCCAGCAATGCGGTAGGTTTCAAACAGACCCATCTGCGCCCAGCGGAGGCCAAACCCATAGCGGATGGCGTTGTCAATTTCTTCGGTCGTGGCGATGCCGTCCTTGATTAACCATAGGGCCTCGCGCCAGACAGCCTCAAGAAAACGGTCGGCGATATGCGCGTCGATTTCGGCGCGGACATGCAAGGGGTACATGCCAATACCGGTTAGAATGTCCTTTGCACGCTCTACAATTTCCGGCGCGGTTTGCGCGCCTGGCACCAGTTCGACAAGCGGCAGCAGGTAGACCGGATTGAATGGGTGGGCTACGATAATCTGCTCGGGCCGTGTTGCGCAGCCTTGCAGTTGTGATGGCTTGAAACCGCTTGTGGACGAGCCGATGACCGCGTCTTGCGGGCAGTGTTCTTGCAGCGTCTGATAAACCTTGCGCTTCAACTCCAACCGCTCGGGCACGCTTTCCTGCACCCAGGCTACATCTGCAACAGCGGCAGACATGGTGTCATGAAAACTTAGCTGTCCTTCGTCAGGCAAGGCCACATCCGACAGCCCCGGCAAGGATCGGCGGGCATTGCCCAGGACCTCTGCAATCTTGCGTTCGGCTTCGGGATCAGGGTCAAAGACCCGCACATCCCAGCCCATCAACAAGAACCGCGCAGCCCAACCGCCACCGATGACTCCACCGCCAATGATGGCTGCTGTTTTTTTGGTCATGTCTTAACCTGCAGGTTTGTCGTCAGGGTGGTCAAATTCATCCGCAGGAACAGGTTCGCCCCGCACCGACGGATCACAGGCAACCATCGCGGTGTTGCTGTCGCGGATAATCAGGCCACCGCGCGCGCGGCAGGCCTCAAAGGACATGCGGTTTCCGATCACCATGAATTCGCGCATGCCACCGGAACTGCTTGCAACGGTGCCGCCGTCACAAGCGGCCAAAGCCACGACACTGCCCAAAATCAAACGTCTCATTACTTAAAACTCCTTCAGTCGACCCAGATCATAGCCGTTGAATTCCAAAACATCACGCGCCGCGTCCAACCGGTCTGCACGAATATCCGGCGTGCGGTTCAAAATCCAGCCTGACCGCCCGTTTGGTGCACCCACAACGGCAGTGCGATAGT
This sequence comes from Yoonia sp., assembly GCA_023263855.1. Classification (GTDB taxonomy): domain Bacteria; phylum Pseudomonadota; class Alphaproteobacteria; order Rhodobacterales; family Rhodobacteraceae; genus Yoonia. The sequence goes on along the minus strand of JALQUF010000011.1, from coordinate 17,492 downwards.
CTTCATCGGTCCACAGCACCCAATAATCGGCCGCCACAAAGGGCACCGACGGAAACCGCACCTTCAGCCGCCCGGGGCCCACAATCTCGGCCGTTCCTGCAATGCGGGATGTCTCTTCGCCCAAGGCATTGCGACAGACATTCAGAACTGACAGCAGCCCATCCTCCCGCAAGCCGTATTCGGCGGTCACGCCAACGCAGCCGGCCTGAAACGGCACCGGATAGCGCGCGACTTCGTGCCAGACGCCCAAATAGCGCGCAGGCTCGAACACTGCTTTGGATGCAATCGGCACATCTGTATCGCGATAAACCGAAAACAGCCCGCCACTATCCTGCGTAGCACAGCCCGCCAGCAGGATGACCAGCGCAAGTGCCCTCACTTGGCCACCGGAGCACGTTTTGTCAGACCCAGCTTCGCACGTACCTCGACCGGGCCGATTACTTTTGCCCCGAGGTTCTCAACGATCCCCGCCGCCCGTTCGACCAGTTGTGCGTTGGTTGCAAGCACACCGCGATCCAGCATCAGGTTGTCTTCCAGACCCACACGTACATTGCCGCCAGCCAGTACCGACGCCGCCACATAAGGCATCTGGCTACGCCCCAGACCAAAGGCCGAGAACGTCCAGTCGTCCGGCACATTGTTGACCATCGCCATGAAGGTATTGAGATCATCCGGCGCGCCCCACGGCACCCCCATGCAAAGCTGCACCAGCGCGGGGCTGTCCAGCACGCCATCTTTGACCAACTGCTTGGCGTACCACAAATGGCCTGTGTCAAAGGCCTCGATCTCGGGCTTGACGCCCAGACCGGTCATCATCTGCCCCATCGCAATCAGCATACCGGGGGTGTTTGTCATGACATAATCGGCTTCGGCGAAATTCATTGTGCCGCAATCCAGTGTGCAGATCTCAGGCAGGCATTCGGCCACATGGGCGACCCGTTCTGCCGCACCAATCATATCTGTCCCGGCGCCTGTCGGCAAAGGCGCTTCGGTGCCGCCAAAAACGATATCCCCGCCCATACCCGCGGTCAGGTTCAAAATGACATCAACCTCGGCATCCCGGATCCGCTCGGTCACTTCGCGATACAGCGCCAGATCGCGTGACGGGGCACCTGTGTCCGGGTCACGCACGTGACAATGCACCACCGCAGCGCCCGCCTTGGCCGCATCAATCGCGCTCTGCGCAATTTGCTGGGGTGAGCGCGGCACATGCGGGCTACGATCCTGCGTTGATCCTGACCCGGTGACAGCACAGGTGATAAAAACGTCGCGGTTCATTTCCAGTGGCATTGGCGTTCTCCCTTCGGCATTGGCGCGACATTTGCCCATATCCGTGGGGCAGACAAGGCGGAAATCCTGACAGGCGTCTGACCGCGCAACCACAAGCCACCCACGCCGGGCGCGACGATGACCTTGGGGTAAGGTGGATTGAATTCCACGTTACTTAATAGGGCATCGGAAATTGCCTATGTACCGCGTCAATCTCGGCAATCACCTCATCGGGTAGCATTAGATCCTTGCCATCAAGAATTTGTGTCAGCTGCGCGGACGTCGTTGCGCCAAAGATCGCAGATACCGCAAAAGGCCGTGTGCGCTGCCAGGCCATCGCCATGTGGACAGGATCAAGCCCGTGCTTTGCCGCAAGATCAAGATAGGCCTGTACCGCAGGCCATAATCGTTCCGTTACACGCCCCCCCAGATCGCCGTTCAGCGACAAACGGCTACCCTCGGGCACCGCGCCGTTCTGGTACTTCCCCGTCAACAAGCCACAGGCCAGCGGCGAGAACGACAGCAATGTCACGTCCTCATTCACCGCCATTTCGGCCATGTCAGTGTCATAAAGACGGCAGAGCAGTGAGTATTCGTTCTGCACCGATGCCATGCGTGGCAGGCCGGCGGCCTCGGCCTGATCAATCCATTTGGTCATGCCCCAGGCACTCTCGTTCGACATACCAATGGCGCGAATTTTGCCTGCCTTGACCATCTCATCCAATGCCCCAAGCACATCGAGCATGTGATCCATTGTCTGCTGACGGTCCTGACCAGAGGGATCATAGGTCCAGTTCTGGCGGAACATATAAGAGCCGCGGACCGGCCAGTGCATCTGGTACAAATCAATCACATCCGTTTGTAGCCGTTTGAGCGAGGTATCAACTGCTTCACGGATGACCGCGCCGTCATATCCGCGCCCGTCGCGCACCCAACCGGGGTTATTGCCGGATACTTTTGTCGCGACAACGATCTCGTCACGCCGCCCAGTTTTGGCAATCCAATTGCCGATGATCCGCTCTGACAATCCCACGGTCTCGGCGCGGATCGGGTTTACAGGGTACATTTCTGCGGTGTCTATAAAGTTGATGCCAGCATCGAGCGCCATGTCGATCTGGTTGTGTGCGTCATCTTCTGGCGTCTGGTTGCCAAAGGTCATCGTGCCCAAGCACCATTCACTGACCATAATATCGGTGCGACCGAGCGGGAGTTGCTTCATCTTATCTGCCTCTATTTGCGTTCCGTCCGAACCCTAATGCGCCAGCCCCCAAGAGCAAGGGCACAAAGACGACATTGCATTTGTCGAATATCGCCTAGCAATCACACCTGACCACGGGCATAGCTCGGATCATGCGCTTGTTTATCTCCTTTGCGGCATTGTTTATGTCGGTGGCCCTTTTGCAGGTGTCCTCGGGGGGTGTGGGACCACTTGATGCGCTGACAGGGCTGGATCTGGGCTTTTCGCAGGCACAGGTCGGCTTTTTGGGATCAGCGCATTTTGTCGGCTTTTTCATCGGCTGCTGGTGGGCACCGCGCCTGATGGGCAGCGTGGGCCATAGCCGTGCATTCGCGACTTTTACCGCGATGGGGGCCATAGGGCTGGCGGCACATGTTGTGACGACTGAGCCTTACATGTGGGCCTTCTTTCGCATCGGCTCGGGCATTTGCGTGGCTGGCTGCTACACGGTCATCGAAGCATGGCTGCAAGCCAAAGTCACAAACGAAACCCGCGGGCGCGCCATAGCAAGCTACCGCGTGGCAGATACGGGCGCGTCATTCGTTGCCCAATTCATGATCGGCGCTTTGGCCAATCTGGAAACCTATATCGCCTATAATATCCTGACGATCCTGTGCTGTGCGTCACTCTTGCCCTTGGCGCTGACCCGCATGCCGCAACCCAAAACGCCCAGCGCCACACGGTTGCGCCCCGCGTTGGCATGGGCCTGTTCCCCGATGGCAGTGGCGGCAGTTCTGGTCGCGGCCCTCTCAAGTGCGTCTTTTCGTATGGTGGGTCCGATCTACGGCCAAGAGGTTGGCCTGACGGCTAACCAGATCGGATCATTTTTGGCGGCCTTTGTAGCGGGTGGTGCAATCGCACAATATCCGGTGGGCTGGCTGGCAGACAAGTATGACCGGCGGTGGGTCATGATCTGGCTATCGGTGGCGGCAATTCTGTCATGCGGTTTCACCGTTGCCATGGCAGGCAACGGCACCGTTGCGATCATGGCCGCTTCGTTTCTGTTCGGCCTGACTACTTTTCCGATTTATTCCGTCGCCACAGCCCACGCCCACGATTTTGCCAGATCCGACCAGCGGGTCGAGCTGTCAGCCGCGTTGATGTTTTTCTTTGCGGTTGGCGCGATTGCGGCACCCTATACGACATCGGCCCTGATTGCGTATTTTGGGCCAGCGGCGCTCTTTTACTTCATCTCGGTCGGGCACGTGGTGTTGGTGGCATTCGGCCTGACACGCATGCGCATCCGCAACGCACCCGAGGACAGGACACGCTATATCTATGCCCCCCGGACCAGTTTCGGGATCGGGCGCCTGCTCGGGCGCAGCCGTGAACGCTAGAAACGGTAAAGCATCGCGATCCGTGTTGTCGTGATCGCATCGGTAAAGGTGTTGTCCATAAAGTCGCGGATCAACTCACCCCGCAAGCTCAGGTTTGCTGAGACATCACGTTCAACCCCGAGGCCAAAGTTAAAACCGCCTGCAGTGTCATCATCGAAATAATACTCGGTCACGCCGCCGGCAAAACGGAATGAATAGTCCGCCCAGTCATAGCTGAGCCAACCGCGCACACGCGCTGTGTCAAAGTCATTGTCGCCCATGACCCGAAAGCCGTATTCCGCTTCCGCACCGATCCCGAACAGCCCTGTGTCAAACCCCAACCCCGCAATACCGGAAGTCACGCTCTGGCCGTCGCCCGAATGCGGATAGAGGTATTCGACACCCACACCGACATAGGCATCTTGGGCGCTTGCCGCAGAACCAAGTATTGCAACAAGGGCGGCAGGGATCAGGCGTTTCATGGGGTATCTCCTCAAATGGATCGGGCGTTGTCTGAGATGTAGCCCCGCGCATCCCAAAATGCCAGTCTGTCTGCAACATCTGGCATCTGGCAGCACTCCCCGCTAGATAGGCTGCAAATCTGCAAGGACACGAGTTATGGCCCGCCATCTGATCACATCCGCCATTCCCTATATCAACGGGATCAAACACCTTGGAAATCTGGTGGGCAGCCAACTGCCCGCCGACCTTTATGCACGCTATCTGCGCCAGCGTGGACATGAGGTGTTGTTCCTTTGTGCCACGGACGAGCACGGCACCCCTGCCGAATTGGCCGCTGCAAAAGCAGGCAAGCCTGTCGCGGACTATTGTGCTGAAATGCATGATGTGCAGGCCAAGATTGCCGATGGCTTTCGGTTGTCGTTTGATCACTTTGGCCGCTCATCCAGCCCGCAGAACCATAAATTGACCCAAGCTTTTGCCACACGACTGGCCGAGGTTGGGTTGATCAAGGAAGTGACCGAAAGCCAGGTCTATTCCGTGGCTGACGGCCGTTTTCTGCCTGACCGGTATATTGAAGGCACCTGCCCTAATTGCGGATTTGAATCAGCCCGTGGCGACCAATGCGACAACTGCACCAAGCAGTTGGACCCGACTGATTTGATCAATGCACATTCGACAATTTCCGGCTCAACCGAACTTGAAGTGCGCGAAACCAAGCACCTTTACTTGCGCCAATCCGAATTGAAAGACGATCTGGCCGCCTGGATCGACAGCAAGAAAGACTGGCCGATCCTGACGACCTCGATTGCCAAAAAGTGGCTCAACGACGGTGACGGACTGCAAGACCGCGGCATTACCCGCGACCTTGATTGGGGTATTCCCGTTATGAAGGGCGATGAGGTTTGGCCCGGCATGGAAGGCAAGGTTTTCTATGTCTGGTTCGACGCCCCCATCGAATACATCGCCTGTGCGCAGGAATGGGAAGATGCGGGTAAGGGTTCCGACTGGGAACGCTGGTGGCGGACCGATAAAGGCGCGGATGACGTGACCTACACCCAGTTCATGGGCAAGGATAATGTGCCGTTCCACACATTGTCGTTCCCGGCGACCATCCTGGGCAGTCAGGAACCGTGGAAGCTGGTCGATTACATCAAATCTTTCAACTACCTCAACTATGACGGCGGCCAGTTCAGCACCTCGCGCGGGCGCGGCGTGTTCATGGACCAAGCGCTTGAGCTTTTGCCGTCAGACTATTGGCGTTGGTGGCTTTTATCGCACGCACCTGAGTCGTCGGACGCGGAATTCACGTGGGAAAATTTCCAGACGGACGTGAACAAGGACCTTGCGGACGTGTTGGGCAACTTTGTTAGCCGGATCACTAAGTTTTGCCGCTCCAAGTTCAGCGAAGCTGTGCCAGAGGGCGGCACATATGGCCCCGCCGAGGAGCAACTGATCGCAGACCTGACCACCCGCATCCGCGCCTATGAAGGCCACATGGACGCGATGGAAGTGCGCAAATCCGCCGCCGAACTGCGCGCCATCTGGGTGCTGGGCAATGAATACCTGCAAGCCAACGCACCCTGGACAACCTTCAAGACCGATCCTGAGACCGCAGCGATGCAAGTGCGGTTGGCCTTGAACCTGATCCGCATTTACGCGGTACTGTCGGCGGCGTTTATCCCTGATGCGTCCAAGATGATGATCGACGCGATGCAGACCGAGGATGACAGCTGGCCGACAGACGTCGCCGCCGCTGTTGCAACGCTCCCTGCGGGCCACGCCTTTACCGTACCAGAGAACCTGTTCCGCAAGATTACCGATGAAGAGCGCGAAGAGTGGTCCGCCCGTTTTGCCGGCACACGCGACGCAGGAGAGTAAACCATGATCATCGGGCATATCGGCGCGCGGGCGGGCAGCAAAGGTGTCCCGAACAAGAATTTCCGGATGCTGCACGGCAAGCACCTGATTGATTGGTCATTGGACCAGTTGATCAATTCCGACCGCGTGGATCATGTGGTCGTCTCCACCGACTCGCCCGAGATGTACGAACACGGGCTGAAACGGGGGTGTCTTGATATCGGGCTGCGCCCTGCGAAATTGGCCACTGACACAGCCGCGAAATGGGATGTCTGGCAACATGCCTTGGGCGAAGTCGAGAAGCAGACCGGGCCTGCGGATGCATTTCTCGATCTCGACTGCACATCGCCCCTGCGCCTACCCGAGGATATTGACGCGGGCCTTGACCTGTTTGAGGCCGAAGCCCCCGATATGGTCATGTCCTGCTGCGAAAGCCGCAAGAACCCCTATTTCAATATGCTGGAAACAGACGCCGATGGCGGCCTGCAGGTATCCAAGCCCCTGCCCCACGGTGTTGTTGCCCGCCAGCAGGCACCCATGGTCTATGACCATGTCGGCCTCGTTTACGTGGTCAAACCGTCTTATCTGCGCGCCGCCACACGGCTGTTTGAGGGGCATGTCATTCCGCTGATCGTGCCCAATGAACGCAGCCTTGATGTGGACAGCCCCTTTGACTGGGACGTGATTGAATACCTGTTGGGCAAACAGATTGCCGACGGTCTGCGCGACCCCGCCTAGCGCCAGCCCTGCCATGGCTTTAAAGCGGCCTGCCTGGCTGCAAAGCTGGCGGTCAGCGCGTCGCGATCATATTCGGTCTTGATCCAGTCTACGATGGCGATTGGCTCTTGCGCGTTTCGGGCCTCATAAACATCAAAGAAGTGGTCCAGAATACCCGTCGCAGTGCGCCGTATATGAAGATAGCGAAAACTCAACTGTTTGCGGGCGACTTCGACCGGCTGCCCTTCTTCGACCATCAGATACAACGCGGCAACCAAGCCGGTCCGATCTGCACCTGATTTGCAATGCATCAGGAACGGGCGCTCCATCGTTTTGAAGGCGTCCAAGGTTTTGATAAGCTGACCTTGCTTGGGTGCCTGACGTGCCGACATCTGTATGGTCATCAGTGTGAGCCCCAGACGCTCGCAGCTTTCCACCTCGAACAGATAATGCGGTTGCTTGGCAGCACCACGCAAATTCAGAACCGTCTTGATGCCCATCGCGGCATAGGCTTCGAACCGTTTATCATCTGGCTGGTTCGCACGGTAAACGCCTTCGCTGACCTTTTCAAAATTATGCCAAAACGTGCGCAAGACACCATGGTCCAGCCACCGAACATGCCAGTAAGACTGCTTGCGCTCTTTCGGGTCGGTAATGTCACGCCCGAATGAATTGCGGAAATCGCGTTCTTTTTGGTCCAAGGCTCTGAATATCTTGCGGATCATCTATGGCTCAATCGTCAGCGTTGCGCAGTCACTTGGACCATGAGACCGCGCAATGCAATGGCATTGACCCAATTGCCCCCGCGCGTGAAACCCCATAAACACGCATCAGACGCAGATGCAGGAGACCCATGATGGACATCGCAGGCCGCAAAATCGGACCAAAGCATCCGCCCCTTGTCATCGCAGAAATCGGCATCAACCACGGCGGTGATCTGGACGTCGCCAAAGAAATGGTGCGCCTAGCCGCCGGTGCCGGTTGTGAGATGGTCAAACACCAGACCCACATCATCGAAGATGAGATGACAGAGGAAGCCAAGCAAATCTTCCCCCCCAATGCGGATGTGTCGATCTGGGATGTGATGGCGGAATGTGCACTGTCGCTTGACGATGAAACCGAGCTGAAACGCTATACCGAAAGCCTCGGGATGATCTGGATTTCAACGCCGTTTTCGCGGGCGGCTGCGGATTTCCTCTATGACCTTGATGTGCCCGCTTTCAAGATCGGGTCCGGTGAGGCTGACAACCTGCCCCTGATCCGCCATATCGCGCGCATGGGCAAACCGGTGATCATGTCGACGGGGATGCAAAGCATTGAAACGATCCGCGCATCTGTTGCCATTCTCGATGAAGCAGGGATCGAATACGCGCTGCTGGAATGCACCAACCTTTATCCCTCGCCACCCGAGATCGTGTCGCTGCAGGGCGTTACCGACCTCATAGCTGCCTTTCCCGATGCTGTTGTTGGGTTCTCGGATCACTCAATCGGTCCTGATATGGCATTGGCATCAGTCGCATTGGGTGCCTGTATTCTGGAGCGGCACTATACCGATACACGCTATCGCAAAGGCCCCGATATCATTAACTCGATGGACCCGGCCGAGTTGCGCTATATCATCGACCGCTCGCGCGAAATCCACACGGCCCTGCACAACCCCAAACAGCGCACCAGCGCCGAAGAAGACGTATACCGTTTCGCCCGCGCATCTGTCGTCGCTGACCGCGACCTGCCCGCAGGCCACGTGATCACCGAAGCCGATATCTGGGCCCGCCGCCCCGGTTCTGGTGAAATTGCGGGCTATGATTTTGACAAGGTTATCGGCAAGACGCTGAACGAAGCCGTAAAGCGGAATACGCAGCTGAAGTGGGCTGATTTGGATGGCTGAGGCGTTCACCTTCGTTTGCCTAGATCCGCGCAAGCAGAAGCACGCCGATATCGCGGGCCTACTTGGGCCGCTAGGCGCGCTGCAATGGATGCGGATGCCCAAAATGAGTTTCCGCAATTGGCCGCAGACCAAAGAACGCGCCGAAACCGCGCTAATCGCGGCGCGGCATATTCCCGCGCCGGGGCTGATACGCAGCCTATGGTCGTGGGTTTTGCAAAAACAATACAACGGCATGCGCAAGTATTTCGAAGCACATCCAGCCCATGTCGCAGTGGCGTGGAACGGCCTGAACGGGTCGCGCAGGGTCTATATTGATGCCGCCAAAGATGCCGGGGCCAAGACCTTGTCATTTGAACTCGGCCCCTTTCCCGGTCGCATCACGGTTGACCCAAAAGGCGTGAATTTCGCCAATGCCCTGCCGCGCGACGCTGCACCTTATCTGGACTGGTTGCGGCAAAGCGATATCGACACTGAAGGCTGGCGCGCAATGGGCGCAAAAATCAAACAACGCACACCGATCGCCCCGCCTGCGAAAGCGGGGGCGCTGCCACCTCTGACTGACCCTTTTGTCTTTGCTCCCCTACAGGTCCCCGGCGATAGTCAGTTACGCCTCTTTGGCGGCAATTTTCGGACCGTCGATAGCTTTGTCAAAGCCTTGCAAGAGGCGGCCAGCCACCTGCCCGACGGCTGGCACCTGCGCCTCAAAGAGCATCCAAGCACGCCTGCTTTTGTTGCTGACCTCTTGCAGGACGTGGATGCGCCAATCTATTTGGACAACGCAACAGACACCTTCGCTCAGGTCGCCGCAAGCCGTGGTGTGATCACGATCAATTCCTCTGTGGGATTGGAAGCAATGTTTTTCGACAAACCCGTAATCGCCTGCGGCCAGTGTTTCTGGGCGATCCCGGGCATGGCTGGAAAAGCACCTGACCAAGCAACGCTGAACCAAACCATGGCGCGCGCCGACACGTGGCAGTTTGACGTCGAAACACGCAACGCAGTGATGAGTTTTCTAGATCAAGTCTATTATCCGGCGCGTCAACCGGACGCCGCAAAGACAACGGAGCTAATCCGAGACCGTCTTGAAGGCACCGGCGCCTTCGGCGATTTGACAGCGCTAGGATTTGCGACCATATGATCTGGCCTTTTCGTAGACCTACCCCTTCACGCGCCAGCCGGATCGCTATCCGACCGCCCGCACCAGCCGCGCAGCGAGCCGATCTTGCGCTTGTCCTGATCGCCCGGAATGAAGCGGCGCGCATTGGAGATTGGCTTGCATTTCATGCTCTCGCCGGCGTCAGCCACGTGTATCTTTACGATCACGGATCAACCGACAAGACAGCACAAATCGCGCATGATTTCACGGGATGCCCAGTCACCATCATCCCATGGAAGCTTGACACCTCGGAGGCCAAAACCGGCATGATTCTGCCACGGCAAATCTTGGCATATGCCCATGCGATCTGCACCTTCGGCGGGGGTTACCAACGCATGGGGTTCACGGATATCGACGAATACCTTGTTCCACGCGAGACAACATCACTGCCAGAGGCATTGGCTGAAATCAACAGTCCAAATCTGTCTCTCCCTTGGACGATGTTCGGGCATAGCGGACATGACGAGGCGCCTTATGATGCCGTGCCCTTCGCTTTTCAAAAGCGCGCACCACATGCGGTGGGCCCGCTGCTAAACTTCAAATGCATTGTTGATCCTTGCGACGTGACCCAAGTTAGTACGCATAAATTTCAGACAGCCTCGGGTGGAAATATAAGCAGCAATACATTGGGGCGTACAGCGCCAAACCAAGGCAGAACGGGAGCGTTTGTTACTCAAGAGGTTGTTCAGCTAAACCACTATTATCTGATGTCGCGCCAGCAGATGCAGGCCAAACTTGATGGGCCAGCAGTGTCAGGGTCGGCAAGAGACCAGCGCGCAGCAGCGGTGCTACGCAAAGCCGCCCTCATCGAAGAGGCCCCAATCACAGACACAGCCGCCATCAACTTTCTCGCGCGTCACGGCATTACCACCACGGAAGAACTTAGAGCGCGCTTTGCACAGTAGGGCACCCAAAGGAACAACGATGAGACTGCATTTCCAGCACCTGCGCGATACAAGCAATATAGGTGACCGCGCCTGCTCACCCTTTGACTACTTCGATTGGGGCGATGCCACCGTGTCGGACCTGCGTAACGACGACACACCAGACTATGACGTCGGAATTTACGGCGGTGGTAAGATACTTCGTGGAATCGCCACCAATAAAGGGGTGCGCCGCCCCAAAGGGGCTATCAACATCGCGTGGGGTGTCGGCACAGTGCAGTCATTTCCATTTTCGCTACGTTATCTACAAGCACGACGCCGGATGGATCTGATCGGATCACGTGACTATGGCGACACCCGCTATACCTATGCGCCTTGCGCAAGTTGCATGTCACCGCTCTTTGATGAACCGGCAGAACCAGAGCATGACGTGGTTTTCTATGCGCACGCGGGAAAGACTGACAAAATGGGCATTGAGATCCCCGAAGATATGCCAACAGCAGATAATCACGCTGGATCGCTGGAAGATGCTCTGGCATTTATCGCCAGCGGCAAGACCGTGATATCCAACTCTTATCACGGCGTTTATTGGGGTCTCTTGATGGGGCGCCGCGTGTTGTGCCTCCCATTCTCGAACAAATTCGGCGGTTATCGTTTGCCTCCCCACTATGCCGCAGCCAACAACTGGCAATCAGAAATTGGGAATGCTGTGGCCCAACCGCAAATGCTGAGCCTCGTGCGCGCAGCAAGCCAAGATTTCAAAGCGAAAGTCGATGAAAAGATTGCATTATTCGGCTAAAGCTCGCGGTGCTGCGCTTCAGTCTTGCGCCTTTCAGGTCAAGAACATAACATGAACACATGGCCCGACTCGACCTTTCACAAAAACTCGCGATTCTCAGTGACGCTGCCCGTTATGACGCGTCTTGTGCCTCTAGCGGTACAACCCGCCGCGACAGCCGCGATGGCAAGGGATTAGGTTCGACCGAAGGGTCCGGCATTTGTCATGCCTATGCCCCTGATGGGCGCTGTATCAGTCTGCTGAAAATTCTGATGACGAATTTCTGCATCTATGATTGCGCCTATTGCATCAATCGCGTGTCATCGAACGTGCAGCGCGCGCGGTTCTCAGTCGATGAAGTCGTACAATTGACTATCGAGTTTTATCGGCGCAACTACATCGAAGGGCTGTTTTTGTCCTCGGGCATTATCCAGTCGCCGGATAAAACAATGGAAGACATGCTGCGGATCGCCAAGCGCCTGCGCGAGGTTGAAAATTTTCGCGGCTATATTCATCTCAAGACGATCCCAGATGCCGCACCAGAATTGATCGAGCAGGCGGGGCTCTATGCTGACCGTCTGTCGATCAACGTGGAATTGCCCACAGACAACAGCGTCAAAGCCTATGCCCCCGAAAAGAACCCCGCAACGATCCGTAGGGCGATGGGGGATGTAAAGGCGCGCAAAGATATCGCCGCTGAACGCAGCTTTTCCGGCAAACGCGGCAAGCGCTTTGTGCCGGCTGGCCAATCGACGCAAATGATCGTGGGGGCCGATGGGTCAACCGACGCCACGATTTTGGCGCAGTCGACCCAGCTATACGGCGACTATAAACTCAAGCGGGTTTATTATTCTGCCTTTTCGCCAATTCCTGACGCGACGGCGAAACTGCCCTTGATCAAACCGCCACTTGCCCGTGAACACCGCCTTTATCAGGCAGATTGGCTGCTGCGGTTTTATGGGTTTGGCGTGGATGAAATCACCGCCGCGCGCCCTGACGGCAACCTTGATCTGGAGGTTGACCCCAAACTGGCCTGGGCCTTGCAAAACCGCGCGTTGTTTCCCGTTGATGTAAACAAGGCGAGCAAGGATATGCTGCTGCGCATCCCCGGGTTCGGCACCCGCACGGTGGGTCGCATCTTGTCAACAAGGCGGCACCGCAGTCTGCGTTATGATGATCTTTTACGAATGGGCGCATCACTGAAAAAGGCGCAGGCCTTTATCACTGCGCATGACTGGTCGCCCGGCGGCCTGACAGATAGCGCGGATTTGCGAGCGCGGTTCGCACCGCCCCCAGAACAAATGAGCCTGTTTTGATGTATACGGTTCCCTTGCCCCGGATCGGCACCGATATTGCATGGCGTGATGCGGCCAAGCGGTTGATCGGCGCCGGCGTTTCACCGGATGAGGTTCTTTGGAATTTCGACACCGAGATGGACACGCTTTTTGCGACGGCCACACCTCTGCCACCCATCAGCCGCCGGATCAAAGCCCCTCAAAGCTTTGTCGAGATGGCCAATTGGGTCGTCTGGCACAAAGACCCGCAACGCTTTGCACGGCTTTATGCGCTGCTGTGGCGATTGCGGCACCAACCCGGCCTGATGCAGGACCGCGCTGACCCTGATCTGGCCAAACTGCGCCAGATGGAAAAGGGCGTGCACCGGTGCAAACATAAAATGAAGGCCTTTGTGCGCTTTCGTGATCTGCGGCAGGGCGGCGAAAGGCGCAGCTTTGCGGCATGGTTTGAACCGACACATCACACGATTGAGCCAACCGCCCCGTTTTTTGCCCGCCGCTTTGCCGACATGGACTGGATGATCGCAACGCCGGATGTGACGGCGCAATTTGTCGACGGCAACCTGTCTTTCCACCCCGGCCAACCGAAACCCGACCTACCAGAGGACGCTACAGAGGCGCTTTGGGGGACATATTTTTGCAACATCTTCAATCCTGCGCGGCTGAAGGTCAGCGCAATGACTTCCGAGATGCCCAAGAAATACTGGAAGAACCTGCCAGAAGCGCAGCATATCCAAGGGTTAATCGCAGGGGCCGAAGCAAAGGTGCAAGAAATGCGTGACACCGCACCGACCGTTCCGCCGGAACGCGCTGCAAAGATCCAGCGACAATTGCGCGGTGACCCCTCCACCGAGGACTAACGCGGCGTTGTGGGCTGCAACAAGCGCGGCCTACGCGTCTGCATAAGCGCGCCGTCGCTCAATGAGAACGGTCATTCTTGCCATATTTTCGCGCCGCTGATCGGGCTGCCTTACTGCGTCTTGCGCGCCTTTAGGTATTGAACAAGAAATGCATAACATCGCCGTCCTTGACGATGTAGGCTTTACCCTCTGCGCGCATCTTGCCTGCCTCTTTCGCAGGTTGCTCGCCACCCAACGCAATGAAATCATCATAGGCAATCGTCTCGGCCCGGATAAAGCCGCGTTCAAAGTCGCCGTGGATCACGCCGGCTGCCTGAGGCGCTGAGGTCCCTTCCTTGATCGTCCAGGCGCGCGCTTCTTTCGGGCCGACGGTAAAATAGGTCTGCAAGTGCAACAATTCATAGCCCGCGCGGATCAACCGGTCGAGACCGGCTTCTTCCAGTCCCATTTCCTCAAGGAACATCTCGGCTTCATCAGCCTCAAGCTGGCTAATCTCTTCCTCGATACGTGCTGAAATCACCACGTGGGAATTGCCCTGCGCTGCGGCCATTTCCGCCACGCGCGCCGACTGGCTGTTACCTGTTCCGGCGCTGTCTTCTTCGACATTGCACACATAAAGAACCGGCTTTGTGGTCAGCAGTTGCAGCATCTTCCACTGCTTGGCATCTTCGGGGTCCACATCCACCGTACGGGCCGGTTTACCGTCTTCCAAAGCCGCCTGCGCCATTTCAAGCAGGCGCACCTGCTGCACCGCGTCTTTGTCGCCGCCACGCACCTTGCGCACCAAATTCTGCAACCGCTTTTCAATGCTCTCCAAATCCGAGAGCATCAATTCGGTCTCAATCACTTCTGCATCTTCGACAGGGTCAACGCGGCCTTCGACGTGGGTAATGTCATCATCTTCAAAGCACCGCAGCACATGGGCAATGGCGTCACATTCACGGATGTTCGCCAAGAACTGATTGCCCAGCCCCTCACCTTTGCTGGCGCCCTTCACAAGGCCAGCAATATCGACAAAGGTCATGCGCGTCGGAATGATCTGCTTGGATCCGGCAATCGCCGCCAGCTTGTCCAGCCGTGCATCGGGCACCGCGACATCGCCGACATTGGGTTCAATCGTACAGAACGGGAAATTCGCGGCCTGAGCCGCTGCCGTCTTGGTCAGCGCATTAAACAAGGTCGATTTGCCCACATTCGGCAAACCCACAATACCCATCTTGAAACCCATGGCGGCTCTCCTTTGATCCTTGTCGCGCTTCTAGGGGGCGATGACCAACTGCGCAAGCGGCTTGGGAAACACACTCTGCCATTGATTTTCTCTGTGCCATCAAGCAAACCGAACCAAGTTTGCAGACCGGGGATAAAGATGAGCAGAATCGACGCAAAATTCGCGCAGTTGCGTGAGCAAGGCAAAAAAGCATTCGTGGCTTATGTTATGGCAGGCGATCCTGACTATGAAACCGGGCTTGAGGTGGTCAAAGGCCTGCCCGCTGCCGGCGTAGATATCATCGAACTGGGTATCCCTTTTACAGACCCGATGGCCGATGGCGCGACCATTCAACTGGCGGGACAGCGGGCCTTGGAGGCAGGGCAGACCCTTGAAAAGACGCTGCAATACGCACGCGAGTTGCGCAAGACAGATGACACCACACCGATTGTCATGATGGGCTATTACAACCCGATCTATTCACGCGGTGTCGATAATTTCCTGACCGACGCCAAGGCCGCTGGTGTTGACGGGCTGATCATTGTCGATCTGCCGCCCGAAGAAGACGACGAACTGTGCATCCCGGCCCAAAAGATGGGGATCAACTTTATCCGCCTGGCCACCCCCACCACCGACGAAAAGCGCCTGCCGACCGTTCTGCAAAATACGTCTGGCTTTGTTTACTACGTTTCCGTCACCGGTATTACCGGCACAGCCGAAGCGCAGGCGGGCGATGTCGCCCCCGAAGTTGCGCGAATTCAGGCCAAGACTGATCTACCGGTCATCGTTGGTTTCGGGATCAAAACCCCGGATGCAGCCGAAGCGATTGCGACCGTGGCAGATGGCGCTGTCGTTGGCTCTGCAATCGTCGAAAAGATCGGCGCAGGCGAAAGTGTGGACGATGTTTTGGCTTTTGTAAAAACCTTGGCCGACGGCACGCATCGGGGTTAGTGGCCATGCAGCGCAGCTGTTGATCCACATCAACGCGGGGACTTGCGGAACCTTTTTAAATCGGTAACAAATAATTACCAATTTTAGGATTTCGCAATGCCTGTCATCACCACAATCGCTGACCTGAAGCGGCTTCATAAACGTCGTACGCCCAAGATGTTTTATGACTATGCTGAAAGCGGCAGTTGGACCGAACAGACTTTCCGCGAGAATACGTCAGACTTTGATCAGATCCGCCTGCGCCAGCGCATAGCGGTTGATATGACAAACCGCACCACGGCCAGCCAGATGATCGGGCAGGATGTGGCGATGCCCGTGGCACTTGCGCCGGTTGGACTGACCGGCATGCAATGCGCCGATGGCGAGATCAAGGCTGCGCGCGCGGCAGAGAAATTTGGCGTGCCATTCACTCTGTCCACCATGTCGATCTGCTCGATCGAGGATGTGGCCGAGAACACAACCAAGCCGTTCTGGTTTCAGGTCTACACGTTGAAAGACGATGACTTCATGCAGCGCCTGTTCGACAGGGCCCGCGATGCGGGCTGTTCGGCTATGGTAATCACGTTGGACCTGCAGATCTTGGGCCAGCGCCACAAAGACCTTAAGAACGGCCTGTCAGCGCCGCCGAAATTCACCCTTGCCAGCATGGCCGATCTTGCGACCAAATGGCCTTGGGGCATCGAGATGCTGCAAACCAAACGCCGGTTCTTTGGCAATATCGTCGGTCATGCCAAGGGGGTATCGGACCCGTCGTCGCTTGCGTCATGGACGGCAGAGGCATTTGACCACGCTCTGGACTGGGACCGTGTTGCGCAGTTGATGAAAATGTGGGGCGGACCTGTGATCCTGAAGGGGATTCTTGATGCCGACGATGCACGCAAGGCCGCCGAATTAGGTGCGGATGCAATTATCGTGTCCAACCATGGTGGCCGCCAGCTGGATGGGGCGTTGTCGTCAATCCGTGCCTTGCCAGCCATTCTGGATGCGGTGGGCGACAAGGTGGAAGTGCACCTTGATAGCGGGATCAGGTCCGGTCAGGATGTTCTCAAAGCGCTGGCGATGGGAGCCAAGGGCACTTACATCGGACGCGCCTTTGTCAACGGGCTGGGTGCGATGGGCGAAAAAGGTGTGACCACCGCACTTGAGGTCATCCACAAAGAACTGGACACGACAATGGCACTTTGCGGGCGGCGGGATGTAAAGACCCTTGATCGCGACATTCTGTTGGTACCAGAAGATTTTGAAGGGCGCTGGTGTTCCTAACCGTCTGCCATTCATGGACGATAAAAAATTGGCTATGTCGCGCATTTAATTGACGAATTTACGCGATTGTCAAACTGTTGACACTTTCTTTCCCTTTACGCTAGTCCGCATCGGCAGCCATCAGAATGGCATTCTGAAGCTGCCGCACATGACTAAAATATAAAGAGGAGCATTTTTATGCGCACCAAAACCATCGCCACCGCCGCCGCCATCGCATTGGCCGCAAACACAGCTTTTGCTGGCGGGCTTTCCCCTGCACTGACGGAAACACCCGTTGTGGAAACTGAAGTCGTGGCAGCAGCGCCATCGGTGAACCCGACTTATATCGTGGTCGGCGTATTGGCCGCGCTTT
>JALQUF010000119.1 GCA_023263855.1 Yoonia sp. | reverse complement strand
TCGGCAAATGATCCAACGCCATGTCAGGGCGTCCGCCGCGCGATACGACTGCTGCGACTCTTCCTTTCAATTCGGCTGTCGCGACAAGTGCGGCAGCGGCGCCGGTGCTGGCCCCAAAAAGGCCGAGTGGCAAATCTGCGATGTCGGGCTCTGATGCGACCCACATACAGGCCTCGATCACACGGTCTGCCAGCAGCGGAATATCAAAGACATTGCGCCTGTCGAGCCCCTCGCGCGGCGTCAGCAGGTCAAAAAGAAGCGTCGCAAACCCTTGGGCGTTCAGCTTGTCCGCGACAAAAGTGTTGCGTGGACTCAGCCTGCTGGATCCGCTGCCGTGGGCAAAGACAACGATCCCGCGCGTGTCTGGCGGAACAGTCAGGTCGCCAAGAAGCCCGAGTGGAGGGATCGTTACCTGCCGTTTGTGTGTCTGACGTTTTTGACCGGCTTTTGGCGCGCCAGATGAAATCTGGCCAAGCAGGGCCACCGTTTCAGCGTCCGAGAGTTGATGAAAGTCACGATAAAAGCCGCCGACACCCCTGAAGGCAGTGGCAGGATACAGGCAAATGACGTCATCGGCTTGACCAGAGATTTCGTCCAATGCTGCTTTGGGCGCAACGGGTAATGCGACGACGATCCGCGCGGGGTTACTGCGTTTCAACCCGATCAGCGCGGCCTTCATTGTGGCCCCTGTTGCCAATCCGTCATCCACAATAATGACGGTCCGGCCAGCCGGATCAAGACGTGGGCGATCGCCCAGATAAATCGCCTTGCGGCGGGCGAGTTCGGCTCTTTGATCGGCTATTGCTTCGTTCAGGTAGACGTCACTCGCACCAGACATACGCCGCACATCTTCATTGATGACGACTTCGCTATTCGCGCCTTCGACAATCGCGCCAAGTGCGACTTCCGGGTTTCTGGGCGCCCCGATCTTGCGTACCAGAAGCAAATCAAGCGGGGCGCCAAGCATTTTGGCGACCTCGACCGCGACAGGAACACCCCCGCGCGGCAATGCATAGACAAGCGGATGATCGAGCTCTAGCTGCACAAGCATTTCGCCAAGCTTGCGGCCGGCGTCTTCTCTTCCAGCGAATCTCTGTACGATGTTTTCCATAGGTGGAATGCTGCACGTCGAGTTCGGACGAAATATTGAGATTTATCAATTCCGGGTCCGAGAAAAGAGCAGTCCACCAGCGAATTTCTACCACTTATTGGAATTGGATCGCATGGATTGACGCAGGTCAGTTGGCTTCGATATTTTTTCGTTACCAGTCTGATTCATGCTGTTTTCATGCACAGGAGTATGGGGCCCAACATGAATGATAAACATATCGTTGATGATATCATCCGAATGCTAGGACCTGGCGGGAGTGCTTTGTCGCATGGTACCCCGAGCGCGCGCGCCGAACTGACCGGTCAAATGCAAAAATTCGTGCATCCGCTCGGACCGACGCCGAAAAGGTGCCTTGAGACATTTGTTGATCTGGGTCTATCAGATGCAGAAATCGGTCGTTATTTCCGGATCCCGCAGCATGTGGTCACGCATCTGCGCGAAATCTGGAAAATAGATCGCACCGACTAACACCACAAAAGGCGCTGGGTTTTCATTCCCGTGTTGGCTGCATCCGTTTTGGAGTGGACGGTCAAACCTTGTCCATCAAGACCTTGGCGGATTGACAATAATCAATAGCTGGAATGCGCATCGGTCTAGCTTGATTCTGCCCGCTCTTGTTCCACCAGGCGACGATGACCTTTCATTGAGGTGTTCATCGCAAGATCAGCGTTTCTCGCGATCCTCCAGAGTTGGATGGGCGAAGTTAATGCCAGACGCCCTTTATAAAGGACCCAGCAACAAGATGACCTCATCGCAGCCTGATGTACCCGTAGTTAAGGATCGACCGTCAAACGCAAAACTGTCTTTTCGACCGTCTGATGTACTGGTTTTCATCGACGAAAGGAATGTCAGTGACGCTGGCATCCAACATGCGCAAAATGTGGCTCAGGCCTTGGGAGGCAGCGTCGAATTGTTGCAAGTGCTGTGCGAGCCCTCGAACGGCGACGGCCCGATTGACCCGGTGGGTTGGGATATCAAAAAGCAACAGGCGCTCAACCGGTTAAATAGTCTCAGCGCGACATCCGGAGGCGGTGAGACACCTTGCCGCGTAAGGTTGTTGGAGGGGAAGTGTTCCAGTCAAATCGAGTCTTTTCTGGATCGGCGCACCGAGGATATTGCTGCCTCGATGCGGTCGCGCAGCGAAGGAGGCTGGCACCTGAGCGAAACGGCTTGGGCTGTCTTGATGTCGAAAAGCGCCGCTGTCCTTATGATACCGGAAGATACGACAGACGTGTCACACACGCACTATCGCCGTATTCTGGTGCCGCTGGATGGGTCACCCCGCGCGGAAATGGCGCTGCCTATGGCCATCAAGATTGCGCAGGCCGATCGCGCCGAACTGATACTTTGCTACGTAGCACCTGATCCTGGTCTGGCAGGCATCGCCGGGGATAGCCATGAGGCCGCGCATCTGCATGCGCAGGTCCGGGATCTGCATATCAAAGCGGCCAAAACCTATCTTGAACGCATCAAGAAACGGGTCGGGCACAACGGCTTGGAGACTTTGGTCAACATATCGGATAGCGGAGATGCACGGCGGTCGCTGATCGACATTATGTCGCGCGACAAAATCGATTTTGTCGTAATGGCGACGCACGGGCATAGTGGCCACTCTGATGTACCCACCGGTGATGTAGCCCGATTTGTCCTCGAAAAGGCGAATATTCCGGTTCTGTTGGTTCGAAGTCGAAATGGGCATTTGGGCAACCACACGTTTGCTCGGGCGTCATCGAAAGGCGTCAGGAAACCGGCTGGTAACGATTAATGAGCGAGATCGCGCGAGAGCCAGACGCCCCTGTGACCTTGGCGGGTGCTGAGGCGCTCAATACGGCAATTGTTCCGGGGCCACCCCAAAGGCAGGCGATTTATCGCGCGTTGGCCGGGGTGGAAGACTGGTTCAAAATGCTCCGCGCCTTTTGTGCTGATCCACCGTCCGATCATGCGCGCGCAGCGGATTGGATTCTCGATAATGACTATCAGGTCAAACGCGCCTTACAACGGTTGTCCAAGGACCTGCCGCCGCAATTCTATGACAAGCTGCCCGCGTTCGCAGGCAAAAAAGGTGCGGGGCCGCCGCGTGTCTACATTATCGCGCAGACGGTGTTGGAGCAGTTGAACGCACAGATCACGCTGGCGTCATTGACTGAATTTATTGCACAATATCAAAAGGCTGCACCGCTGGGGAATGCCGAACTCTGGGCCATGCCATCCTTTCTGCGCCTGGTCTGTCTGGAACAGCTCGTTTATGCGGCCGCAGATATGGACCCGCAATTGGCGTTGATGCAGGACCCAGGTCCTCACACCTTGGCAGACACCGCACCCGTTGATCGCATTGCACACGCTATCACCAATCTGATCGCAATCGACAGCATCAAATGGCCGGATTTTGTTGATCATGTCAGCTGCATCGAAGCTGAGCTCGCCAATGATCCCGAAGGTGTCTACGCGGCCATGACATTCGAGACCCGCAACCGGTACCGACGTGTGGTTGAGCAACTCGCATGGCGCAGCGGCAAGTCTGAAACGGAGGTCGCCCGTGCGGTCGTTGATTTGGCGCGAAGCGACAAAACCGCCAGCAACCGCAGTCATGTCGGGTACTGGTTGATAGCAGAGGGATTGCCGCAACTCGAAGCGCAGTTGCAATGCCGGATATCACCTTTCGCAGCGATCAAGCGGCGTCTTTGGCATTACAGGCAGGCGCTTTATGCTTCGGGCCTGATTTTGCTGCTGGGCGCGGCAACCAGTCTATCTGTCAGCTATCTGTGGCTGCACGAGGCGACGTTGGGGCAATGGGTATTGGGCCTGACACTTACAATTCTGCCTGCGACGATCCCAAGTGTGTGGTTCGGTCATTGGATGATCACACGGCTAAGCCGACCTGACGTCCTACCCGAAATGGATTTTTCGAAAGGGATCGCAAAAGATTGCGCTACCGCGGTCATTATTCCTGTCATCATCGCGGCACCTTCCGAGGTGGAAGATATTGCACAGAAGATCGAAATCCTGCGGATCGCCAATCCTGATCCGATGTTCCGTTTTGTCATTCTTTCGGACCTTGCCGATGCGCAGAGGCAGAGATTGCCTGAAGACGAAGCGATAGAGGCGGCGCTCAGAAGGCGGATTGATGATCTCAATCGCCGTCACACTGCGGATAACGGTCCGCCGTTTGTGTTGTTACATCGCCGTCGAAAGTACAACGCGGCCGAAGGATGCTGGATGGCCTGGGAACGTAAACGCGGCAAGATTGAAGACTTCAACCGCTATGTCCTCGGAATTGGCGACGATGCGTTTGACGTGGTTGCGGGACCTGTCAATACCCTGCGTGGTATCCGCTATGCGATTACGTTGGACGCGGATACGCAAATGTCCCCGGGGTCAGGCGCGCGTCTTGTGGGCATTCTGGCACATCCACTCAATAGGGCTGTTGTGGATCAAGAGAGCGGGCGGGTCGTGGCCGGCCATGCCATCCTGCAGCCGCGGATCGAGATTTTGCCGAAGCTTGGGAAAGGCACGCATTTCACACATCTCTTTGCCGGCGATACCGCGATTGATATTTATAGCAGGGCCGTATCGGACGTATATCAGGATCTGTTCGGGACCGGCATCTATGTCGGCAAGGGTATCTATGATATCGCAGCCTTGCATCAGAGCCTGCGGACCCGTGTTCCAGAGAACCAAGTCCTCAGCCATGATCTGTTTGAAGGACTGCATGGGCGGGCAGCGTTGGTTAGCAACGTCGTGCTGTATGAGGATTTGCCAGCGACCTACCCTGAATATGCCATGCGGCAGCACCGCTGGATGCGCGGTGACTGGCAGCTTGTGCCTTGGCTTGGTCGCAAAGTCCCCGGTGTGAATGGACAGATAGCCCAGACAACCTTTTCAGGTCTGGATCGCTGGAAACTGGTGGACAATCTGCGCCGCAGTCTGATGTCGCCTGCGGTATTGCTGTTCTTGATCTTTGGCTGGCTGGTGATGCCGGGCAGCCCGCTGGTTTGGACGGGTTTGGCGATTGCGGCACCCGGCAGCTATCTGATTGGCGAAGCCTTTGCCATCGCAACCGGTGGCATTCAGCGTGGTATGCTGGGCCGTGCCGTGCACCGCATCCGGACCACATTTGGGCGCTGGTTTTTCTTCATTGCCTTTCTGGTCAGCGATACGGTGATCGCTCTTGACGCGATTTTCCGTACGCTCTGGCGAATTTATGTCAGTGGCAAGAACCGGTTGGAATGGACGTCGGCCGCGCATGCCGCAATGAAATCGTCACGCGATAGCATTCGGCAGACCTCGTGGTCATTAATGTGGCCATCTTCGGTCATTGCTTTGGTGATGGCGGCATATCTGGCGGAAAATGACCCGCAGGGTTTCTGGGTGGCGGGGCCCGTATTGGTGCTCTGGCTGATCGCACCGGAAATCTCAGTCTGGAGCGCACGGCCGCGATATTTCCGTGCGCAGTCTCTTGACGAGCAGGACCGTAAATTCCTGACCCATGTTGCGCGGCGCACCTGGCACTTTTTCGAAACATTTGTCGGGCCGGATGACAACTGGTTGCCACCGGACAACTATCAGTTCGGCCGGAAAGAAGAGATCGCCCATCGCACGTCGCCAACCAACATCGGCATGTTCCTTGTGTCGGCACTGGCAGCGCGCGATATGGGGTTCATTACGACAAGCGATTTCGCCGTCCGGGCCCGCAATACCCTGAATACGCTGGGGCGCATGACCACGTATCGCGGTCATATTCTGAACTGGTACGACACCCAAACGCTGGACCCGTTGGAGCCAAGCTATGTGTCAACCGTTGACAGCGGTAACCTTGCGGTGGCGCTGGTGACGCTGAAGCAGGGATGTCTTGAATTGACCGAAGGTCCGCTAATCGGGTCTGACAGTCTCAGTGGTCTTGAGGTCGTATTGGACCTGCTGTGTACAGCGCTGCGCGATGTGTCGGGGCGGGATCATTCGGCCTTGAATACAACCGAGCGGGCAATTCGCAACGAGATTTCTTATGCAAAGGCGTCGCCGCTGCGATGGAAAGCCGCCTTTGCTGCAATCGACATGACGCTTTGGCGTGATCTTGAGGTTTTCGCACTTGCGGCCATCGAAAATTCGCCCGGCATTTCCAGTGATCAAGCAACAGACATCACCACATGGCTGGAACGCTTGCGCCATGATCTGCGCACGATCGCGCGCGACATCGATTTGTTCTTGCCATGGTTGGCTGTGCTTGCTGATCGCCCGAACGTCGCCGTGCCTGTGGCCGCTCAGATCGCAGAACAGTTACACCCGCCAGGTGCATGGGCGGCCGGTCAGGTGTCATTGGAGACGTTCACCGCGGTGCTGGAGCGCTGGCAGGCAGAGCACCCGGAAGTTTGCGCCGCGACGCAGACATGGCTGGATCAATTGAGCCAGTCTATTTCCGAGGGTTTTGCCCGCCAAGAGGCAACGCGCGATACCCTTCGCGGTCTTGCCACGAAGGCAGATCGGTTGGCATTCGGGATGGATTTTGCGTTTCTATACGATGCCTCTGTGCGGCTGTTCTGGATTGGCTACAATCAAAGCCTTGGGAAGATGGACAACAGCCACTACGACCTGCTGGCGACTGAGGCCCGTCTTGCCAGCTATTTTGCAATCGCCAAACATGACGCGCCCGTTGAGCATTGGTACGCGTTCAGCAGGCCAATCACCAGATTGCAGGGCAAGCCATCAATCCTTTCGTGGAACGGATCGATGTTTGAATACCTGATGCCGCCGCTGTTCCTGCCTAGCTATCGCGATACGCTGCTGGGGGAAAGCGAACTGACAGCGGTGGATTTCCAGCACGCCTATTGCAAGGAACGCAGGGTGCCCTGGGGTATTTCGGAATCGGCGTTTGGCACCACGGATACGCGTGGCACCTTTCAATATCGCGCCTTCGGTGTGCCGGGGCTGGGAATTCGCAGGGGGTTGACCGATGACCTGGTCATCGCGCCCTATGGATCGGCTCTGGCGCTTTGCGGCTGGCCCGGGGCGGCGGCTGAGAACCTGAAGGTCTTGGCGCAAATGGGTGCGCTGACCAGATATGGTTTTATCGAAGCGCTGGATTTCACGCCCGACAGGATTGTCACTGGGCGCGACTTCGTTGCTGTCACCACGTTTATGGCGCACCATCAGGGCATGGTTCAGACGGCGATCGTCAACGCCCTCCAGAACGACATCATGGTGCACCGCTTTTTGCGTGAAAAAACAATCCGCGCCATGGACCTGTTGCTGCAAGAGCGCGTCCCCTGGGATGCGCCACTGGAGCTGGGTCGCGCCGACGAACGTTGGGATCACCCCGCAGAGACGCATCAGGCGCCCGAATTGGCATCATGGGTGCCATCGCCGGATCTGGCCGTGCCGCAGGTGCATTTGTTGGGCAACGGCCGCATGTCATCGCTGATCACGCAAAGCGGTGGCGGCGGGCTGCGATTGAACGGCACCGCTTTGACGCGGTGGCGCCCCGATCCTGTGCGCACGGACGACGGGATCTGGCTTTATCTTCAGGATGCCGAAAGTGGTGATCTGTGGTCGCTGGGGTCCGCGCCGACAGGGCATGCGCATGTTGATACCAAGTGCGTCTTTCATCAACACATGGTCGAATTGCGATGCCGACACGATGGGATTGTGGCGCGGATGGATGTGGCTGTGGCACCCTTTGATGACGTCGAAATAAGGCGTGTTACCCTGACCAATGAAAGCGAGGTCGCGCGCACGCTTGATCTGACGACCTATGCCGAAGTCTCCATTGCGCCGCCGCTAGAGGATGAACGACACCCCGCCTTCAGCAAGCTGTTTGTCCACAGTGATTATTTGGCTGATGAACAGGCACTGTTATTTACGCGCAGGCCGCGTCGTCCGGAGACAAAACCGCCGGTACTGTTGCACAAACTTGTCTCTGCAGATCCTGATACATTCGTGACAGCATGGGAAACGGACCGCCGCCAGTTCTTGGGCCGAAATCGGACAGCGCGCGCGCCTGAGGGCCTGTCAAACGGGCTCAGCCAGCGGGCAGGTTGGACGCTTGATCCGGTGATGTCTCTCCAGACGCGTGTGACGTTGAAACCGACGGAAATCAGGGAGCTTGTGTTTCTGAGCGTTGCCGCCGCATCGCGTCATGAGGCTGTGCAGATTGCTTCACGTTATCCCTTTGCCATGATCGACCATACCTTCCGAGACGCATTGCTGGAGACGGGGCGCAAGGTGCGCAGACTGGGGATCGCAGCCGAGCATCTGCCGGAATTGCAGGTCTTGTCGTCGTTACTCGTGCATACGCACCCGACATATCGCACAGCGCCGCCCACTGATGCAGCGGAGTGGCATGGCCAGCCGGACCTGTGGCGTTTTGGCATTTCCGGGGATTATCCGATCTTGCTGCTCAAGCTGTCGGATTTGGATAATGCGTCGCTGCTTGATATTGTGGTGCGCGGTCACCGGTTGTGGCACGATGCGGGCTTACACGTTGACCTGGTCATTCTACGCGATGCGGCAACCAGCTATGAAGAGCCGCTGCGTGAAAAGGTGCTTTCCGTCATCCGCGACACCCATGCAACTGGCATGCTTGGTATGCGTGGTGGTATTCACCTGTTGGCGGGCGACCAGATGTCCGACCAGTTGCGGAAGGGGGTCGAGGCATCTGCAGCTGTCGTGCTGCATGATGAGAATAAGACCCTGCGACAGATTTTGGATCTGGCCGTGCAGGCGCGTGATCAGCTCCCCCTATTTCTGCCAGAACAGCCCATCTCTGAACCTTCGGTCAGCGCCGTTGTCAGGCCGGACGATTTGCAGTTTGACAACGGATATGGCGGGTTTGATCCGGACAACGGCGACTATCTGATCCACCTTGCACCTGGTATCCGCACACCTGCACCTTGGTGCAATATCTTGGCGAACGACAGTTTTGGCTGCCTTGTCAGTGAGGCAGGGTTGGGGATGAGTTGGGCCGTCAATAGCGGCGAGCATCGCTTGACGCCGTGGTCGAATGA
Source organism: Yoonia sp. (assembly GCA_023263855.1). GTDB lineage: Bacteria > Pseudomonadota > Alphaproteobacteria > Rhodobacterales > Rhodobacteraceae > Yoonia. Next base: position 54 of record JALQUF010000119.1, on the reverse strand, counting down.
TCCGGTCACTGATGCGCCTGGCGAAGTGGTTTATCTGCGCGATGAAGCCAGCGG
>JALQUF010000118.1 GCA_023263855.1 Yoonia sp. | reverse complement strand
TCTTGGTGTCGGTAATCTCGGCCTTGCCTGTTTCGGTGCGCAATGTGCCCGCGTCACCAACCTGACCGCCGGCTTCTGCATAAAACGGTGTCTGGTTCAGAACAATCTGCACTGTTCCATCCGCGTGGTCATGCGTCTTGCCATCCTTCACCAGCGCCATGATCTGACCTTCGGCGGTCAGTGTGTCGTAGCCCAGAAAATCGGTCGCTCCGCTTTCGTCGGCAATATCGAACCAGATCGCGCTATCGGCGGCCTCGCCCGTGCCGGACCATGCGGCACGCGCCTTGGCCTTCTGCTCGGCCATTGCAGCATCAAAGCCATCGGTATCAACCGCGCGGCCTTTCTCGCGCAGTGCATCCTGTGTCAGATCAAGCGGGAAGCCAAAGGTGTCATAAAGCTTGAACGCGGCCTTTCCGGGCAGAGCGGCATCCTGTGGCAATCCGGCCAGCTCTTCATCCAGCAGCTTCAAACCACGGTCGAGCGTTTGCTTAAAGCGCACTTCTTCGTTCAGAAGTGTTTCCTCAATCAAACGCTGCCCTTGGCCCAATTCGGGATAAGCCGCGCCCATCTGCTGCACCAAGGCAGGCACCAAGCGGTGCATCACCGGGTCTTTGCTGCCCAGCAAATGCGCATGCCGCATTGCGCGGCGCATAATACGGCGCAACACATATCCGCGCCCCTCATTCGAGGGCAAAACACCCTCGGCAATCAGGAATGAGGTCGAGCGCAGGTGATCTGCGATCACGCGGTGATGGGTGTTGCCCGGCCCATCAGGATCACTCGACGTGGCATCTGCCGACGCCTCGATCAAGGCACGCATCAAATCTGTATCGTAGTTGTCGTGCTTGCCTTGCAGCAGCGCCCCGATCCGTTCCAGCCCCATGCCGGTATCAATCGACTGCATCTCAAGCGGCTTCATCGTGCCATCGTCAAACTGCTCGTTTTGCATAAAGACGATGTTCCAGATCTCGATAAACCGATCCCCGTCTTCCTCGGGTGATCCCGGAGGGCCACCCCAGATGTGATCGCCGTGGTCATAAAAGATCTCGGTGCATGGTCCACAGGGGCCGGTCGGCCCCATACGCCAGAAGTTATCATCCGTGGGAATACGGATGATCCGATCATCAGGCAGTCCAGCAACCTTCTTCCAGATCTCGGCCGCTTCATCGTCGGTATGATAAACAGTGACCAACAAACGGTCTTTGTCGATCCCGAAATCCTGCGTCAACAGCTCCCACGCAAACGCGATGGCATCGGCCTTGAAGTAGTCGCCAAAACTGAAGTTCCCCAGCATCTCAAAGAACGTGTGGTGACGCGCGGTATAGCCAACATTATCAAGGTCATTGTGCTTGCCACCTGCGCGCACGCATTTCTGGCTTGTGGTGGCGCGCACATAGTCGCGGGTTTCCACCCCTGTGAACAGATTCTTGAATTGCACCATGCCCGAATTGGTAAACATCAATGTCGGATCATTGCGCGGCACCAGCGGGCTGGAGGCCACGATCTCGTGCCCCTGTTTGCCAAAGTAGTTCAGGAAGGTCGAACGGATGTCAGCAAGACTTGTCATGGCACGCTTTCAGGCAATCATTTTCGTTGAAACGCAGAAATAGACCCGCACTAGCACGCTGTCCACCAACAAAGAGCGTTGCGGATTTCCCAAGGTCGCTCAAACGCCGTGGCTTACGGCCCATCACGCAAAAAGGGCGCTGCAGCAAGCAGCACCCTTTCAAATCCGTTTTCTTGACAGTCAGACGGTCATCGCAGGCGTGGCATAGCACCTGCGCTTAACCCTAGACCTCGACCAGATCATCGCCGCCGTCATCCGCGCTGCCCTCTGGCAGGTCGAAATCCAGCCCATGCGCCGCGCGAATTTTGTCTTCGATTTCCAAGGCAATACTTGGGTTTTCGCGCAAAAACACTTTTGAATTCTCGCGCCCCTGCCCGATGCGTTCGTCGCCATAGCTGAACCATGCGCCTGATTTTTCAACCACACCGGCCTTGACACCCAGATCAAGCAATTCGCCCATCTTCGAGATCCCTTCGCCATACATGATGTCGAATTCCACCTGCTTGAATGGCGGCGCTACCTTGTTCTTGACCACTTTCACACGTGTTGCGTTACCCACAACCTCGTCCCGGTCTTTGATCGCACCGATCCGGCGAATATCCAGACGCACGGACGCATAGAATTTCAATGCGTTACCACCGGTCGTTGTCTCAGGTGAGCCAAACATGACGCCAATTTTCATCCGGATCTGGTTGATGAAAATCACCATACAGCCCGAGCGGTTGATCGAGCCGGTCAATTTGCGCATCGCCTGGCTCATCAAACGCGCATGCACACCGACCGAGCTGTCGCCCATGTCGCCTTCCAACTCGGATTTTGGCGTCAGGGCGGCCACGGAATCGACTACCACAAGGCTGACAGCACCAGAGCGCACCAGCGTATCCACGATCTCAAGCGCCTGTTCCCCGGTATCGGGTTGCGAAATCAGCAGCTCATCAAGGTTGACGCCCAGTTTCTTGGCATATTGCGGGTCCAGCGCATGTTCCGCATCGACAAAGGCACAAACGCCGCCCTTCTTCTGCTCTTCCGCGATGGAATGCAGCGTCAGTGTGGTTTTACCGGACGATTCAGGCCCGTAAATCTCGATCACGCGGCCTTTTGGCAAACCACCAATCCCCAGCGCGATATCCAGCCCCAGCGAACCTGTCGATGTTGCCTCGATATCGGCCATCTGATTCTGGCCACCAAGTTTCATGATCGAGCCCTTACCGAACTGTCGTTCGATCTGCGCCAGCGCGCTTTCCAGCGCCTTTTCTTTGTCTGCGGTCTTCTTATCAGTCATTTTGAGGAGTTCTGCCGTTGCCATGTGTCCTGTCCTTATTTCACGCGCCCCGCTGGGCGGCAATCACTGCTTTTGTTCTCATTGTGTTCTCATCCTTAATGAGATCAAAACCAGAACATTGCAACATAAATTTTCTCGACACATCCTCACCCAAAGGTGGTTAAGGAATGGTTTATGGCCTAGCATCAGACGTGGAACAGACGAAAGACGGCGAACAAATGCTTGTTTTCTGGAAAGAAAATCTGGTGCTGCTGGCAGTACCCAAAACAGGGTCCACCGCCTTAGAGGGTGCATTGGCCCCGCGCGCGTCACTGGTGCTGCGCGATCCGCCAGAACTCAAACACGCGCCGTGTTATCGTTACAAACGATTCCTCAAGCCATTGTTCAAACAGGTGGGCGGGCAAGACCCCGAATTGATGGCCATCGTGCGCAACCCGATTGACTGGCTCGGCAGCTGGTATCGCTACCGCACACGCGACGATCTGATCGGCCATGAAAATAGCACCCATAACGTCAGCTTCGATGAATTCGTGCTTGAATACTGCAAAGGATCCCCCGCCCCGTTTGCCAAGGTCGGTTCGCAAAGCCGGTTCTTGCGCATTAACGATGGTGAAATTGGCCCGCAGCATCTTTTTCAGTATGAGCAATGGGATAAAGTGGTCACCTATCTTGAAGAGAGGCTCGCGATAACCATCACACTGAAGCAAAAGAATGTATCCCCCAAGATGGATCTGCAGCTTTCCGACGCGGTCGCCTCAAAACTGCGGGACAAGCGATCAGATGAATTTGAAGTTTGGGACTTGGCAAAAAGATGATCAAAAAGAAGCTACTGGCCTGCGTTTCGGCCTTTGCGCTGAGCTTCGCCGCACCCCACCTCGTCATCGCCCAAGGCACCCCAAACGCCGCCGATGCTAATCTGTTGTCCGAGGCTGTCCTGATCCCTGAAACTGATCTCGCGGTCGATGTGCCGATGATATGGAATGAACTGCCGGAAGAATTGTTTGGCCCCAGCATGTTCGATGGTTGGCTCGGCACAGACACATCAGACGAAGATATGCTGGCCGCTTTCGGTGGCGGCGCACCGAACACAAGCGGTTTCGGTATGATGCTGATCTACAAGGCCGACATGTACACCAACCCGCCATTGCAAGAACTGCAGATCATCGAAAAAGGTGTGAAACTCTCAAGGATCGCAACCTGGCTGGTCGGTTCCGGCATGGCGATTGTGCGGCCCAGCAGAGCCATTGAAATAGACGGCGGAACAGGTGCCAGCATGAGCTTTCTCAGCGGCCCCGAAGGCGACCACGACATGATGAGCCTCACACTGATCAAACACGGCGAGACCACGATCATGGTCATCGATTCCGCCAAGAAAGACAGCGAAGCGGTCGTGATCCTTGATCAGATGCGGGCGTCGATCAGGCCACAGTGATCAGGACAACGTCCTTCTCACTGCATCTTGCCAACCCGCATAGCGTCGTTCGCGCGTCGCTTCATCCATCTGCGGCTCAAACCGCTGGTCCAGTGCCCAATTGGCTGCGAATCCTGCTTGATCCGGATAGACACCCGCACGCATCCCCGCCAACCAAGCAACTCCCAGCGCTGTTGTCTCTAACACAGTTGGTCGATCAACCGGCGCGCCAATGATATCAGATAGAAACTGCATCGACCAATCCGATGCACTCATCCCGCCGTCAACACGCAAAACACCATCCGTATCAGAGGCTTGCCAGTCACTCTTCATCGCCTCCAACAAGTCACGCGTTTGAAACCCAACGCTTTCCAGCGCAGCCTTTGCAAACTCTGCCGGACCGGAATTGCGGGTCAATCCGTAGATCGCACCGCGCGCATCAGCATCCCAATACGGCGCGCCCAAACCGGTGAAGGCGGGCACCAAGTAAAGCTCTTGTCCCGCATCAGCAGTCTGCGCCAAAGGTTGGGTTTCCTTGGCCTCACGGATGATTTTCAAACCATCACGCAGCCATTGCACGACCGCACCGGCAATAAAGATCGACCCCTCCAAGGCATAGGTTGGCTTGCCATCAAACTGATAGGCAATCGTGCCCAGCAGGCGCTTTTTACTTTCCACCAGCGTGTCGCCTGTGTTGAGCAGCGCAAAACACCCCGTGCCGTAGGTCGATTTCAACATCCCCGGCGCAAAACACGCCTGCCCGATGGTCGCCGCTTGCTGGTCGCCAGCGACGCCAAGGATGGGCAGTTCTTTTCCAAAAAGGTCGGCGCGTGTCATACCAAAGTCGGCGGCGCAATCCAGCACTTCGGGCAGCATCTGCATCGGGATGCCGAAGCGTTCGCAAATTGTGCTGCTCCAGCGCCCTTTGCGGATATCATAAAGCATTGTTCTTGCAGCATTTGTGGCGTCCGTCACATGCCGCTTGCCGCCTGTCAGCTTCCAGATCAGATAGCAATCGACTGTGCCGAACAGCAACTCACCCGCTTCGGCCCGCGCACGCGCGCCGTCGACCTGATCAAGGATGTAGTTGACCTTGGTCCCTGAAAAATAAGGGTCCGCCAGCAAGCCTGTCTTCTGCGTGATCGTCGGCTCAAACCCTTCCTTGCGCAACATCTCGCAAAATGGGGCCGTTCGCCGGTCTTGCCAGACAATCGCATTATGGATCGGCTTGCCTGTCGTCTTGTCCCAGATCAACGTCGTTTCACGCTGGTTGGTAATACCAATCGCGGCCACATCTGCGGCCGTGATCCCCGCCTTTTCAAGCGCACCGCGGCAGGTAGCCGCAACCGTTGACCAGATATCCGCAGGGTCATGTTCCACCCATCCTGACTGCGGGAAATGCTGGGTGAATTCCTCCTGCGCGGTTGCCTTGATCCGCATATCGGCATCAAAGATGATCGCGCGGCTTGAAGTCGTACCCTGATCAATGGCCAGAATATATGTCATGGAAATCCCCCGTTTGTCTTTTTGTTTCAAGCCGCCATGAAAGCGTCAAGAGCCGCGATCTGACCAGGCGTCAAACGCAGGCCAAGTTTAGAGCGACGCCACACCACATCGTCAGCGCTCACAGCGTATTCCTTGGCCATCAGCCATTTCACCTCGGCCTCGGTCAATGTCGCGCCAAAGTCCTGGCCCAGATCACCCGCTGATTTGGCGTCGCCCAAGATCACGCACGCCTCGGTCCCGTAGCCTTTGATCAGCCGCAGCGCCCAAGGGGCATCAAGGAACGGATAATCTGCCTGCAAATCCGCAACCAGTTTATCGCGCTCTTTGACCTTGAAATCACCGCCGGGCAAGGCGGCATCCGCCGTCCACGGCGCGCCGCCGCCCACCAAAGGTGTGAGCTTTTTCAACGCGTTTTCAGCCAGTTTGCGATAGGTCGTGATCTTGCCGCCAAAGATGTTCAGCAAAGGGGCGCCGTTCTCATCCAGTGACAAGACATAGTCACGGGTTGCAGCGGTGGCCGATTTTGCCCCGTCATCATAGAGCGGCCGCACGCCTGAATATGTCCAAACCACATCATCCCGCGTGACCGGCTTTTTGAAATATTGCGACGCGAAGGCGCATAGATAGTCCTGCTCTTCATCGGTTGCATAGGGCTTTTCGGACAGGTTCTTGTGCTCGGCATCGGTGGTGCCAATCAGCGTGAAATCAGTCTCATATGGAATCGCAAAAATGATCCGGCCATCCTCACCCTGAAAGAAGTAGGACTTGTCGTGATCGAACAGTTTTTTGGTGACGATATGGCTGCCACGGACAAGCCGCACACCCTCGGACGTGTTCAGGCGCGCGACATCACGGACGATGTTTTCCACCCAAGGGCCGCCGGCATTGACCAATGCGCGGGCGGTATGGGTTCTTTGCACGCCATCATGTTCAGTCACGATTTCCCAAACACCATCAACACGGGCCGCGCTCACCACCTTGGTGCGGGTCATGATCGTCGCCCCACGCTCTTCCGCATCGCGCGCGTTCAGCACGACAAGGCGCGAATCCTCGATCCAGCAATCAGAATATTCATAGGCTTTGGTGAATTTATCCTTGAGCGGATCACCCACCGCCCGCTTGGTCAGATCGACAACATGCGTCCCCGGCAAGATTTTCCGCCCACCCAGATTGTCATAAAGAAACAACCCCAAGCGGATCAGCCATGCAGGCCGCCTGCCCTTCATCCATGGCATTACCGTCGACAGCAACTTGGACGTGGGCGTGTCATTCTCAAAGCGCATATCCTTGTGATAAGGCAGCACAAAGCGCATCGGCCAGCTGATATGGGGCATATTCTTAAGCAGGACTTCGCGCTCTACCAGCGCCTTCTTGACCAGACCAAACTCAAAGAACTCTAGATAGCGCAAGCCGCCGTGAAACAGCTTGGTCGACGCAGACGAGGTCGCCGAACCAAGATCATTCATCTCGGCCAGGCCCACTTGAAGACCCCGCCCTGCCGCATCGCGCGCGATACCGCAGCCGTTGATCCCACCGCCGATAATAAAGATGTCAAAATCTGTGTTCATGCCCAAGCCTCATAGGTTTGGAGGCGGTTTAACGGGCTATCGTATAGGCGCAAGCAACAAGGCATGAGATGTTCGCAATTTTAATGACGAACATTACCCGAAAACCTAAATAGGCATATTTTTATGATATATGAATTGCATTACATTCGCTTAACTTCATAAACGAACGCATGGATACAGAAAACCGCCTTACCCAGATCCGCACGCTCGCCCAAGCACAAGGCAAGGTCATGGCAAGCGATCTTGCCGCCGATCTTGGCGTCGCGGTGCAAACCATCCGCCGCGATCTGCGCCAGCTGTGTGCCGCAGGGCTGTTGGAGCGTATTCACGGCGGTGCTGTTCTGCCTTCGGGTGTCAGTAACATTGGCTATGGCGACAGACGGGCGCTGAACCGCGATATTAAAATCAGGATCGCGCGGCGCACAGCGCAACTGATCCCCGATAATGCCTCGCTTTTCCTGAACATCGGCACCACGACCGAGGCCGTGGCCCACGCGCTGCACGCACATCGCAACCTGATGGTCGTGACCAACAACCTCAACGTCGCCAATACCCTTGCCAGCAACCCCTCTTGCGATGTGGTGGTCGCGGGCGGCAGCCTGCGGCGGTCAGACGGCGGGCTGGTGGGGGACTTGGCGGCACTGGCCATCGACCGGTTCAAAGTGGATTTCGCGGTCATCGGGGCATCGGCCATCGACCTGAGCGGAGACCTCTTGGACTTCGACCCAGAGGAAGTGCGGGTCAGCCAACAGGTCATCAAAGCGGCCCGCGCCACAATCCTTGTGGCCGACAGCACAAAGTTCACCCGCAAAGCCCCCGTCAAGATCGCGTCGCTGGCGCAGGTGGATCAGTTTGTGACAGACCGCGTGCCGTCGGAAGCGTTGATTAATCGGTGTCAGGATTGGGGAACAGCCATCACAGTGGCGTAGGGTGGGTAAAACCCACGCGTCCGCAACATCGGGTGGGTTCCACCCACCCTACCCCTTGAACCCCGTCGCCACGACAAACTTCTCCGAACTATCCGAACGCGACGCAGGCGGTTTCACATTCGCCACCTTCGTGAACCGCGCTTTCAGCAGTTTCTGCAAATCGCCCTCGGCCCCGCCTGCCAGAACCTTGGCGACAAAAGTGCCGCCCTCTTCCAGCACGTCAAAGGCAAAATAGGCCGCCGCCTCGCACAGGGCGATGATCCGCAAGTGATCGGTCTGTTTATGACCAGAGGCCGAAGCCGCCATATCAGACATCACCACATCAGCCTTGCCGTTCAACCATTCGCGGACTTTCAGGTCGGCGTCATCTTCCATGAAATCCAACTGGTGAATTTCGGCACCTGCAATCGGCTCCACCTCTTGCAGGTCAACGCCCAGCACATAGCCTTGCGCTTTGCTTGTCCGTTCGCCCAGCGTGTTGGCGCGTTTCACCGCCACTTGTAGCCACCCGCCCGGCGCGCAGCCCAAATCGACAATCCGCGCACCCGGTACAAGAAACCGGAATTTATCATCCAGTTCCAAAATCTTATAGGCCGCCCGGCCACGATACCCGTCCGCTTGCGCCCGCTTGACGTAAGGATCATTCAACTGCCGCTGCAACCAGTTTGTTGAACTGATCTTGCGCCCTTTGGCGGTTTTCACTTTGACCGTCAGGTCGCGATACCCGCGCCCTGAGGTGTTTTTTGTCGGTTTTTTGCCCATAGCAGCGCTTTACCCCTAAAACGGCGTGTCTTCCAAGACCCCATGCGCCGACATTTGCGCATAAAGCAGGCCTTCGCGCAGGCCACGGTCAGCAACAGAGAGCCGATCTGTCGGCCAAAGCCGCATCAGGGCCTGCAAAATGGCAGAGCCCGACATGATCAGCGCCTGCCGGTCCTTGCCAATACGCGGATCGGCACGGCGGCCCGCAGGCCCCAGTGTCAGGTAATCACGGATCACTGTGTCAATCTGATCTGAAGTCATGCGCAACCCATCTACCTTGGTCCGGTCATAGCGCTTCAACCCCAGATAGCTGGCAGCCACCGTTGTCACGGTGCCACTGGTGCCGATAATCTGGAACCCTTCGCGCGCTTGCGCAGCAGCATAG
>JALQUF010000117.1 GCA_023263855.1 Yoonia sp. | reverse complement strand
ATGATCGCATCATCAAGATCGGCAGGGTCCTTGCACAGGATGCCCTTGCAGCCAAACGCTTCAGCGAGTTTCACGAAGTCGGGCAGAGCCTCTGACCAGCTGTGCGAATACCGCTCACCATGCAGCAGTTCCTGCCACTGGCGCACCATGCCCAGCCGTTCGTTGTTCAGGATGAACTGTTTGACCGGCAGGCCGTATTGCATCGCTGTGCCCAATTCCTGCATGTTCATCAGCCATGAGGCCTCACCGGCCACGTTGATGACCAGCGCATCAGGGTTGCCCATCTGCACACCGATAGAGGCGGGGAAGCCGTAGCCCATTGTGCCCAGACCACCCGAGGTCATCCAGCGGTTTGGATCTTCGAACCCGAGATATTGCGCGGCCCACATCTGGTGTTGGCCCACTTCGGTGGTGATGTAGCGGTCGTGCTTTTTGGTCAGCTCTTCCAGACGGGCGAGGGCGTATTGCGGTTTGATCACCTTGCCCTTCTGTTCGAACTTCAGGCAATCCACCTTGCGCCATTCGTTGATCTGGCCCCACCATTTCTGGACCGCGTCCTTGTTGGTCTTGCGACCGCGGGCCTTCCAGACGTTCAACAGATCTTCCAATACGTGTGCCACGTCGCCCAGAATAGGGATATCGACCTTGATCACCTTGTTGATCGAGGAGGCGTCAATATCGATATGCGCCTTGGTCGATCCGGGGCTGAAGGCATCAAGGCGGCCGGTAATCCGGTCGTCAAAGCGCGCGCCGATATTGATCATCAGATCGCAGTCGTGCATCGCCATGTTGGCCTCATAAAGCCCGTGCATGCCCAGCATGCCCAGCCAGTTTTCACCGGACGCAGGATAACAGCCCAGACCCATCAGGGTTGAGGTGATCGGAAAACCTGTCGCCGCGACCAGTTCGCGCAGCAGTTGGCTGGCAGCGGGGCCAGAGTTGATGACACCGCCACCGGTGTAAAAGACCGGGCGCTTGGCCTTTTCCATCGCGGCCGCCAGTTCGGTGATCATATCCATGTCACCTTTGACCTGCGGGTTGTAATGCGTTTCAACCTGCCGGGCTTCGGTGTATTTACCGGTGGCAAACTGCACATCTTTGGGGATGTCGATCACGACAGGGCCGGGGCGGCCGGATGTGGCGATATGGAACGCCTCATGCATGACTGCGGCCAGCTTGTCGGTTTCTTTGACCAGCCAGTTATGTTTGGTGCAGGGGCGGGTGATCCCAACGGTATCACATTCCTGAAACGCATCCGAGCCGATCATGAAGGTCGGCACCTGTCCGGTCAGCACGATGATCGGGATACTGTCCATCAGCGCATCGGTCAGGCCGGTGACAGCATTCGTTGCACCGGGGCCGGATGTGACCAGCGCCACACCGGGTTTGCCGGTGGAACGGGCGTAGCCTTCTGCGGCGTGGACCGCACCTTGCTCATGGCGCACCAGCACGTGCTTGATGCTGTTTTGCTGAAAAATTTCATCATAGATCGGCAGGACGGCACCGCCGGGGTATCCAAAGACTGTGTCCACGCCCTGATCAATCAGTGCCTGAACAACCATTTTTGCGCCCGTCATGGTCTTTGTCATTGTTTTTGCGTCCTATCGCTTCTCAAGTGTCGTAGTCATAAAAAAACCCCCGAGTGTGTCGGGGGCGCATGGGATCGTTATGGTCTTACCGTCACCGGCCCATGCGCATATTTCTCACAATTAGTACGACCTGTGTCATGTTGCTTCCTTTGCGTGGCGCGACATTAGTCTTGTGGTTTGGGGGGGTCAACAGTCCAAGTGGAGAAAATGTCGCCAAAGCGCAAGTTTTCGCAACTTTCTTTCAATTGGGGCGGGGTGCCTGCCTGTTGTACGGCGCGAAGTGGCCCCTTTGCCTAGGCATAAAAGCATTGGCAAAGGAGCGTGCAGGATGGTGCGCGCGCCTTTATTCAGCGGCGTCGGCGGGTTTAACCTTATCCCAGGTCTTCGTTTCAAAATCACCGGCGTCATGGCGTTCGCGCAACTGATCTGACGGCTCGCCCCAGGCGCGGTTTACCATCTTGCCCCGCAGGTAGGCTGGGCGGTTCATCACACTGTCTGCCCAGCGGTTCACATGTTCATAGGATGCCACATCAAGGAATTCGGCTGCGTCATAGACCTGTCCCTTGACCAGCGCGCCATACCATGGGGCGGTCGCCATATCCGCGATCGAATAGCTGTCGCCACCCAGATAGGCCGTGTCCTCAAGCCGCCGGTTCAGCACATCCAGCTGGCGCTTGGCCTCCATGGCGAAACGGTTGATTGGGTATTCAAACTTTTCCGGCGCATAGGCGTAGAAATGGCCAAAGCCGCCGCCAAGGTAGGGTGCAGATCCTTGCAGCCAGAACAACCAGTTCAGCGTTTCGGTCCGCGCGACGACGTCTTTGGGCAGGAAGGCATCGTATTTTTCGGCCAGATACAGCAGGATCGCCCCGCTTTCAAAAACGCGCACGCCGGTGTCTTTGTCGAAAAGGGCAGGGATTTTTGAATTCGGGTTCACATCCACAAAGCCGCTGCTGAATTGGTCGCCTTCCTGAATATTGATCAGCCATGCGTCGTATTCGGCGGCGTGTCCTGCGGCCAGCAGCTCTTCCAGCATGACGGTGACTTTCACGCCATTTGGCGTCGCAAGCGAGTGGAGTTGTAGCGGATGCTTGCCCACCGGCAGGTCTTTGTCATGGGTCGGACCGGCGATGGGGCGGTTGATACTGGCAAAGCTGCCACCGCTTTCCGTGTCCCAGGTCCAGACTTTGGGCGGGGTGTAGGCGGGGGTATCTGACATGTCTTCTCCGGTCTTTGGTTGTTTCTGTGGTGTCATGTGGTGCTTATCGATGCGCCTGCAAGTGTTTTAAACTACGCGCCCGGCAAAACCTGTGGCTGAACGTTGTTTGCAGTGCTGTGAGGGGTGATTTTTAAGCAAATGCAAACTGCGGCCACATTTTTGCCGCAAGTGGCAGAAAGCATGCCAGCCGAGGATTTCATTTTTCGCAACAATAATACGGAATTTGGGTCTTTGGCGCGGGATTTGCGGCTAAATGGCTGGGCAGGGGCCACGAATATTAACAGAAAGAAACTGCTTAGTGGTCCTGATTTCGTCAACATTTCGCCTTGATGTGCGCGATAGTGAGCAGCAAGGAAACGATATTTTATTGGAAGGTCAGGTTTATGACACAGCATTTGCGCCATGGCGCTATGAGCATGAAAGGAAAGACGATGTATAAGGGCACGACAAGCTTGGCCGTTGCGGTCGCAGCCGCTGCCGGGATCATAACGCTGGCCGCCGGACAGGCGCAAGCGCAAGAGCAGTGTTCTTTCTACACAGTTGTCCGTGGCGACGTTTTGAGCGCGATTGCATCCGCAGCAGATGTGCCCGGTGGGTTCCGGACATTGTTCAACGCCAACACCAATGTTCTGGCAAGCCCGAACCAGCTTGAAGTCGGTCAGGTTCTGGCCATCCCTTGTGCCGATGGGTCTTTGCCGACCGGTGCTGCGCGCGTGACAGCCGCATCGACAGCCCCGGCCCCTGTGACGTCTGCGCCGACGCGTGCACTGCGCATTGCCACAGCGTCAGACTATGCACCTTTCACGGATGAGGATCTTCCGGGCGGTGGCATGATCACCCGTATGGTTGAACGCTCGATGCAGCTGGGCAACGCCGATCAGGATTTTGATATTATCTTTATCAATGACTGGGGTTCGCACCTTGAAACGCTGCTGCCCACCGGCGCTGTCGACATGGCATTCCCTTGGTTCCGTCCAGATTGTGACCGGGTCGAAAACCTTGGCCCTTCCAGCGCCTATCGTTGCACTGACTTCAACCACTCTGATCCGTTCTATGAGATCATCGTGGATTACTACACCCTCAACGGCAGCGAATATGCCAATGCGCAAAGCACGGATGATCTGTTTGGCGCCCGTGTTTGCCGCCCCGAGGCATGGTTCACGTTCGATCTGGAAGCCGCACAGCTGGTAGAGCCCAACATCACCTATGTTACAACAGTGGCGCAGAACGGCTGCTTCCAGTTGTTGAAAGACGGCGAAGTTGATGTTGTGACCTATGACGCCCTGCCTGCGGAAGAGGACATCCGCTCTGCCGGCATGGAAGATACAGTCGCCACACTTGAGCCGCTGCGCGGCACCGTGTCGTCACATATCTTTGTGTCAAAGGACAACGCCTTCGCAAACGAAGCCCTGCCAATCATCAATGCAGGTCTGGAACAGCTGCGCCTGTCGGGTGAGTGGTTCAACATCGTGCGTGAAAGCATTCAGGAAACAGTCGAGAACTAAGCAGTCTTCCCTCGGACTGCACACCAGTGGCCCCGCGTTGGCAAGGCGCGGGGTCATCTTTGTTTGCCACGGCGCAAATTGCCGCTTTGGCTAGATACCAGTGCCTTGCAGCACCCCATGCTCAAGCGCATAGCGCGTCAAACCAGCGGTTGAGCTGATCCCCAGCTTGCGTTTGATGTTCTTGCGGTGTGTTTCTACCGTCCGCACCGAGATATTGAGCGTATTCGCCACATCCTTGTTCGATTGCCCCTGTGCCAGCTCAAGCAGGATCGTCTGTTCGCGCCCTGTCAGCGTTTCGCGTCCGTCGCTGATCTTGGGTTGCAATGACCCTTTCGCGCCTGTGCACAGGTATTCGCCGCCGGCCATCACGGTTTGAATGGCGGTATAGATCTCCTCGGTCGGGACATCTTTGAGGATATAGCCCCGTGCGCCATGGCTGAGCGCGGTCGAGATATATTCGGGGCTGTCGTGCATCGACAAGATGACAATGCGGGTGTCTGGCCGCTCTTCAAGGATCATTTCGGTCGCGTTCAGGCCCGAAAGCCCGGGCATATTCAGATCCAGCAGGATGACATCCGGCTTCAGTTCGTTCACGCGGTCGACGGCGTCTTGTCCGTTGCCCAGCGTGCCGACGACATCGATGTCGTCATAGCTTTCCAGCAAGGATTGGATGCCTTCCGCCACCATCGGGTGGTCATCAACGATCAGAATGCGTGTCGTCATGCGCTTTCCTTTGTAATGTTCTGTGGGCTGAGCATATGGCTCAATGGGACTTGCGCTTCAATCACCGTGCCTGTTTGGCCAGTGCGCGTGGACATGATGCGCAGCGTGCCCCCCAGTTGTTCAATGCGCTCTTGCATGTTGCGCAGCCCCAGTCCGGTGCTTTGGTCGCGGTCGGCGCGGGGCCAGAGCATACCGATACCATCGTCTGCGATGCGCAGCATACCGCCGTTGCGGCTGCCTTTCAAAACAACTTGTACATTTTTGGCCTCGGCGTGGCGTTCGATATTTGTCAGCGCCTCCTGCGCGATCCGGTAGAGCGCAATCCGGGCCTCTTCGTCCAGCCGGTTGCGAAACACCACGGTTTCAAACTCGGTCGCGATACCGGTGCGCGTTTGGAAATCATCCGTCAGCGATTGCAGGGCAGGGCCAAGCCCCAGATCATCCAGCACACCGGGGCGCAGGTCGCGGCTGATCCGGCGGACCTCTTGGATTGTTGAGCCCAGACCGTCGATCCCCCGGTTAAGCGTGTCACTGACGGCCGAGTCGCTGCCCAGTTTGCGCCGGGTCAGTTCGAGCGCATAGCGCACCCCCACAAGCATCTGGCTGATCCCGTCGTGCAATTCACGTGCGACCCGTCCGCGTTCTTCCTCTTGGGTGTCGATGATCCGCTGGGTCAGTTGTTTCAGCTTTGCATCCGCCAGACGGCGTTCGCGCAGGTTTACGGCCATCCCCGATATGAAAACAGCTATCAACGCGGCAACCGCGATGCCGACGATGTAATAGCTGGTGGTGCGGATACGGGTTTCGACATCGGCGCGGGCCACGGCCACATTTTCAAAGATATCATCAATAAAGACACCCGTTCCGATCACCCAGCGCCAGTCTTGCAGGCCGTTGACATAGACAATCATGCGCTCGGTCGCCCCGGTCGAGGGTTTGGGCCAATCAAAGATGTGATAGCCGCCACCGGTGCGCGCGATACGGATCAGCTCATCCGTGATCGGAATGCCGTTAAGATCTTCCAGTCCGGTCCAGTTCTTGCCAATCAGATAAGTCTGGCGCGGGGCGACGAGATTGTTGCCATCATAGTCAAAGACGAAAAAATACCCGTCCTGCCCGTAAAGCATGGCCGACAATTCGCGCGTCACGGCCAGTTTCGCGTCGGCATCATCGGGGGCGGCGCGGCCATAGGTGTTAATGACAGCTGTGCGGGCGATCGACAGGTAGTTCTGCAATTCGGCGCGTTTTGTTTCGATCAGTTGTGCCTCAAGGGCCTGAATTTCACGTTCGGCCAGCTGGCGTGATTGGGCGCTGACCACCAGCGTAATCAAAAAGACCGCTGCGATAAGGGGCAGGGTCGCCAGAAGAAACACCTTCTGTCCGTAGCTGATGAAAATGAAATCACGTAAACGCGCAAAAAGGCCTGCCATGACTGATCGTTAGCCAAGAATGAGCGCCGAATCAAATGCCATGGCACCGCAGGTGACGCGCAGGTCATCACGCTTGGCGCTGTTGCTATGGCTGGGATTGGTCAGAAAAAGTGACAAAAATCCGATTTATACGCAGTACTACGTATTTCACCTTCCCAAGTGCCGCGCTAGTGTCCGCCCACGAAATCCATCTGTGGACACGTGGAGGTGTCCCATATTGATGAAACACCCGGGAGGTAACTTTATGGATCGTCGTTCATTTCTAAAGAATTCAGCACTTGGTGGTTCTGCTGCCGCAGCGACAGCACTGGCTGCACCTGCGTATGCACAGGGCAACCGCACGCTGACACTGGTCACAACATGGGGCCGTGGCCTTGCTGGTGTGCATGATGCTGCACAGCGCGCTGCTGATTCGATCACAGCCATGTCTGGTGGCTCACTGACAATCGACCTGAAAGCCGCTGGCGAACTGGTTGGCGCATTCGAAGTGTTCGACGCGGTCACATCCGGTCAGGCCGACATGTACCATGGCGCGGACTACTACTTTGTCGGTCAGCACCCAGGCTATGCATTCTTCACATCGGTGCCGTTTGGTATGACAGCACAAGAGCTGGCCAACTGGTACTACCACGGTGAAGGTCAGGCCTTCCATGACGAGCTGGGCTCGATCTTTGGTCTGAAGTCGTTCCTTGCAGGCAACACAGGTCCACAGTCCGGTGGTTGGTTCTCTCGCGAGATGAACGGCCCAGAGGATTTCCAGGGTCTGAAGTTCCGTATGCCAGGCTTGGGTGGTCAGGCGCTGGGTCGTATGGGTGCATCCGTACAGAACCTGCCAGGTGCAGAAGTGTATCAGGCACTTGCGTCCGGCGCGATTGACGGCACCGAGTGGATTGGCCCATGGGCTGACGAAAAAGCCGGTTTCCAGGAAATCACCAAGTTCTACTACACTGCGGGTATGCACGAGCCGGGCGCTGGCCTGTCCTTGGCAACAAACCTTGACGTGTGGGAAAGCCTGAGCCCCGAGCACCAGAAGATCATCGAGATCGCTTCTGGCGAAGCCCACCAGTGGAACCTTGCTCAGTTCCTGAACAATAACGGTGCAGCATTGCAGCGTTTGCAGGCCGGCGGCGTGCAGGTTCTGGAATTCAACGATGCGATCTGGGACGCGATGGGCGTTGCAGCGACTGAGACGCTGGATGAGTACAACGGTGACGATATCTATGACCGTATCCGTGCCAGCTACAATGCATCTATGGCGGCATCTTCCGGCTGGATCCAGCAGTCCGAAGGCGCTTACCGCGCACAGCGTGACCGCGTGATGGGCTAAGCCTGTCGGCGGATCACACTTGCCGTGATCCAAAGTAATGTGAAGGCCCGATGCCCCGCGCATCTGGGCCTCCACACCACGAGGTGCCATCAGGCACTCGGACTAGCTTCCACGAAGGGAAATTCTCATGGGCTTGGTTGAGGCATGGGGTGGAAACGCGATTGGATGGTTCTTTGCGAACCTCATCGAGGCTTTCTACAACTTCTTTTATGCAATCTTTAATCCCGGCAGTTGGCTGTCATGGGTGCCGTCCATAAATGGCCCCATGGAAACCGAGCAGAAAGAAGCGCTGATGCGCTTTATCTACTACGGCGCCTCGGTCGAGTTTTTCTTCGTTATTTTCGCAATCTTCCTTGTTGTGACGGCCATCGGCGTCATCAACAACCGCTTCATGTGGGGCTGCGTGCGCGGTCTGGAAGGGTTCGCTAACGTTGTTGGCCGCACCGCCGCATGGGCGGGCCTCTTAATGGTGCTGCAACAGGTTGTCATTATCTTCATGCAGCGGGTTTTTGCAGTCTCAGAGATCGGGATCGGTTTCGGCGTGACGTTTTCCAAAGACGTCAGCTGGTGGTCCGAACAGCTCAAACTCTATAACGCACTGATCGTCACGCTGTGTGCGTCTTACACGTTTGTGCAAGGTGGCCATGTGAGGGTGGACCTTGTCTATTCTGCGATCAGTTACCGCGCCAAGCGGGTGATCGACATGATCGGCTCAATGGTGCTGATGGTGCCTGCGGCGATCCTGACATGGCTTTACGGCTGGTTCTTTTTGTGGCGTCACCTTGTGGTGCCGAACCCCTCGGCCTCGGACACGCTGGACCGTCTGCTGACCAAAGCGCGTGCGCTGCGCTGGAATGTGGAAACTATCGGCTTTTCGCCCAACGGCTTTAACGCCTACTTCCTGTTCAAGATCCTGCTGGTGGTCTTCACCGCGATGATCATGTTGCAGGCGGTGGCTTTCTTTTACCGCTCATATCTTGAGTGGAAAGAAGGGCCTGAGAGCGAAGGCAAAGATCTCGACAAAGACAAGATGGGCGATGAAACCGCCGAACTTGTCGCAGAAATTCATTAAAGTAGGGCGGTAGACACATGCTTTTCGGATTAGATGGCATCGAAGTCGGTATCATTATCGTCTTTCTGACCTTGTTTGCGGGTATCCTGTCAGGCTTCCCCGTGGCCTTTGCGATTTCCGGCTCTGCCGTGATTTCCTTTGCAATTATCGCAGCGCTCGACAGTTCCGGTCTGTTGATCCACGCGGCTGTTGATACAAACTCGGCTGAATACGCAGCCCTGATCGCCGAGGGGGTCCGCCCCGATGCGATTTCGGTCTTCAGGTATCCTGAATTGCCGCGCTATGAGGACGTTCTGTTCCCCAGCGGTTGGGAAGTGGCGCTGGACCGCAACATCGGCTTTATGGTCAACCGGATGAACGAACGTGTTCTGGCGGGCCAGTCGATTGAAACACTGCTGGCGGTTTTGATGTTCGTCATGATGGGCATCACGTTGGAGCGTTCGCGCATCGCCGACGAGCTTCTGACCAAGATGGCCAACGTCTTCGGCCCGCTTCCGGGCGGCCTTGCCGTGTCGATCGTCGTCGTGGGCGCCTTCCTTGCCGCCT
>JALQUF010000116.1:5138-9633 GCA_023263855.1 Yoonia sp. | reverse complement strand
AGACAGGGTGTGCATGATACCCCGCCACCAAAGCGGCCCCTGCCGCTTTGGAAACCGCGCGCCGCGCCGCACGCCCTTTTGCAAGACGGGCCATCCCCTGATCTGCCAGCGCCGCAACTTCCGTATCGGACCCATCTGTGAGCGGTACGCGCCCTTGGGCCTGCAACGCAGGGATGGCCTGACAGAAGTTGGCCACACCAACGCCATAAGCAAAGTCCCGCACTGTGGTTTCATCCGCAGGGCCCAAAAGCCGCGCTGCCGTCCACATCAAATGGCCTGATGTTGCATTGATGTATTCATCAAAATGCTCTGGCCCCTCAAACGGGTCTTTATAAACATCCCAGCGCCGCGCCGCGACAAGACCATCAAGGCATTGCGCGCCCTCCGCGTCCAGACACCCGGCCAGCGCATCCACAACCTCGTGGCGACGCACCGTCTTGTCTTGGGCAATTTCCTCAAGCGCATCGCGCCACCATTGCAGGCGCATTTCGGCAATCATTGCCTCTTGCGTCACCCATGGCGCGCGCGCAACCTCAATGTTGAACGCATAAAGCGGAAACAGAATACGGCGTGCGGGCACAGGGGCTGCCATCGCCACACGAAAGCGCAGTGGGTCGGCTTTTTCGACCAATGCGGCACAGGCTTCAAAGCTCATGCGTCTGCCTTTGCCCCGTCACGGATCAGCTTCCAGTTAATTGCATCAATCAGGGCATCAAAGGACGCATCCACGATGTTGGCACTGACCCCCACCGTTGACCAACGCCGGCCCTTGCCGTCTTCACTGTCGATGATCACGCGGGTGACAGCCTCGGTGCCGCCGTTGGTGATACGCACCTTAAAGTCGACAAGCTGCATATCATCAATGATATCCTGATAGGGGCCAAGGTCTTTGGACAGGGCGCGCGACAAAGCGTTTACCGGACCCTGATCGGACCCATCCGGTCCCTGACTTTCGCTGACGTTCAGCATCTTTTTGCCGCGCACCTTGGTGACGACCACAGCCTCAGAGATCGACACCATCTGGTTGCGCTTGTTCTTGCGCCGCTCGACAGTCACACGGTAGCGCTTGACTTCAAAAAACCGCGGCAGTGTCCCCAGTTCTTCGCGGGCCAGCAGCTCGAAACTGGCCTGTGCTGTGTCGTAGGAATAGCCTTGCGCCTCGCGTTCCTTGATCCGCTCGACGATGCGCGACAGCGCAGGGTCATCCGCTGCAACCGCAAGCCCGGCCTCAAGCAAGCGTGCGCGCAGGTTAGACTGGCCGGCCTGATTGGACATCGGCACGATGCGGCTGTTCCCGACCAAGGCCGGGTCGATATGCTCATATGTGCTCGGATCCTTCGCAATGGCCGAGGCATGCAAGCCCGACTTATGCGCAAAAGCAGACGCCCCCACATAAGGCGCTTGCTTGGCGGGTACGCGGTTCAGGATATCATCAAGCAGACGCGAGGCACGACGCAACCCCTTCAGCGCCTCTCGCGACACGCCGGTTTCAAACTTGCTGGCGTAGGGCTCTTTCAACAAAAGCGTCGGGATCAGCGTTGTCAGGTTGGCATTGCCACAGCGTTCGCCCAAGCCGTTTAACGTCCCCTGCACCTGACGCGCCCCGGCCAGAACAGCCGCCAGACTGTTGGCGACCGCGTTCTCGGTGTCATTATGGGTGTGAATGGCCAGATGAGCGCCGGGGATGCCGCTGGCAATCACATCTTCGACGATCTGCGACACCTCATGCGGTAGCACGCCCCCGTTGGTATCACATAGGACAATCCAGCGCGCACCTGCATCATAGGCGGCGTGAATTGTTTCCAGCGCATATTCCGGATTGGCCTTATAGCCATCAAAGAAATGTTCAGCGTCGAAAAGCCCCTCACGACCTTGGGCTTTGATATGGGCAAAGCTGGCGGCCACGTTTTCGATGTTCTCATCAAGGCTGATACCAAGGGCGGTGGTCACGTGGAAATCATGCGCCTTACCCACAAGACAAACCGCAGGCGTCCCCGCATTCATCACCGCCGCCAGCACATCATCATTATCGGCTGATCGGCCATTGCGCTTGGTCATGCCAAAGGCTGTGAAAGTCGCCTTGGTCTTTGGCGCATTGGCGAAAAACGCGGTATCGGTCGGATTGGCCCCGGGCCATCCGCCTTCGATGTAATCAAGGCCAAGCGCGTCCAGCACGGCCGCAATCTGGTGCTTTTCTCCCGCAGAGAACTGCACCCCTTGGGTCTGTGCGCCATCGCGCAAGGTGGTGTCAAATAGGTAGAGACGCTCTTTTTCCATATCAACGTCCATCCAGTTTAGCCGCATCAAAATCAGGCCCCGGCGCCCATGTTGCCTGCCCGCCAACGTCTGTCACCTGTACGCCAGCCGCGTTCAGAATATCGCGCACTTCATCGGCGCGCGCCCAGTCTTTGGCGGCGCGCGCAGCAGCACGTTCTGCCAGCAGTGCGTCCACACGGGCGACAATCTCGGGCACCACACCCGCGCCCGCCTCGCCCCCGTCAAACTGCGGGATCGCAGACCAGTCGCCCACCAGCCCCAGCATCTGCAACCCATAGGCAAAGCCCGCCAAGGCAACAGGCGTTTTGCCCTTGGACAGCACATGCAGACGGGCCAAAGCGCCCGGTGTGTTCAGATCATTGGCCAAGACACCGATGAATTCTGCATCCGGCTGCCATTTGCCCTCGGCTGTCAAAGCGGCAATCAGCTCGGGCCCAAAGCCGTGACCCTGCAAAATCCCGTACCATTTGCGCAACGTGCCTTCAGCTTCTGCGCGGCGCGCTTCGGTCCAGTCCATCGTCTTGCTGTAATGCGTGCCCAGCATCACCAGCCGGATCACCTCGCCCTGGACGCCCTGATCCAGCAGGTCGCGGATGGTAAAGAAATTGCCCAAGGATTTGGACATCTTTTTGCCCTCAACCTGCAACATCTCGTTATGGACCCAGTAGCGGGCAAACTCGCCGTGCGGATGGGCGCAAGTGGATTGCGCGATTTCATTTTCATGATGCGGGAATTGCAGATCATTGCCGCCACCGTGAATATCAAAGCTTTCCCCCAACAACTCATGGCTCATGGCGGAACATTCAATATGCCAGCCCGGACGACCATAACCCCAAGGGCTGTCCCAGCCTGGCACGCCATCCCCTGACGGTTTCCACAATACGAAATCCATCGGGTTGCGCTTGTAAGGCGCGACCTCGACCCGGGCGCCTGCGATCATGTCATCGATGGAGCGGCCCGACAGTGCCCCGTACCCGTCGTAACTGTCGACCGCAAAAAGCACATGGCCATCCGCTTCATAGGCATTCCCCTTGTCCACAAGGTCCGCAATCATGGCAATCATCTGGGCGATATAGTCGGTTGCGCGCGGTTCGTGGGAGGGCCGTAGGACACCAAGCGCGTCCATATCGTCGTGATACCACTGGATCGTCTCGGCTGTGATATCGCCGATATCGCGGCCGCTTTCCGCAGCGCGCGCGTTGATCTTGTCATCCACATCCGTGAAATTGCGCACGTAAGTGACGTGATCCGCGCCGTAAACCTCGCGCAGCAGGCGAAACAGAACGTCAAACACCAGTGATGGCCGGGCATTGCCCAGATGCGCACGGTCATAGACCGTAGGCCCGCAGAGGTACAAACGCACATCTTGCGGATCAATGGGAATAAAGTCCTCGCGTTTGCGGGTCTTTGTGTTGTTCAACCGGATCGTCGTCATGGATGCCTCGCGCAGAGTTACGCCGCGGGCTTACCAAGGTCTGTTTGAATGTGAAACGACAAAGAGCAACCCGCGACAGATGTCAGCAGATAATAATGCAGCAGAGAATGGTGCAGGTGTTCTTCATTCACTTTGGTTAGCAGATGGGTGCAGGTGCGTCTAGCCAGATCGCACGGGCTCTAGTTGCTGGATTTTTGCCGCGCTTCAAATTGATGCCAGACATGCATGCGCCCTTTCTGGCGCGCATCAGCAAGCCACATCTTTTTGCGTGCATCAGACACTTCTAACGCGCGGTAAAGACCGCCAGAGAACTTGGGCCAATCAATTGCCAGCCCTTGCTTGACCATTTCCGCAGATAAATCCCGGCCGTCGGGAAGAAAGCACTTGGCCACAGTCCGGCCATGCGTATCACGCTCAGTCACTTCTGCCCTTATCGTCTGGCCTTTACACAGCGCTACAAGTGCCCATTTCGCTTTCTTTCCAAAGGGATGGTTCATCTCGGGCGCATCAACGCCAAACAATCGAACCTGCGTCTTGTTGATGACAAGTGAGTCGCCATCAATCACATAGGCCGCGCCATTGATAATTTCCGGCTGGGGAAGGTGCGTTGCAGTCTTGTCATCGAAAGCAGGGGGTGTTGCACTTGTTTGTTGCCGCAGCGTTGCTGAAGGAGAAGGCGACCTTTTCGGGACGGCTGATCGCTTTCTAAGAACAACAACTGTGATCGTGACAGCAATCAAAACAAAGATTTCCATATTGGGTACCCGACTGCGCTTGGCTCTC
>JALQUF010000116.1:0-5128 GCA_023263855.1 Yoonia sp. | reverse complement strand
CATCGCAAGTGCTTGAAAGACACTCTTATCTTGCCAATAGGCAGCCCCTGTACCAACGTATCTATATGACCCGCGCTCTCGTGGACAAAATTTGCAGCGTGTTCCCCGGCGCCACCGCCGCCGATCCCACCACCGAGCTGGATAGCTGGAAGGTGGGTGGGAAATGTTTGCCTGTTTCGGCAATCGCATCGACGGGGTGTGCGTCAAGACCGACAGTGTGGACACCGCCCAAATGCTGATTGATGCCGGGGCCGCAACAAAAGCCCCCTGCTTTCACAAAAGCTGGGTGCTGGTCGGTTTTGACAGCGCCAAGGACGAACTGCGTCACAGGATTGCGGTGTCCTATGACATCATCTTCTAGGCGCTGCCAAAAAAGCGGCGCGATCAGATCAGTCAGGCGTAGCTGAGCACCTCGATCTCTATGCCGTCCGCATCGTGCAAAGAGAACCACCGGCCCGCGCAATCTTAGGTCGACAGAGGCTTGACTTCACCCTGCGAAGGCCGTTCCCCTGCACCCCATGAAACTATCACATCGCATCACACATATCACCGGCGGCGGCTCTGACGGCTGGGACGTCTTTTACAAAGCCCGACGTATGATCGCAGATGGCGTTCCTGTCACGGAACTGACCATCGGCGAACATGACATAGGGACCAGCCACGCTATCCTTGAGGCCATGCATGCGTCAGCTATGGGCGGGCACACAGGCTATGCCATGGTCCCCGGCACACATGCCCTGCGCAAGAGCGTCGCAGCGCGGATCGCTGCGCGGACCGGCGTGCCAACAACCGCGGACAATATCCTGATCACACCCGGCGGGCAGGCCGCGCTTTTTGCAGCCCATACGGCGGTCTGTAACCCCGGTGATACTGCTGCCTACATCGACCCCTATTATGCCACCTATCCCGGCACGATCCGGGGCGCAGGCGGTGTACCAAAGGCCATCGTGACCTCACCCGACACCGCCTTCCAGCCCACAGCGGAGGCGCTGACCCAAGCCACCAAAGGGGCCGCATCGCTGCTGGTGAACACGCCGAATAACCCAACCGGCGTTGTCTATTCCGCACAGACGCTGCAGGCGATTGCAGATGCGTGCAAAGAGAATGATCTTTGGCTGATCTCGGATGAGGTCTACGACACCCAAGTCTGGGAAGGCGCGCATATCTCACCGCGCAGCTTGCCCGGCATGGCGGAACGGACGCTGGTTGTCGGCTCAATGTCGAAAAGCCATGCGATGACAGGCAGCCGTGTCGGCTGGATCTGCGGGCCTGCCGACGCGATTGCACAGATCATCAACCTGTCAACGCACACGACCTACGGGGTCGCAGGCTATATTCAGGATGCCGCCGATTTTGCCCTGAACCAGGGCAAGGCGGCTGAAGAGGAAGTCTCGGCCCCGTTCCGTCGCAGGCGTGCGCTGTCCATGCAGGCGCTGGAGGGGCAAAATGTTGTCCGCGCCGTACCGGCCCAAGGGGCGATGTACGTCATGCTTGATATCCGCGCGACCGGCATGAGCGGCGAAGAATTTGCCAATGCCCTTCTGGACGCCGAACATATCGCGGTGATGCCGGGCGAAAGCTTCGGTCAGGCCGCTGCGGGACATATCCGTGTGGCGATGACGATTGCGGACGATCAATATGTCGATGCATTGTCGCGGCTGATTGCTTTTGCCAGCACACGCGCAGGGGCTACACCGTAAATCGCCATTCACCAAAGAAAGGCCTACGATCATGCCCCATATCGCCGAGACCTTCCGCGCCCTTCACGTCAAAGGCGACCCGTTCTTGATGGTCAACGTCTGGCACCGGGGATCGGCCAAGATGATGGCCGCGATGGGCGCCAAGGCGCTGGCCACATCATCGGCGGCACATGCCTTTACGATGGGGCGCCCGGATGGTGGCACCGTTACGCGCGATGAGGCATTGGCCCATGCAGCAGAAATTGTGTCGGCCGCATCTGTCCCTGTGCAGGGGGATTTTGAAAACGGGTTCGGCGATGCCCCTGACATCTGCGCCGAAACTGTGCGCATGGCAGCCGAGGTGGGTCTTGCAGGCATTTGTATCGAAGATATCGCCCTGCCCGCATCAGAGCCTTACGCATTTGAC
Source organism: Yoonia sp. (assembly GCA_023263855.1). GTDB lineage: Bacteria > Pseudomonadota > Alphaproteobacteria > Rhodobacterales > Rhodobacteraceae > Yoonia. Next base: position 3,022 of record JALQUF010000116.1, on the reverse strand, counting down.
CTGTCTGTCGAACGGATTGCAGCGGCAGCCGCTGCCGCCCGCGCCTTGCCACATGACTTTGTCCTGACCGCCCGCGCCGATGGAATAATGACCGGCGCCTATGGCACGGATGAGGCGATCCGCCGCTTGGTCGCGTTTGAAGCAGCCGGTGCTGATTGCCTTTATGCGCCCCTGCCCCCCGATATGGAGGCACTGGCACAGATATGTGCGCAAACAACCGCGCCCGTAAATGCTCTGGTCGCAGGCCCGTTCACAATGCAAACCCAAACCGCCTTCGCCAAAATCGGCGTGGCAAGGTTGTCGGTAGGCAGCGCGTTGGCTCGGATCACGCATCGGGCGATCTATGACGCCGCAAAGGCGATGTTGGGCGACGGCGATTTTGCGGCGCTCAAGAATGGTATCAGCAGCGATATCATCGATGATCTGCTGACATAAAAATGGGGCCCGTCAGTGCGGTGACGGGCCCCAAATAGGCATCCAGTGCAGTGGTTTTAGGGGAAGGGACAGTGCGGTTGGATGCTTTCTGGTTCGACTGGCTTAGAACTTGAACGACGCGCGCAGAGACAGTGTCGTTGCATCTACGTCAATACCGTCATTGTCGGCGACGTCTTCGAATTGATGCTGCAGCACCTCACCACCCAAGATCAGACTGTCGCTCATCATGTAGGACAGACCCAAACCGGCAAAGCTGCCGTCTGTGTCACCATCAAGTGGCGTACCAGATGTTTCGACCCGCGCTACACCAGCGGTCACGTACGGCATAAATTGGCCTGCGTCATAGCCCAGCTTGGCTTTCAAGCGTGCAACTGAGTCAACCTCTGTGGCTGGCGCATCAGCCTCAATATTTGTCAGGTCAAAATCAACCTCACCACCCAGAACGATGCTGCCCAGATCATAATTGTAACCTGCGTGCACACCGTAGATTGCACCATTTGGATCATCGCTGTCGGTGATCGCATCAGAATCCAACTGACCGTAGCCAAGCTGACCACCTGCATAGAAGCCAGTCCAGTCATTGCCCATCATCACAGGTGCAGGAGCGACCGCAACTGGTGCGGGTGCAGGTTCTGCGACAGGCTCTGTCATACCGCCTGCTGATGCCATTCCAGCGGCCAGAGCCAAAGGTGCGACCAACATGCTGGTGCGGGCGAATTTCGTTGTCGTTTTCATTTTCTATCTCCGTTAATCCGGTTGTCGTGTGCGCTACAACTGACACTTCTTGCGCGCGTTACAACGGGCCTCACGGGGCTGTGACTGGAGTAGGCTAAAATCAGCGAAGAGAGACCTTCCGCATAAGCCAATTCTGGCCGAATTTCCGCAGGAAAACCTTACAATTCCCGTGGCCTAACAAATATCAATTGGCAGTTTTTGCGATGCTGTATACTTGCTGGCTTTTTGCCTGAGACGACACACGGCCACCGCTGAGCGGTGCCGGCACACCGGTCGTTTGCGGGCTTGAGAGCGGCAAGCCGCGCGCCGCGCGCACCGCCAGATAAGCAAAGGCCTGAGCCTCAAGCATATCGCCGTTCAGACCCACCGCTTCCACAGGGACCACATCACATGTGAGGGCATTTGCCAACCCGGCCATGACGGTCTTGTTCGCGCGCCCGCCCCCCGTCACCAGTATCTTCTGCGGCATGACCGGGCAAAGACTGCAAGCTGCCGCGACGGAGTGAACCACCGCTTGGGCAAGCGTGGCCAGCGCGTCGGCATCGGGCAAATCTGCCACTGCCTTGCCCAGCCAGTCAAATGCATCACGGTCAAGCGACTTGGGCGCGGGTTGCGCGAAATACGGGTGCGCCATGAATGTCGCGATCATCGCGGGATCGGCGCGCCCCTGTGCTGCAAGCGCGCCATCTGCGTCATACCCGAGCCCATGGCGCAGGCGCATCAGGTCATTCATCGGCGCATTGGCCGGCCCTGTATCAAATGCCAGCAACGCCGCTGGATCTTCGGGTGCATCGCAGGCCGGATCAATCCAGGTGATATTGCCCACGCCCCCGAGATTGAGAAACGCAACTGGTGCATCCGCCTTGATCCACTTGGCCAGTGCAAAGTGATAGAACGGGGCCAGCGGCGCGCCCTGCCCGCCTGCCGCCACATCGTTGCTGCGAAAATCCCAGACAACCGGATACCCCAAGGCTTGCGCAAGCCGCCCGCCATCTCCGCACTGATGTGTCCCGCGACCGCCCGGATCATGGGCAAGGGTCTGGCCGTGAAACCCGGCGATCTGAATATCGTCAAAGGGCTGCATTGCGGCGATATGGGTATTTTCGACAATCTTGGCCGCCTGCGCGCAGTCTTCATTCTGCCAGCGCCCCAGATGCGCTTTCAGTATCGCCTGCTCACCGGTCGTATAGGCGCGATACGCCGATGGCCCGAACCCCGCGATCCGCGCCCCATCCGTATGCAAGACAGCTACATCCACACCGTCCAGCGATGTCCCTGACATCGTGCCCAAAGCCGTTACCACGCCTGCCTGCAACATCCGCTTTCCCTACGCGTTTCACCTGACTATAGAGTGCACCGACACAATGCCGGGAACAAGCCAATGACCTATCACCCCAAATCCGACTTCATGAACGTCATGATGACACGCGGCTTTCTGGCCGACTGCACGGATTATCAGGGCCTTGATGAGGCGCTGAGCAATGGTGTTGTGCCCGCCTATATTGGATTTGATGCCACGGCCAAGTCGCTGCACGTTGGTTCGCTGATCCAGATCATGATGCTGCGCTGGCTGCAAAAGACCGGACACAAGCCGATCACGCTGATGGGCGGCGGCACCACAAAGGTTGGCGACCCGTCGTTCCGTGCGGATGAGCGCCCCTTGCTGGGGCCCGAGCAGATTGACGACAACATTGCCGGCATCAAGCAGGTTTTCTCGGCCTACCTGAGCTATGGCGACGCGCCCACGGACGCGATGATGATCAATAACGCCGAATGGCTGGACGGTCTCAACTACCTCGATTTCCTGCGTGACATCGGGCGGCATTTTTCAATCAACCGGATGCTGTCGTTC
>JALQUF010000115.1 GCA_023263855.1 Yoonia sp. | reverse complement strand
ATTGAACATAAGACGCGATGCCGTTATGGCCTCGCTGTTCGATTTCCTTCTTTGAGAGATAAACGACTCTATCCTGCACGTCATGATATGCAGCATTTAGGAAATAGCTGCCAGAATACTTGCGCTTTCCGTTGTTGGCGCGTAGCCCTCCGAATACCATTGCGATTGCGGTAGAGCGCTGTTTTCCGTCCAAGATCGCATAGTATCTCCCAGGGCGTTCGTCAGCATCTCCAAAATAATTTTCGACGTTTGACTTTCCGCCGAAGTCGTCGGTGACTGATATATGCTCGAGAGGCAAATCGCTCTTGTCTTCTTGCTGCCAAAGCGTTGCCATTCCGATTGGTTTCGCATCCATGATAGAATGACCAACCCGATGATTTGAGCTGTCGTCCAGACAAAGCCTCTCTGAAACTCGGGAGCAAGCCACTCACCATCATGCAAGTTCCGAAGAATCTGTGGGAGACTCACAGCAGTTACTTCAATTGATGACATTTTTGTTCCTCGGGCTCCGTAACCATTTCGAGCAACTGTTTAGATTATCCCCACAAGTATCAACTCTGGGTTGACCCATCTCCATGCGGGAAACGAAGGTTTGCTGACATCGCTTCAGTCATGGCCTTAAAACATTCTCACATTAGGCATTTCGACGAGTTCTGCTTTTTGTAGTGCCTACTTCGTGAAGAGGAAGTCCGTGATCGAGGTGGCCCATATTTCTAGAGAGTCAGTTTTTCACGTTGACCAAAGTTCCTGCTCACTATGCATACCGAGAAGTTGGATCAAGCTCTGGATGAAGCCGCCGAGGCCATTCCTGAAACCGTGCTTAGAACATTCGAATACTGGCAGCATAAGCATCCATAGGTTCAAAATCGAATGTCAGGTCCCGTTAGGGGAATTCACATAGGATCGGTAGATCAACTGCCTCGAGTTTCCCCAAGTTAAAGTTGCGACCGATCCTACAGGCTTGTGAAATGCACTATCTGCTGCTCAGCAAACCTAGAGAAATAGGCCGGCTCCAAATTTCCTAAGCATCGGCTAGGAGGCGATAAACCGACCTTTCCGAAATCTCTAATGCTTTAGCAACTTCACGCTTTGACATACCCGATGCGATCAGTTTCAGCACTTCGGATCGCTTAAGGCGGGCCCTAGGCTGTCGTCCCCGATACTTTCCTTCCGCCTTTGCCTTCGCAATACCTTCAAGCTGGCGTTCCAGCATCATTTCTCGCTCGAACTGTGCAACCGCCCCCAAGACATTCAGCATCAACTTTCCGGTTGCATTAGACGTGTCCAAGCCAAGGTCGAGCACTCTGAGCCCAACGCCTTTGCCTTCTAGCTCTTCGACGATCTCACCCAAGTTTCGTACTGAACGGGCAAGACGATCTAGCTTTGTCACGACGACGATATCTCCATCTCTAGCGCAGTCCACAGCGGCCCTAAGGCCCTCTCTGGGGCCAATTGAGCTGGTTTGCTCCTCCCACACCTTCTCACAGCCGACGCCCCTCAATGAGTCTCTCTGCGCCTCGAGGCCCGCCTTCTGTTCTAAGGTTGAGGTCCTTGCATACCCAAAATAAGGAATGGCTGCTCGTCCTGATACTGACTAGTGGGCGCGGCGTCCCATGCGAAGTCCTAGGTGGGGTGGTTGGAGTTGATGGGGATACCTTGGTCCGCGAGAGCTGCTAAGGGTCATTCCACCGCAAGGGCATAAGCTTGGTTTGACAATTGCTGGTTCATAGCCAGATTTACGCACTCGTCCGCAAGAGTGATGTATTTTACACGCCGGGCAAACCATCAATGACCATTGGTCGGCTGTCCCGAGCAGAAAAATGTTCGATGTCTCGTGAGACAGTTCTCAATTGAATTCCTTATTGTCAGCTTGGTGCCGGCGCACGAGACGCAGGTCATGCAAGACCAGGTAAGCAGCGGGCGTTACAAACAAGGCAAGAAACGTCGCGCCGGTCAATCCGAATGCGAGGCTTGCAACAATGGGCCGTAGAAACTGGGCCTGGGTTGATTGCTCAAACAACAGAGGGCCAAGCCCGACAACAGTGGTCACCGATGTGAGAAAAATTGCTCGAAACCGGTCCCGCACGGCCAGCACTCCGGCCTCCAGCAGATCGTCGCCATTGTCAAAGTGGCTCTTGATGAATTCAACCAACAAGATGGAATTGTTGACGACCACACCCGCAAGCGTGGCCAGACCAACGAAGCTGGGCAATGACAACTGCATACCCAGCGCAAGATGCCCCCACATCATCCCGATAACACCCAATGGGATGGCCAGAAAGACAGCAATCGGCTGGACGAAACTGCGGAATTGAAACGCAAGGATGAGCCAGACGCCAATGAAGCCCATCGCGAGGTTGCGCATGAGCGAGGCGCCCGTGGTAGCTGTGTCTTTGGATTCACCTACAACAACGACGTTTATTTCCGGGTGGCGTTCTGCCAGATCAGGAAGGAAGTCGGCCCGCATTGCCGCCATCAATTCGCGCGAATTGGCGATGTCGGCGTTGATGGAACCGGTCACCGATACCGTCCGCATACCATCGATACGCGTGATCGACGCATAGCCTCTGGTCAGGCTGATATCTGCTACAGCGGACAGCGGAACCAAGGCGCCGCCGGTTCCCGCGACGCGAATATTGCCTATATCGCTGGCGGCATTGCGGTCCGACAAATCAAGGCGCACGACGATATCGAGGCTGCCGAGACTATCCTGCACCTCAAGTCCGGTATCGCCACGAAAGCTTGCGCGCAATTCGGTTGCGATCGCCTGTGCCGTCACACCAAGCGCCGAAGCGGCGGCCGGGCGCAGGGAAACTACATATTCTGGTTTGCCCGGGCGCAGGTCATAGGTCACGTCACGCACGCCTTGAAAGGCTCGGAAGAAAGATCGCATCTGACGCGCGGTTTGTTCAAGCACTTCCAGATTGGGCCCTTGCAGTCGCACATCAATCGGTTTGCCACCGACCCCGCGATCCTTGTCGGTAAATCGCAGGCTTGCCATATCCGGCATGGGGCCAGTTGCGCGCCTCCAGTCATTTACGATCTGCGTCACGGTAGTGGTTCGGGTTCCAGCGGGCAGAAGTTTGGCGCTGACGGTCGCAAGATGCGCGCCGCTTTCTGCCTCTGCGTCTGCATTTGTTCCGTAGGAAATCGTCACACTCTGAACGAGTGGCTGCCCGTCCGGTTGGTTGGGCGTCTCAGCGGCGTTGACCTGCTCAAGTGCTGCGACGACCCTTTGAACGCGGGCCTCGGTTTGGGCTAGCGGCGCACCTTGTGACAACAGCAGACGGGCTTCAACCGTATCGCTTTCCAGCGCCGGGAAGCTTTGGAATTTGATAAGCCCGCCCGTGACAGGGGCCAGTGAAACCAAGAAAAGGCAGCCAACCAATCCAAGCGTGAAATACCGGAACCGCAGCGCCCAGCCTGCCAGCGGGACAATCACCTTGTCGCGCAGAACGTCGAAAGCTCCATTCATCCAGCGATTGACGCGGTTGGGGCGCATGTCACCCTTTAGGGCATGGGCCAAATGGTTGGGGAGGACAAAAAAGGCTTCAATCAGACTGGCCACCAGCGTAATCACCAGCACCACAGGCAGGAATTTTAGCACAGCCCCAATCTGTCCTGCCATAAGCCCCAGTGGGCCGACGATCATCACCGTAGTGAGGAATGAGGCCAGAACACCTGGTCCTACCTGAGCGACACCCTTCAAGGCAGCTTGCACAGGAGGTTCGCCTGCCAAGCGGCGGCGCACGATGTTCTCAGAGATCACAATCGAGTCGTCCATCAGCAGGCCGATCGCGACCAGAAGGGCGACCATGGTGATCATGTTGATCGTCAACCCCATAAGCTGCATCGCGAAAATGGTGCCCAGAAACGATACCGGAAGCGTTAGCGCCACCCAGAATGAAAACCGCAGGCCAAAAAACAACCCCATGACGATCAACACGAGGATCAGGCCTTGCAGCCCGTTCGTCGTAATAATGCGGAGCCGTTCGGAGATGTTAGATGTGCTGTCTTGCGAGATCGAAAGTTCGATCCCGGTCGGCGCCTGTGCGCGAGCTATATCTAAGCGGCTTTCAATTGCTGACATTACGCGCAACGCATCTTGCGCCGAGGTTTTCGTGACGCTCACGATTGCGGCGCGTCTGCCGTTGTAATACGTCGCGTCGAATTCATCGACGAAGCGGTTGGTGATCTGGGCAACGTCACCTAGCAAGACTTCGCTACCCAATTCAGAGCCCAGCAAAGGAATTGTGGCCAGTTCGGCGGCACTTGTACGTTCACCTGCGAAGCGGACCAAGGCATCGCCGGTTGGCCCTTCGAGGGTGCCGGCGGGAACGTCTAGACTATTCCGCGTGAGGGCTGCGTTTACAGCAGAAATTGTCAGGCCATAGCGCTGCAGGGCGGTTGCCGAAATCTCTATAACAATCTCGCGGTCAGAAAACCCACCTACAGTCGCTTGGGAGATCAACCCATCGGCCTTGAGGAATTCAGCCAGCTGATCGGCATAGGCGAACAGCAGTTTGGGGTCGTCCGGCCCTGTAACTGCAATGGAAGCGACATTGGCGACCCGTTCAACGATCCGGGTCACTGGGGCGTCAGCCTTGGCCGGATAGCTTGTCACACCATCAACGGCGGCTTTCACGTCTGCCGCAAAACGGGTCATGTCGGCCCCTTCAACGATTTCCGCAGTCAACACGGCCATGTTGTCGCGCGCCTTGCAGGTCAGCTCTGCCAGATTTTCGACACTGCGGATCGGATCCTCGGCCACCAAGCAAACTCCGGCCTCAACATCGGCCGGCGCGGCACCAGGATAGGCAATCCGCACCTCCACATCCGAGGGTGGGACTTCGGGAAAGCTGTCACGCTGCAAGGTTGGCAGGGCAGCAAGGCCGAGACCAATGAAAAGAACCATCAAGATGTTGGCGGCTGTCGCGTGCCGCGTAAACAGCGCAATCATTGTGCGGACGCTTGCAGGGCCAAGGTGTCGGCAAGCGCCTGATCCTCAACGGGCTTGACGGACATGCCGGGCACGGCCACCGATGGATCGGTCACGACTAACTGCTCGCCCGGTTGAAGGCCACCGGCGACGACAGCCAACCCTTCAAAAATATAGGAAACCTCAACCGCTCTGCGTTCGAGTTTGTTGCCTGCACTCACGACAAGTGCACGCCCATCGACAACTGCGGACGACGGTATGACCAATGCGCGATGGCTTGGCGCACGCAGTTCAACCTCGACAAACATATCGCGGCGCAACGGTGGCCTTTGGCCTGCAACGATCTGGTCTCGGGGCTGATCGACACGCACGACAACGCGCGCGCTTTGGGTGCGCGCATCGATGGTCTCGCTGACACGGTCGACGCTTGCGGGCCAAGTAATCACACGTCCCGCTTGTCGCAACCGCACCTCGGCTGTTAAGTCCAGAACGCTCATTCCGCTTTCCATTGACCGGATCAGAGGCCCCATCTGGCCGAAGGAAAACTGTGCAGCAATTTCGGCTGTGTCAGTTCCATCGGCGGTAAACAGCACGGCCCCGCGGGGCACATATTGTCCTAGGTCTGCATCAACGCTGCGGACCCGAACATCAAACGGAGAGACAACCGAGGTAAATTCAAGGCTCCGCGCAGAGCTGGCGCGCTGTGCAGACAGAACGGCACGCTCGGCCGCGTTTAAAGCAAGCTGGTTCTGTATATCCATCAGTTTTGAACGCGCTGCCAATTCCGTCCGCGCCGCCTGATCGCGCGCAGTTTGCGTGGCGATCCCCTGCCTTTGCAGGTCTTCCTGACGGGTGAGTTCGCTCTGGCTCAGCGCCAGATCGTCTTGGCTAAGCGCAAGGCTGGCGTTTAGTGTTTCATCCTTCACACTCAGCGCGGCCATCTGGGCATCCAACTGGGCAAGCGTTAACCGCAAATCCGTATCATCAATGCGCAGCAGCTCAGTGCCAGCGGGCACAAAATTCCCGTCGGCCAGAAGCGGCGATGTGTCGATAACCTCGCCCTCAACCCGGGCGATCGCGCGCCATTCAAGGGCAGGGGCCACAACGCCGTAACCTGTCACACGCGGAACCAGATCGACCTCTGCCATCGTTATTACCCGAACCGGCACAGCCTGAGCCGTATTTTCTTTTGGCGAGGCCGCTGATTTCATTGCCCCAGAATACAGGATGACACCAACGCCCAATGCAAGAGGAGCAGCAACGGCAAAGACCCGCCCGATCACGGTTGTCCAGATTTTCATTTTGTCAAACTTCGCTTTCGAATGTTGTTCGGGCCGTGATTGTCCGAAAATGACCGATATAGGTGCCACTATTCCTGCAGACTCATCCAAGGGACGGAGCGCACCGACCTTTATATTTCAAAAAACAAATATGTAAACCGACAATTGCGGTGAGGAAATGTGTCCCAGCCAAGTCGAAATAGCTCAATTGCAGTGCCGTCTTTTGCGGCTTTATCCTTCAATCCCTAGCCTTGTCGTGTCCATGATAAGATCAAGGCATTCGCAAAAAAAGATTATGTAATCTGCTCAGGCTCCTGTTCGCTGCAATAGAACCCAGACAAAAGCGACCATTAGCCTGTATGGGACGGCAGGTTGGCTTTGGCCCGTTCAACGGACACTCATGAATACGTTAGCACAGTTCTGACTGCGCAACTATCAAGTGCGGACTTAGCCATCCGTTTCACACCCTTAACTCATAGGATGATTGCACACCCAGAAGCTGGCGAGCGGGCTGTGCGTCCCTTGCGAAGTCCTAGACGGGAAGGATGACAACGATGGAAATAGTTTTGTCCGCCTTGAGCTGTGAGGCCAGGCTCCACCCCCATATTGGATTGCCATCCGCAAGCAAGTCGGAACACCGGCTAATGTGCTGCCGCCCTTCATTTTTCTCTGCCTGTTCTGACTGTTCCGACGTATCCGACTAAGCAGGCTGAACGTGTCGCACGTGAAAGCAGTGCAATGTTCATACAGCGCAAGATTTGCCAGATTGAGCTCTTTAGGACTGATGAGGCGTAGGTGTAGACGTGGTTAAAAGCTGGAATTGCGCAGCGGCTTGGTTTTCCTGATCGAAAGAATGGCCCTCGTCCACCGAGATTGGATGTATCAACATATCCCGGCTCTTGTCTGCCATTCGTAACCATTTCTCCTATTGCACTACGGCACCGCTGAAAGTGGACCGACCAGTTGCGCACAGAAGGGCGCGCTCTCTGGTCGGTTTTTATTCCTAGAGAGTGATGCGGTAGCGGGCGAAGCCGTCGGGGCCTTCGCCTGCCGGTGCAATCGCAACGCCTTTGACGCTATCGATAAAGTCTACCGCCGCCGGGCCTGTGTCGAACAGGACGGTCGTCCCATCCATCGGTGCGAAGGTCCAGTTGGCATCGGCAGACGGGCTGACCGTCCCCTGCTCGACGATGAAGCGCACGATGACATCGCGGTTGGTGTCAGGACCCTCGAATACGGTAGTCGCCGGTGACGCGCCCGGGAAGCTGCCGCCGCCGCCTGCGCGGTAATTGTTCGTGGCCACGATGAACTCTTGCGTGGGATCAATCGGTGCGCCCTGATAGGTCAGGTTCACGATCCGGTGGGCATCGGGGTTCACAACCTCACCGTCGTTGTTGTATCGCGATGCTTGGCTGAGGTCGATCTGGTAGCTGACCCCGTCGATCACGTCGAAGTTGTAGGACGGGAAGTCGGGATTCAGAAGCACCTGATCAGCTTCTCCGGGAGTGATTTGGTTGAACATCCCCGCACTGCGCTCAAGCCATTCGCGCACGGTGGCCCCATCGATGCGCACGGCGCGCACCGTATTGGGGTAAAGATAGAGGTCGGCCACGTTTTTGATCGCGATCGGACCGGCGGGAACATCGGTGTAATATTCCGGTCCACCGCGCCCCCCGGCCTTGAAAGGGGCAGCCGCCGACAGGATCGGCAAACCTTCGTTCTCGGTCCCCGCCATCAGCTGTTCAATATACCAAGTCTGCGCGTTCGAGACGATCTGCACTGACGGATCATCTGCAACGAGCGCAAAGTAGGAATGGAGCGGCGCATCGGTTTGTCCGACCTCGGCGCGGATATAGGCCAGCGTCGCTTCATGATCTGCCTCGACCGAAGCCAAGACCGCCGGATCGCTTTCTACGAGCGCCGTGACTGAACGGTCTTCCTCGCGCCTGGAGATCGGGCGCGCTTCTGAGGTATGAGAGGCTATGCGCCAGCTATTGCCGTCACGTTCCAGCATTAGATCGATAAGACCCATATGCGAGCCCCAAAACCCAGCCATCACGGCAGGTTTACCCATGATTGTGCCTGCCTGCGTATCGACACCAGGGGTGTCGGCATAGTCTGGACCGGGGAACACCCGATGGTGGTGACCTGTCAGAACCACATCAATGCCATCAACGCCAGCAAGTGGGATCGAAGCGTTTTCCATCATGTCCGTATGCGCTGCATCGCCAATGCCGGAATGGCTGAGCGCGATAATGATCTCGGCCCCTTCCTCGCGCATTTGCGGCACATAGGCCTGTGCGGCGGCGACAATATCACGAACTTGCACGTTGCCCTCAAGATGGCGGCGGTCCCACGTCATGATTTGCGGCGGCACAAAGCCGATGACACCGATCCGGATGGGGTAACTTTCACCCGCACCGTCGGTCAGCATCCGCTCCAGCATCACATATGGCGGGACCAGAGTTGTATCACTAGGCGCGTTACCGGCCATTTCTTTCGCAACGTTGGCGCAGACTACGGGAAAGCTCGCCCCGGCGACTGAATTCATCAGAAACGGCAGCCCATAGTTGAATTCGTGGTTACCCAGCGTTGAAGCATCAAAGCCCAGCGTATTCATCGCGGCGATCATTGGATGCACGTCACCTTCGGACATACCGCGCTCATAGGCCATATAATCACCCATAGGATTGCCCTGCAGGAAATCGCCGTTATCGAGCAGGATCGCGTTGGTCGCCTCTGCGCGGATCCCGTTGATCAGTGATGCAGTTCGAGCAAGCCCTACGGTATCGACAGGCCGGTCACCGTAATAGTCGTATGGGTAGACATGCACATGGACGTCTGTTGTCTCCATGACGCGCAGATGCGCCTGTCCGGCTTGCGCCTGCGCTGCAAACGGGTGCATCGCGATGAAACCTGCGGTCGAGGCTAAGAACGTCCGGCGATCCAGAATAATAGGCATGATTTTCTCCGCTGTTGTTTGCTTCCGGACAAAAGCCCGGACCGACGGGTCTATGCGATATGGTTTGTTTCAATTCCTGACGAAAACAGACGTCGGACTCCCCCACGCGACCAGCCCATAACCGACATGTTGGCTTAGGTCGGCGTTTCGATCAAGGTCTTTGCAATTTGGCGCAGGACTGCGCGGGAATTGGTAAACTCAGATCAGGACGTAAAGGGCAAGCCGATCTGAGGCTCACCCCACACCATCTCTCTCTCTGCCCCAAGAGGTGGTCCGGCACCAAGAACCCATCTCGGTTCAGGGAGGGGTTCCGGCTCGCACGCTCCCACCAATCGGTCCAGATGTGCCGGAATGCCTCACCAGCGCCGCTGGCAGGAACCCTACGATTCGATCTAAGCCCTGACCCATGGAGATGTAACCCAACCCAAAGTCGGCGCCGAAGAGAGCCTTCCAGAGTCAAATTGAAAAG
>JALQUF010000114.1 GCA_023263855.1 Yoonia sp. | reverse complement strand
CTGTGTTGCCTTTGGCGGGTGAGTTCTCGTCCAGCTCAAAATACGGGGCGAGCAGGGTATAGCCATAGGCCATCGCAATGCGACCAGCCGCATAGGGCCGGACCCGTTCGTACCAGGACATCGACAGGATGTCGGGGGGGGAATATTCCAGCAACTCCAACAGGAACTCAGCGGCCCGCAGGCCCGCTGGTGTGTCGATGGTTGCGCGATAGCGGTGGTCAACAAGGTGGCTAGTGTCAAAGCCGCCAGCAATCGCGGGCAGATCAAGCACCGGCTGGCCGAAATCAGCCAATGTCATCAAAACTGTATGGCCCAGTGCGGTGCCACGCGCGGCGTTCCACGCGATCCCGTGCTGGCCGCGCTGCGGATCATGCAGTGCCTTGGCCGCAGCAAGAAGTGCGTCAGTTGTTTGCGGTGGCTCCAGTCCGGCCTTTGCAAACATATCCTTGCGATAGAAAAGCAGTTCAGGGGTCGTTTGCGCGGGCAGGCCGTATGGCTTGCCGCCCCAATGTGCGGCTTGCCATCCCGCGGTGTGAAAATCCGCCGGATCAACGCTGGCGGTGTCCATGGCTTCGTCCAGCGGCATCAGAATACCGCGCTCGGCGAAGTCACCCACCCATGGCAGATCAACGGCGATGATATCGTAGCGGCTGGACTTGCGTTCAGCATTGCGCACAGCTTCTTCATAAAGCCGGTCAATCGAAAAGGCGCGCTGGTGTATCTGTGTGCCAATCGTCTGTTCAAATTGGCGCTTGAGGTTGTCCATCACCATGAATGTCGGATCACCGTGCACCAACACACGCAGGCCACCAGCCAGCTTCAGGGGCTCTGCAAGCACTTGCAGCGGCGGGATTGACTTAGCGTTCATGTAAGAGCCGCCAAAGTAATAATCTTCGCTTTCGCCAAGGACTTCGTCACCACCAAAGCGCGTTGCCGCCAATCGCCCCACGCGGCCAGACAGTTGCGCCCACTGCTCAAGCAGCTTCTCGCTTGGGTGCATCGAAAAGCTTTTGCCTGTCTTGGTGCGTGGCCGCTGTTCGATCAGCCCCTCTTGCAGCATTTCCTTGAGGCGGCGGTTGGCTGTCGCATAAGGAACGCGGCTGGCACCAATCAAGGCGGTTGCAGTAATGGCGCGCCCTTCAAGGTGGCCGCGCATCAAAAGTAGTGTCATCCGCAGGTTGGGGTTGGGCGCGGAGAGGTTGATCATATCCTCCAGCTCGTCGCACAACTCCTCAAAGAAGGTGATGATCTGAAGCATCTCAGTCTTGGCCTTGGGGGGCACAAGCCGGGCTAGGTTACTTCCGCTCATCGCGTTCATCGGATTGCTGTGTTTCTTTCTGGACGCTTGTCTTGATTGTAATCTGCGGCTGGACATCAATTTGTTCACTTTGGACGAATCTGATTTGCCCATCGGTTGGTGCTCCCGTAAGTTGCTAAAGAGGATGATCGAAACCTATCGCAAAAATATCCAATACGGATAATATAATATCCGAAATGAATATTTTCTCTGACGCTTCGATTTGCACATGTCCGCATGGTAGCTGCAGTCCGACGGACGTTGATTCCCCAAATGGAGGTGGGAATCGATTGAACGAAATCTAAAAAGTTCTTTTTGGGAGGAAACCAGTAATGAAACTTCGTACACTTTTTGCGGCCACGACTGCGACAGCTGCGATGACCATTGGCGGTGCTGCTTTTGCAGACGGCCACACCATGCGTATCGGCATCACACAGAACAATGTGGGTGTTGACAGCTATCAGACAACTTACGAGCAGGCGTTCATCGCTGCTGCCGAGGCGAACGACGCTGTCGAAGTCGTAGTTCTGGATGCCGGCGGTGACGTTGCCCGCCAGATCGCGCAGATGGAAGACCTGATCCAGCAGGAAGTTGACGCCATCATCATTTGGCCAACCAACGGTGAGGCAGTAATCCCGGCTGTGCGCAAAGCAGCGCAGGCCGATATTCCGGTTGTTGTGACCAATTCTAACATTGCCGAAGCCGGCTTTGATTTTGTCGCGTCCTTCTCTGGTCCTGACAACATCACGCAAGGGTCACGTTCTGCTGAAATCATGTGTGATCGCTTCAAGGCGCTTGGCATCGAAAATGAAGCGCAGGTCGTGCAGATTTCCGGTCAGCCCGGTTACACCACCGCGATCGAGCGCGCCAAAGGCTTTGAAGATCGTCTGCCAGAGGTATGCCCGAACGTAACGCTGGTCGAAACACAGCCAGGCGACTGGAACCGTGAGAAATCACAGCAGGTTATGGAAGCCTTCCTTGTGAAATATGATGACATCGACGGCGTTTATGCCGGTGATGACAACATGGGCGTTGGCGCATTGAACGCAGCAAACGCTGCTGGCCGGACTGACGGGATCACCTTTGTCGGGGCAACAAACTTTGCTGTTGGCTATGAGGCGATGGAACGCGGCGAGTACTGGGGATCGATCTACCAGTCACCCGTTGATGACGCAGAAGCCGCACTCAAGACCGCGATTGACCTGCTTAACGGTGAAGAGTTGCCGTTCCTGAACTACTTCGACACCCCGAAGATCACGCAGGACAACATGAGCGAGTTCACGAAGCCAGTCTTCTAAAGACCCTCCCGATGAGGGCGGGGGGCTTCGGTCTCCCGCCTTCGCGCAAGATAAAATCGGATAAAAGGGGAAACGGATGGGTCGTTTATCTGGTCGTTCCTGTATCGTCACCGGTGCTGCACAGGGCATTGGTCGCGCGATAGGCGAGGCGCTCGTACAAGAGGGTGCCGATGTATGTTTCGCAGATATTAACGGCGCAAAAGTTGCCGAGATTGCGGAATTAAATCAAAGCAAAGCAAACGCATTGGGCGCCGAAGTGACGCATGCACAGGTCGATGTGACAGACCGCAGTGCCGTCAAGGATATGATCGCCCATACTGTCTCGGTCTTTGGGAAATTGGACGTTAAGTTCAACAATGCTGGCGTCAACAAGCCGATGAATTTTCTTGATGTCACCGAGAGTAATTGGAATTTCATTATGGGTGTCAACGGGTTGGGCTGCATGATTGGTATGCAGGAAGCCGCGCACCAGATGATTGCGCAAGGCACAGGCGGCAAAATCGTCAACACCGCATCAATTGCCAGCAGGCAAGGGTTTGACAATGTCGCCCCCTATTGCGCGAGCAAATTTGCGGTCGTGTCCCTTACACAATCGGGCGCACGTGATCTTGCCAAGCACAACATCACCGTCAATGGTTTTGCTCCGGGTGTGGTGGCCACAGAAATGTGGGAACAGGTCGATCAGGACTTGATGGACATTGGTGCCGCTGACCGCCCCGGTCAGGCGATGGAAGAATTCTCGTCCGAGATTTTGCGCGGCCGCGTGGCAACGCCCGCCGATATCACTGGCACGACAACATATCTGGCAGCGCCAGACAGCGACTATATGACCGGTCAGATCGTCATGATCGACGGGGGCATGGTATTGGTCTGATCCGGTTTCGGGTCAGCAGGCCACCGAGGGTGGCTTCAGGGAGGAAGAAATGGCGTCAATGTCGAAACAGGATATTGGAAAAATACTCGCGCGGCAGGGCATCCTGATTGCCTTCGCGTTCTTTATCATTGGCTTTACGCTGGCGAATGGTCGGTTCCTGAGCCCTGATAATATTATGGGCGTGGTCCGGTCTTCGGCCATTCTGGGTGTGATGGCTTTGGGTGTCACCTTTGTTGTGATCAGTGGCAATCTTGATCTGTCGGTCGGGTCGATGATGTCGTTTTCGACCATCGTTGTGCTGGACCTGCATGACAAAATAGGGCCTGCGCTTGCAATCCCAGCCATGTTCGCGATGACCTTATGTCTGGGCGCATTCATTGGGTTTCTGGTCGGGTATCTGAAGCTGAACTCTCTGATCGTCACCTTGGGGATGCTGTCGGCCATTCATGGCCTGACGCTGACCTATTCGGGTGGCAAGAATATGGATATCGCAGACAAGGACGGCACATGGTTTGACGTGTTCGGGCAAGGCACGGCCTTGGGTATTCCTGTTCCGATCTTGATGTTCTTGGCGCTTGCGGCCCTTCTTGGCATCATATTGGCCAAGACGCCGTTTGGCCGGAAAGTGTATGCCGTTGGCGGCAATGGCACGGCAGCAACATTTTCGGGCATCAAGCGCGCACGGACTGTATTCCTTTGCTACCTTATGTCGGCGGGGTGCGTGGCGACCGCAGGCCTTATTCAGGCCAGTCGGTCCTTGGGGTCGCAAAACACTGTGGGGCAGGGGCTTGAGCTTGAGGTCCTGGCGGCGGTCATTCTTGGTGGCGCATCACTGCTGGGCGGGTCGGGAACGATCTTTAAGACCGTCATCGGCGTGCTGATCCTTGGATTTATCCAAAACGGACTGCTTTTGGTGGGTCTGCAATTCTACGTCCAGTTTGTTGTGACCTGGATCATCATCATCCTTGCTGTCTGGCTTGATATCGCAGCCAAGCGCGGCAGGCTCTGGTCAAACATCGCATAGGGGGCAGGGATATGCAGGCGGGAAAAATGACACCCTTTATCAAGACCGGTGCGATCTGGGCCTTTGTGGTGCTTGAGCTGATTTTCTTTAGCGTCGCAGGTGAATTTCTGTCCTTGTCGGACAAGGCGTTCATGGATTTGGACAACATGCTGTTGTTGCTCAAGCAATCGGCGCCGATTGGCATCATCGCGATGGGCATGACGATCATCATGATCAACGGCAATAT
This sequence comes from Yoonia sp., assembly GCA_023263855.1. Taxonomy (GTDB): domain Bacteria; phylum Pseudomonadota; class Alphaproteobacteria; order Rhodobacterales; family Rhodobacteraceae; genus Yoonia. Next base: position 5,119 of record JALQUF010000114.1, on the reverse strand, counting down.
TGACCTCAGCGTCGGTGCGATCTTTGCGCTAGCCGCTGTCATTCTTCTGGACAGTATGTCCTGGGCGATCTTTGCGGGCTTGGGTGATTGGGTGATCCCTGTATCTTGGGCGCTGGCTTTGCTGACCGGCGTGGTCTTGGGTGCGGTCAATGGGTTGATCGTGTGGAAGACAGGCGTTGATGCGTTCATCGTCACCTTGGGGTCCATGCTGGGCTTTCGCGGGCTGGTGTTCATGTACAACGGCGAAAACCCAACGTCCGAGTTGAACTGGACTTTGGTGGACTTTGCGGAAGCACAGTTCTTGGGCCTGCACACGGCCACATGGTTTCTGGCGGTTGTGACCCTTGTGATCTGGTATGTGATGACCAAGACTGTGCACGGCCGCAACGCCTATGCCATTGGCAACAACCGCGAAGCGGCGGTGAACGCCGGTATCCGCGTCGGCCCGCATATGATGATCAACTTCATGATCATCGGCTTTTTGGCGGCCCTGTCTGCGGTGGTGTTCTACTCGGAATCCGGTTCCGTCAATCCTAACGATGGCCAGCTTTATGAGCTTTGGGTGATCACCGCGGTGGTGCTTGGCGGCACCAAGCTGACCGGTGGAGCGGGCTCGATTGTGGGCACACTGGGCGGTGTTCTGGCGATCCAGCTGTTGCGCAAAGGGCTGGGTCACATTGGTGCAGATACCGAAACGGTGAACCTTGTCATCGGCCTGATCCTGATCGCGGTACTGTTTCTTGATCGTCAGTTGAACCTCAAGGGCAAAGAGGAGTTGAAAACATGACCGACCAAACACCCGCATTGCGGCTTGAAGGTATCGTAAAAGCCTTTCCCGGTGTCCGTGCGCTCGACAATGTGTCCTTCGCGGTGATGCCGGGTGAGGTGCATGCGCTGATGGGCGAAAACGGCGCTGGCAAATCGACATTGATGAAGGTGCTGGGTGGTATTCACCAGCCCAACGAAGGCCAGATCATCGTTGGCGAAGTTCCCACGGTGATGACATCGCCCTTGCAGGCAAAATCCAAAGGGATTGTCTTTATTCATCAGGAACTGAGCCTTGCCGAAGAGCTGACGGTTGCCGAGAATATCTATTTGGGGGAATTGCCGCGCAAGTCCTTTGGCCGAGTGGATTGGGCTAAGCTTTACGCGCAAACTGATGCGATTCTTGAGAAGCTGAAGGTCGGCTTCAATGCCAAAACCCGCGTCGGCGATCTGTCTATTGCCAATCAGCAAATGGTAGAAATTGCCCGTGCGCTGACGGTGGATGCCAAGGCGGTGATTTTTGACGAGCCGACGGCGTCACTGACGGATGCGGAAAAGGTCGTTCTATTTGATGTGATCGCTGATCTGAAATCACAAGGTGTCGGGATCATCTATATCTCGCACCGCATGGAAGAAATTTTCAAGATCACCGACCGTATCTCCGTCCTGCGTGACGGGCAGTATCAAGGCACTGTTGTCACCGCTGAAACGGATGAAGAGGGCGTTACGCAAATGATGATCGGGCGCAAGCTCGACCTGAGCCGGGCTGCTGTGACCCATGAGCTTGGTGATGTCGCGCTTGAGGTGCGGGAACTGTCCTGCGGCCACCTTTTTGAGGATGTCAGCTTTCAGGTGCGGCGCGGTGAGGTGCTGGGATTTTACGGGTTGGTCGGTGCCGGACGGACCGAGATAGCCGAGACGCTGTTCGGTCTGCGCACCCCAAGCCACGGGACAATTTATCTGGATGGGCAAGAGATCAAGATCCACTCGCCTGCTGATGCAATCGCTATGGGTATTTCGCTGGTGCCAGAGGATCGCAAAGGGCAGGGGTTGGTTCTAGGCATGAACTGCCGTGATAACATGACCTTGCCGCAGGTCAGTGACCTGACTGCTGGCCCTTTCGTGGCCGAAGGTGCCGAAATTGCGATTTTCGACCAATACCGCGACAAGCTTGATATCCGCACACCGGGCTGGAAGCAGACGGTGGGCAACCTGTCAGGCGGCAACCAGCAAAAGATCGTCATTGGCAAATGGCTGTCCATGCACCCCAACGTTCTGATCGTGGATGAACCGACACGCGGCATCGACGTGGGCTCCAAATCCGAAATCCACAACCTGATCCGTGAACTGGCCGCGCAGGGCTATGCGGTCATCGTGATAAGCTCGGAAATGCCAGAGGTGCTGCATGTCAGCGACAGGATCGTGGCGATGTACAGTGGTAAGGTGATGCGGACCTTTACCAGTGAAGAAGTCACCGAAGACAATTTGATTCAGGCGATCTCGGGCATGACCGCCTCCGATAAGGTCGCCTGAATGAGATAGGCTTGCGTATAAAAAGGCGGGGCGCTGTGACCTTGGTCTACGAGTAGTGATAAAACACCGGCTTGCTATTATCCCCATGCCGCTGCGCGAGCTTTTTCATCTGGCGACCCTTGGCAGGGATCAAGCGCGCAGGCTGCGGGTCAAATCCCGGGTCGGTGATCTGTGGGAAAAGCGCTTCAAGTTCATGGCGTGCTTCTAGTGACACCGACTTCAGTGCTTCGGGACCTGTGAAGAGGCTTTCAGATGGCGTGCCGTTTGAGAAGACAATTTCGTGCTCGTCAAAGAGCATATGATAATAGGTGACGCCGGCGGTCGTGTCATCAACGGCGGTGATGCCGTTCAGGGCAACCAGCTTGTTTGCAGGGATCAAGACCTCGTCTGTGTCAAACATGCGCTGTGCGATGACGGACCGGACAAGAATACGGTGCTGTGGTGAAACATAGAGGTCCGTTTTGGGAAACCCCGGACCCAGTGCATCTGCGCGGATGCAAATAGGTTTCAGTTTGGGTTTCAGGGCAAGGTCGATATCATCCAATGTCTGGCAGCCGATCCAGCGCAGCGGTTGATACCCGTGATCCATCGTAAAGACCAAGTCACCCGGTGAAAGCGTCTCAACCGGTCGGTCGCCGCTGATTGTCTTGATCAGTGTGCCGTGTACAAAGCAGACGGTGCGGAAATCAGGCTCATCCGGGTCCCCGACACCGGGGGTGTTTTGCAGGTTGGACGCCGACAGGTCAGTTGCATCGGTGGCACCGCCGGGGTCAGCATAGGACGCACCAATCGCGTCACCGATACCATCACCATTGGCGTCGGGCCCAGGTGCACCAAGTCCACTTTCGTCGACGTCCAGGATACCATCGCCATCTGTATCATCATCCAGATAGTCAGGATTGGCATCACCGTCTGTGTTGACGGGGGTATTGAAAGACCCACCGAATGCACCCGTCGTGCCGTCATTTGAATCAAACAGATCAACAATGCCGTCCCCGTCGGCATCATCATCGGTTAAGTCGCCATCGCCAGGCTGATAGCCTGCAGTTGGCTGCGCTTCGATAAAATCTGAAATCCCGTCGCCATCACTGTCGAGATCGCGGAAATCTGCGATCAGATCACCATCGGTATCAACCGGATCGACGCCGCCACCACTGTTCGCGGCAATGGGCACCCCTTGTGCATTGACGCCGCCGTCATGGACCCCGTCATTGTCGGTGTCGACAATTGCAGCGTCCTGACCGCTTTCGACAAGATCAGAGATGCCGTCATTGTCAGAATCAAGGTCGAGGTGGTCAGCGATCCCATCGCCGTCTGTATCCACGCTGGTGGATCCATCGTTAATGCCGAACACCGTTCCGTCAATATTTGTCGGGCCGGTCCCGATTTGGCTGATTTCCAGCGTATTTGCGCTGTTGGCGTTCCAGTCGAAACTTTGGAACGTATTGCCGTTGATCAACTCCATCTGTTCGAGTTGGTAGTTTGCGGACGTGGCACTGAACTTTGATCCGAAAATCTGAACGTCACCGGCATCAGTGATCGTGATGCGGATGATGGGGGAATCCACTGCGCCTGTCAGACCCCAGACAGGTGAGATGCCACCGGACTCGTAGTTGGTTCCGTCTGCAAACTGGATCGTCTGTACATTGCCAGACTCCGTGACACCGCCCTGAAACTGAATTTCGGCACTGGTGATCGACGTGCCGTTGATTGCCAGACCGAGGCTGTTGTCGATCGTGTAGATATCAATGGTGACGCCATTGTCTTGCGAGTCGATCGTAAAGCTGCTGGTGCCAGCTGTCGTGGCGCTAAAGTCCTGGCTCACACTTGTGACCGGCGCGGCGACTAAGCCTTCGTCAGTATCCAGAATGCCGTCATTGTCGTCATCCAGATCATCTATATCCGCAATGCCGTCTCCGTCCGTGTCCTGACCTTCCCAGCCTGCATAGTAGTCTGCGTACGATAGGAGTGGATCAGTACCAGCGCCATCAGGGTTGTTGTCAAAGGCAGTGATCTCATAGCTTCGGCCGGGTATCAGCGGCACTTCCGAAATCGTGTAACTCCCGGATGCATCGCCGTCTTCTACCTGAAATCTGACGACCTGAAATTCCTGATTGGTGACCGTATCCCGAAGTGTCCATCCGTCTTCGGCATCAACGTCTGATGTCGTTGATGTCTGCCCGCCAATTGTCACGTCAGCGGTGGCTTCTTCGCCGCGGTTGTCATCTTCAAGTGTCAGGGCGCTGTCGTTGCTGGACCCATTGTCCGTGATGGTGGCGATGCCACTGGCTGTCAGGGGGCCAACGTAGACAACGGTATCGCCTATGATGCCACCGCCGGCTCCGAAAACGTCTCTCGGATTGAAATTGTAGAAGCGAATATTTGGATAGACGGGCATTGCGGCAACCTTTTATTGGCAAGAACTGAGAGACACCAAGTATGACTATTGGGTCATAATGCATGCTGTGGCTTTGTTATAGAGTGGGGCAGGGCGTTCATGAAAGCAAATGCAGCTTTCTGACAATGTGAGAGAGCCGTGACGTGGTAAAGCGCGTATGCGGCGGAGGTAGAATCGGAATCGGCCACTGCGCCCAATAAGAAACGCGAGTCGGGGCCGTTTTCATCCGATTGGCTTTTGACGTGCGACGCAAAAGTGGTGTTGGGACATCTTCGGCAACGGGCTAATGAATTGCCGCAAGGATATACAACTACACAGAACGAGGCAGGCAATGAGCTCAAATCACTGCAATGCCTATTAAATCGCGAGACTTGAGCCACTTGCGCTGGTGCACAGATGTTTGCGCTAAAAGGCCATTTTTCT
>JALQUF010000113.1 GCA_023263855.1 Yoonia sp. | reverse complement strand
ATCCACATGCCGCACTTGCCTTGGTTGAAGAGTGACAGGTTTTCGTTGAAACCGTTTGTTGCGTAACCTTCAGGACCATAGTCGTTCATCAGGTTGACGTAGAAGTTCAGTGCGTCCGCCCACTCTGGCTGATCGAACTGTGCATTCCAGTCTTCATCGAACCAGCGTGCGCCGAAAGAGTTACCTGTGACTGTGATGAAAGCACCGCCCTCACCCCAACCGGCCTTACCACGCAGGCAGATACCGTTGATGTCATTTGCAGGATCGTCCATTGCAGCGGCGGCTTCGCGGATGAACTGCCATGTTGGTGCTGTTGGCATTTCCAGACCTGCTTTTTCCATCAGGTCGGTGCGATACATTACCATGGAGCTTTCGCCGTAGAATGGCGCTGCATAGAGTGTGCCTTCGTGAGACAGACCGCCACGCATCGCTGGCAGGATGTCATCCACGTCGTATTCTGCAGAAAGATCGTCCAGTGCAACCAACCAGCCGTTGGAGCCCCAGATCGGTGTTTCGTACATGCCGATTGTCATGATGTCGAACTGACCACCCTTTGTGGTGATGTCCGTTGTGACGCGCTGGCGCAGTACGTTTTCTTCCAATGTCACCCACTCAACGGCAATGCCGGTTTGCTCAGTGAAAGTGTCGGTGTAGCCCTGCATACGGATCATGTCGCCGTTGTTCACGGTCGCGATTGTGATTGTTGCTGAGTGTGCATCTGCAAATGCGCTACCTGTTGTGATCAACGTAAGCGCCGTCGCAGCACGAAGAGTGCTCTTCAAAGACATCCGGTGTTCCTCCCTGTTGGATGTGATGGACCGACGCTAAGGGAAAGCGCAACGCGACGTCAACAAAAAATTTACGCGCGTAAAATATCTACAGGGTCAGGCGGAATCGCGCAGTACCAGTTTGCCTTGTATTCTTGTGCTTTTCCAAGGTGATATCGTGCCGTCAATCGCTTCAAAAAGCGCGTCGGCTGCGTGTTTCGAAACGGCGTCATAATCGTGCGAAATGGTCGTCAGAGGCGGACATGTATAACGCGAATGCGGATGACCGTCCTGCCCAGCGACACGAATCGCGCAATCAGGTCCACGCCCAACGGTGACGTTACATTCATAGCATGCCGTCAAAAGTCCGATCGCCAGACGGTCGTTGCTGCACAGGATTGTATTGGTCCCGAACCGATGGTTTGCCAAGGCGTCATGCCCGCCCAAACGCCCGATCTCTTCAAACCCCCATCCTTCGCCGTCGACCGAAATCACCTGTGGCGTATGGCCAAAGGTCTCCATGGCGCTCAGGTAGGCTTGTCTGCGGCGGTGGGCGTTGGGGTTTGCGGGGGTTTTCATCTCGAAGAAGCAGGGCGCCTCGCCTGTCCGGCACAGATAGTCAGTGATATGTGTGGTGAACTGCACGTTGTCTGAGCCGACAAAGGCCAGACCCAATTCGTCGACGCTGCTGTCAAAGATCAGTGTTGGCACGTCATCGCAAAATTTCTCAAGGGCAACACGGTCTGACGCCCGGCCCAGCGGGGCCAAAAGAACCCCCGCAGGTTTCATCGAACGCAGCGTGTCCAGCACCTCGACCTCAAATGCCGGATCACCATGCGCGCTAAACAACGTGGGGCGATAGCCTGCATCAATGCAGCGCTGCTCAAGGTTGCGTGCTATTTCGGCAAAATACGGGTCGGTCAGCAAGGGCACCACAATACCAACATTCTTCGTCAGTTTGCGGTTCTGGTTCATTGCAAAGATGTTCGGGCGGTAGTCGTGTGCTTCGATCGCCTTTTCAATTTTTGCACGGGTGGTCTTACGGACGCTCTCAGGATCGTTGAAATATTTTGAGACCGTTGGTCGTGAAATGCCACTCACGGCCGAGAACTCCTCCATGTTCCTGATCTTCTTCATCGACATCACCAAGCCCTCTCCCGCCGCAATTTTTACATCCGAAACAATTTCTTTTCGCGCGTCAAGATTTAATCTTTTGCAGGCTGCGGGATGTGCTACCCCAAAGACAGGCCAATCCCATGCCGCGCGGCTTTGCGTATAAAGGTCTGGGACCACGTGACTTTGTCGAAGGGTCGGTAGACACGGCCCTTGGTGGAAACGAATTTGTCACCTCTTCGATCGAGCTGCGGGTCGCGACGCCGAACCCCGATATTACGGTAGCCGGTTTTGCCGACGCAGGCGCTCTGTGGGGTCTTGATGAGCTCACAGGCGGCGCATCCGGGACAATCGATGACAGCTACTTTTTGCGGACCTCCGTTGGCCTGTCGCTCTATTGGGATTGCGCATTCGGGCTTTTGCAACTCAACGTCGCCAAGCCGATCGACAAGCGCGACACCGATCAGGAAGAACGCGTGAGCCTGAATTTAAACTTTCAGTTCTGATTGCGACTCAGCCTGCCAACGCCCGGCAGAGTGTCTGCGACCGTGAATAAGAAAAAGCGCGCTGTGGTCCCCCACAGCGCGCTTTCTTTTCGCAATCTCTACAAGCCTTACAGGCTTACTTCATTGTGATACGCCCGTCCGTATAAGGCTGGTACGGCGCGTTGGCTGCAATGTATTCCGCAGTCACATCCGCCAGATCCGGGCCGAAGTCATATGCGTTCATCGCATCAACAAACATGCCATAGCCGTCACCGCCATTGCGCACGTAGTTGTTTGAGACGGCACCGTAGGTTGCAGTCAGGTCGATCGGCTCACCGCCGACCATCACGTCAGACACGCGTGAACCGGGCGCTGCAGCGGCATCCACTGTAAAAGACATACCCGCAACCTGTGGGAAGCGGCCTGCACCCTCTTCGATCTGCCCAACACCATTTTCAAGCGCGGCAACGATAGTCTCACCCGTCACTTCAAACGTCGAAAGCGTGTTCTGGAACGGCAGCACTGTCAGCACTTCGCCCATCGTCACCTCACCTGCGTCAATGGATGCGCGCAGACCACCACCGTTCTGGATTGCAATCTGGATACCCTGATCCGCAACACGGTCAAGCATCGCATCGGCCACCAAGTTGCCCATCGAGCATTCCATTGCACGGCAAACATCACGATCACCAACGACCACATCGGCTGTTTCGCCAACAACGCGGGTTTTCATTTCCTCGATCGGACCAGCCAATTCAGCCACACGTGCAACGGCGGCTTCATCTTCGGCCACGCTGGCGTCCAACAGAATGGTGTCACCCGTTGCAGACGTCAAAGTCCCGTTATCATCAAACACAAGCGTCAGATGACCGATGTATTTCGAATAGGCATAGGCCTGCACAACCGGCACGTCAGCCACCATCGTTGGATAGGCCATCGCACCTTCTTCGGTGTTGGAAAACAGCGTGTGCGAGTGACCACCCACAACCGCATCAATTCCGGCCACGCTTTCGGCAAGCGCCATATCTTTATTTACACCAACGTGGGTCAGGGCGATGATTTTGTTCACACCGTCCTCTTCCAAAGTGGCCACATCCGCCGCAAGGCTTTCCGCCTCAGGCGTGAAGATCACTGCGTTGGAGGGGCTGGATGTTTCGACCGTATCAACAGCCAGCGCCGAGATGATGCCAATCCGCTCACCGCCGACTTCGATGACCACGTGGTTGTCCACCTGGCCTGCCAGGATGTTCGAGCTTGAAACGTCGATATTGCCCGAGATGACAGGGAAGGACACCGCGTCGGTCAGCTTGCGCAGGCCTTCATCGCCGTCATCAAATTCGTGGTTGCCAACAGCCATCACATCATAGCCGATCTGCTCCATGAATTCGGCTTCCACGTCACCCTTATAGGTTGTGTACATCAGGCTGCCCTGATACTGGTCGCCCGCATCAAGCAGCAGCACGTTTTCGCCAGCCAGCTCTTCGCGTAATTCGTTGATTTTTGTGATCACCCGCGCAATGCCGCCAAAGCATTCGCCAGCGGCGTTATCTTCAGCGTTGCAGGTCGAATCGAAACGGTTGATCGGCTCGATCCGGCTGTGCAGGTCATTGGTGTGGATGATATGCAAAGTGTAGTCGGCCGCAGCTGTGCTTGCCATCATGGCCATTGCACAGGTCGTTGTCATGATACGTAACATCATAGGATCAGGTCCCCCAAGTTGGAATGATCACAGCTTGGCGAGGGCCTATGCCAGAGTCAAATTGAATAAGCAGTCATACGATCCGCCCTAACGTCAATTGCGCTGTTCTTGAGTCCTTGACCATTTTTTGCGCAAAGGCCATCACGCACATATGCTGATTTACAAGATCTTCCGGGCCGACGAATGGGCCACGTTGCAGGCAGACGGCGAAACCGTCGGCGCCCCTATTGATGTGGCCGACGGCTACATTCACTTTTCGACTGCCGAAACGGTTGCCGAAACCGCAGCTAAATACTTTGCCGGGGTTGACGGCTTGATGCTGTTGGCAGTTGAAACCGAAGGGCTGGCCCCGCTCAAATGGGAGCCTGCCCGCAACGACGTTTTGTTCCCGCATCTCTATCGCAACATGCAGGTGAATGATGTGGTTTGGGCAAAACCCCTGCCGTTGCAAGACGGTGTGCATCAGTTTCCGGATCTGTCATGAAGGCGCTTGAGAACATTGGCCTCAATGCTTTGCGCCGGATCGACCCTGAAGTTGCACATGGGTTAGCGCTGAAAGCCTTGAACGCAGGCTTGGGCCCGCGCTCTGGTCCAGTTACCTCTACACGCTTACGCACCCATATTGCCGGGCTAGATCTGCCCAATCCGGTGGGGCTTGCTGCGGGATTTGACAAGAATGCGACGGCGTTGGGCGCCCTGTCCAAGACTGGGTTTGGTTTTCTGGAAGTCGGCGCCGCCACGCCGCGCGCGCAACCCGGCAATCCCAAGCCGCGTCTGTTTCGGCTGGCACAGGATCAGGCAGCGATCAACCGGTTCGGTTTTAACAACGACGGGATGGACACCATTGCCAAACGTCTGGCGAACCGCCCGCCCCACGCGGTCATTGGCCTTAATCTGGGGGCAAACAAGGACAGCACCGACAAAGCTGCTGATTTTGCGACCGTCCTGACAACCTGTGGGCCACACGTTGATTTTGCGACAGTAAATGTATCCTCACCCAACACCGAAAAGCTGCGCGACTTGCAAGGTAAGGCGGCGCTGGCGGCATTGCTGGCGGGTGTGATGGAGGCGCGGGAAGCGCTGGCAAACCCAATCCCGGTGTTTCTGAAAATCGCCCCTGACTTGAACGATGAGGAAATCAAAGACGTCGCCGAGGTCGCAAATACATCGGGCATCGCCGCCATTATTGCCACGAACACCACCTTGGATCGCGACGGGCTGCACGGGCCGCATAAGACAGAAGCGGGCGGTTTGTCCGGCCAGCCGCTCTTTGAAAAATCCACCCGTGTTCTGGCGCAGCTTGCCGGACAGACATCCCTGCCGATCATCGGCGTCGGCGGGGTTGGGAGTGCCGAGCAAGCCTACCAAAAAATCCGCGCGGGCGCGTCGGCCGTGCAACTTTATACTGCGCTGGTTTACGGTGGGATTTCCCTTGCCGGTGAGATTGCCCAAGGGCTGGACGACCTGCTCAGACGCGATGGTTTCGCGCATGTGGCAGACGCCGTTGGCTCAGGCCGCGGCGACTGGATCTGAGCGTGGCCTGTCCGCCGCAGCCTCAAGACCCGGATATTTCCAGCCCAGCGTCGCACCGCGCACAACAAAGTTAAGCAAAAGCCCGATCCAGAGCCCGTGGTTCTGGAAAGCGGCCATCAGCGGGATCACCGTGGCAAAATAGATCACGGCCGAGATGATCATCATGTTGCGCATATCCTTGGTCCGTGTCGCACCTATGAATATCCCGTCCAGCATCCATGCCGCGACCCCGACGATGGGGGCCGCCACCATATAAGGCAGGTAGACGCGCGCAACCTCGCGCACCTCAGGGGCCGTTGTCATCACGTCGATGATCGCACCACCGAAAAGCGCAAAGGACAAAGCCAGAAGCGCACAGACCACCCCGCCCCACAGACTGCTGAGAACTGCGCTCCGTCGCAAGGCCGCCCGCGCCCGCGCGCCCAGCGCCTGCCCCACCAGCGCCTCCGCCGCGAAGGCAAAACCGTCCAATGCGTAGGCTGTGACCTGTAAGAACTGCATCAGAATTTGATTGGCCGCCAACTGCACATCGCCAAAGTCCGACCCGAAAAGCAGGAAGCTGACAAACACCGCCTGCAACAGGACCGACCGGATCAGAATATCGGTATTCACAAGCGCCATATGCTTCAGCCGCACGATATCGAAAACACGCGAAGCAGACAGCCAGGCTTGCCGCCCAAAAACACCGCGACACAGCCAAAGCCCTAACGCAAGCCCGCCCCATTCCGCGATAAAGGTTGCCCAGGCGACTCCTTCGATCCCCCAGCCCAGCTTCAGCCCCAGCAGAAAACTCAGCGCGATGTTTGCCCCATTCATACCGACCTGAATGACCAGAACCGCCCTTGTGCGTTCCTGTGCAATCAGCCAGCCGGTGATGCCATAAAGCGCGATCGTTGCGGGGGCCGACCAGATCCGGATCACCATATAGTCACGCGCCAGCCCCTCGACCTCGGCGCTGGCGGGTGACACCCAGAAGGCCCCGTTGAAAATTGCAACCTGCGCTGCGATCATCACCAGCCCAGCCGATATCCCGATTAGCAAAGCGCGTGACAAAAGGGCATCGACCTCATCCACATCCCCTGCCCCGGCGGCCTGCGATGTCAGGCCGGTTGTCCCCATCCGCAAGAACCCGAAAATCCAATAGACAGCGGACAGGATGATCGCACCGATGCCGACAGCACCAATCGGCGCGGCCTCGCCCAATTGACCAACAACAGCAGTATCCACCACACCAAGGATCGGCACTGTCGCGTTCGACAGCACGATGGGCAAAGCAATGGCAAGGACACGCCGGTGGCTAAGCGTATCAGCCATCGCGTTGAGGCATCAGGAAATGTCCCGTCGCCGATGCAAACAGCCTGCTGCGGTTGTCTTGCCATGTTTCCACATGGACAGATGCATAGCGGCGGCCAGAGCGATTGACGCGGGCCCGTGCATAGGCATCGCGCGGCAGACCCGAGCGCAGATAATCGACGGTGAAATCAATGGTCTTGGGCAAATGGATGCGCGGGGCGTCATCATTGACGGTTCCGGCCTCCATTTCTTCCCAGATCATCGCCCAACTCAATTCGATAATGGCTGTGACTTCCAGAAACGCCGCCGTGACGCCCCCATGGATCGCAGGCAGCATAGGGTTGCCGATCAACTTGTCTGCATAAGGCAGAATCGCTGTCAGCTCATCCCCGCGCCGATCAACCTGAATGCCAAGAAACTGAATATAGGGCACGCCAGACACCAGTCTTTGCAAGGTCGCATCACGGCGCTGTTTGACAACTTGGACAGGTTCGGGACGGCGGCTCATGACTTGGCCCTTTCGATCGTGAATGCACCCGTTGCGGTGGCCACCGGCCGGGTCGGGTCGGCATCAACGGCGGTGGCACGGACAAAAGCGACCGAGCGCGTCACATGATAGCATTCAGCCGTCGCCACAATACGGTCACCCGGCTTGGCCGGACGCATATAGTCAATCCGCAAATCCAGCGTAGCCGTGGCGGCCGCCGCCTCGGGGTGCGACATGACCGCAGCCCCGGCGCAGGTATCCATCAGCGCTGAAACAGCCCCACCATGGATCACGCCCGTCTCAGGATCACCGACCAACCGCGCATCATAGTCCATGCCGATCACCGCCCGCCCATCGGCAAGTTCCGTCAACTCCATGCCAAGCTCGAGGGCATGTGGGATCGCGGTGATGAATTGGCGAACCAGCAACTCACGGCGGTTTTCTTGTGCGTCAGACATAAGCGCTCCTGAACAAACTTGTCTTTGGGTATCCCTGATTGGCCTGTTTGACCACCATCAACAGCACCCTGACACTGATCCACCTGTTGCCCCCCCTAATTGATACAGTTACCATTGATGTAAGGGAGATAAAAATGTCGGAAACCCGCCTGTCATTCAAAGAGATGTGCGCGAAATTCGACGTAACGCCACGCACGTTGCGCTACTACGAATACATTGAGCTTTTGCAGCCCGAGAAAGAAGGCCGTTCGCGGTTCTATGGCCCCAAGGAACTGGCGCGCATGACGCTGATCTTGCGCGGGCGACGGTTTGGGTTTTCGCTTGAAGACATCCGGCAGTGGTTGCTGATCTATGAACATGAAGGCACGCAGGCGCAGATGCGCGAGTGGGTCGCCCTTGCGGATCAGCAATTGATCGAACTGGCAGACCAGAAAAAGCAACTGGAAGACACGATTGCCGAGCTCCAAAGCTTGCGAGATGAAACTGCCGACACGATCAGCTAAGGGTGCGGCGCACCCCACGGAACGCTCACAATGTTGTAAAAGCGCGCCCGTGCAGGGGCAATTTCGCTTCCTGATCCAGCCCAATCCAGCCCCTCAAATGCAGCGAAACACCTTTTTCGTGGGGTTTTGCGCGACCACGGCACCGTTCCTCGCGTTCCTTTATTGCGCGTGACCCCACGGTATTTTTGCTGACCTTTCGTCAACTTCGCAATGACGCCACGTTACGTTTACGTATGCGTCAACTTTCCTTGTAAGGTGGCTTTGTTCTTCGCAAGTCGTGTCATGAAAACACGCCCCAAAGGAATGAAGAGATGACGACCGAGACGCTTAACATTCGGCAGATGTGTGACGCATTTGATGTGACGCCACGCACCCTTCGCTTTTACGAAGCCAAGGAACTGCTGTCCCCTGTCCGCGAAGGCCAGAAACGCCTTTTCACCAAGCGCGACCGCGCGCGGCTAAAGTTGATCCTGCGCGGCAAACGCTTTGGCTTCAGTCTCGAAGAGATCCGCCAGTTGTTGGACCTGTATCACATGAATGACGGGCAAGAGGCGCAGCTGTCGAAAACATATGTCCTCGCTGAAAAGCACCTTGCCGACATGGAGGCCCAGAAGGCCGAGTTGGAAGAGGCGATTGGCGAGCTGAAAGAGCAAATGGCCTGGGGCGCTGAAAAGCTGGCGCAACTGGCCAAAAAGAAAACGGCCGCCGCCTGACACTCGGGCGCGGCCATAGAACGACACGAATGGGAGAGAGACCAGATGCCAATCTACAACGCACCAACCAAAGATATCCAGTTTGTACTGCATGATCTGTTAAAGGTCAGTGAGCAGAATATCCCGGGGTTTGAAGACCTTGACCGTGATTTCACCAGTGCCGTTGTTGAAGAGGCCGGCAAGGTGGCATCCGAGGTTCTGCACCCGCTGAACGTGGTCGGCGATACCGAAGGCTGTGTCATGGAAAACGGTGTGGTCCGTACGCCGACAGGCTTCAAAGAGGCCTTCCAGCAGATGAAAGACGGCGGCTGGACCGCGATGGATTGCGATCCTGAATATGGCGGTCAGGGCCTACCCTATGTGATGCACACCGCCGCACAGGAACCATTCGTGTCTGCGAACATGGCCTTTAACATGTATCAGGGCCTGACCCATGGTGCTTACTCCGCGATCTATGCGCATGGGTCGGAAGAGCAGAAGCAGACCTATCTGCCCAAGCTGACCACCTGCGAGTGGACCGGCACGATGAACCTGACAGAGCCACATTGCGGCACTGATCTGGGTCTGATGCGCACCAAGGCCGTGCCAAACGACGACGGCAGCTACAAAATCTCGGGCCAGAAGATTTTCATCTCTGCCGGTGAGCACGACATGGCCGAGAACATCATCCACCTCGTTCTGGCGAAGATCCAAGGCGGACCTGAGGGCATCAAAGGCGTGTCCCTTTTCATCGTGCCCAAGTTTATGGTCAATGATGATGGCAGCCTTGGCGCCCGCAATGGCGTGGCCTGCGGCAAGATCGAAGAAAAGATGGGCATCCACGGCAATTCAACCTGTGTGATGAACTACGATGAAGCCACAGGTTTCCT
>JALQUF010000112.1 GCA_023263855.1 Yoonia sp. | reverse complement strand
CCACCAGCATGGTCAGGATCGCAACAACAGCAGGGAAAGGCCGCTGGTAATAGGCGATCACCTCGTCATAGGACGACCCCAGAATGGACCCGAAGGTAAAGATAAAGAGCGGCGTCAGGATCAGCAGGGCAACAGAAGTCACCATCATTTGCCAGTGATGCTCGGTGCCAGTCTTGGCCGAGCCCATACCGGTTGCGCGTTTGCGGTCAGTCAAAAAAGCCATATCAGCGCCCCCTTATACAACAACAATGGTGAAGATTGTCAGCAGCACCGACAGCACCATCATCATCTGTGCCGCCATCTCTGACTTGTCGACATCCAGCATCCGGCCACTGTCCCACACCAGATGGCGCAGACCGCCCAGCAGGTGATACCAAAGACCCAGCACCGAGAGTGTCATGACCAGATCACCAAACCAGCTTGTGACGAAACCATTGGCGGTGGCAAAGGCCTCGGGCCCGGTAGCCGCAGCAACGAACCACCAGACAATCATCAACGCCGCCACAATCAGCGCGTTGCCCGTGATCCGAACCAGAATTGAAGACATTGAGGTCCATTGCGGACGATAGATTGTCAAATGCGGTGAAAGCGGGCGATTGCCCCGGTTCACGTCAGCCATAAACTGTTCCCTTCGTTGGCATGTGCCGTCAACGAGACGACGCCTTGAGCTTCTTTTTGCACCATAAATTCCGCAGAGTCACGCACAGCGAGCCCGCCAAACCGTGAAAAAAGGTCGCGATCCGGCATGTTTTTTGCGGTTGTGATCACAGTTTGAAAAAGTGTGATCACAAATATTGATTTGTCACCATAGTGGCGCGATTTGCTAGACCGGCATCAGCGCCCAGTAATCCAGATCAAGCAGCACATCGGGATCATACTTGCCATCGTCTCCGCGCAGAACGCCCGCCGTGCCTTTTGTTGCAACCAACCGCAGGCGAATAGCTCCGACACCCGGTGCATCTGTCTGCGCTGTTTCCAGCACCTCAGACCACGCCCGCACAGTATCACCGGCAAAGCACGGGTTGGCATGTGCCCCGCCATTCAGCGCGACAATCATCTGCGCATTCGCCAATCCATTGAACGACAGCGCACGCGCCAATGAGATGACATGCCCGCCATAGATCAACCGCTTGCCATCGGGCCGGTTGGTCGCGTCAAAATGCACCTTTGCCGTGTTCTGCCACAGGCGTGTGGCCATCATATGCTCGGCCTCTTCAATGGTCACGCCATCGACGTGGTCAATGACTTCGCCAACGGCATAGTCTGCCAACCGGTGTGGTTCACCCGCCAAAGCGAAATCATAATCTGTGAAATCAAGGCCCCTTGGAATGATCAGGTCGTCCACCGCCACAGCCTTTGCCAACTCCGGAATTATCGTTTCCGGCGCGGCCCCTTCACCGCGTTTGCGCACCATGACCCAGCGCACATAGGACATCAGCTCTTCACCGTGCTGATTGCGCCCCGTGGTGCGCACCCAGACAACGCCGGATCTCCCGTTCGAGTTTTGCTTGACCCCGATCACCTCGGATGTGGCCGTGATCGTATCACCGGGCCAAAGCGGCGTGATCCAGCGCCCTTCGGCATAGCCAAGATTGGCCACCGCATTCAGCGAAACATCAGGCACCGTCTTGCCGAAAACGGTGTGAAACGTCACCAGATCGTCCAGCGGGCTGAACGGCAGGCCACAGCTTTGTGCAAACTGGTCCGAGGAATGCAGCGCGTGGCGCGCAGGGTAAAGCGCATGATAAAGCGCGCGTTCGCCCATCTTGATCGTGCGCGGCACGGCGTGTGTGATCACATCGCCGACAGTGTAATCCTCAAAGAAACGGCCCGCATTTGTCTTGGTCATTGCTGTCCCAACTTCATATCAGAGGAATAGGCGGGTTCGACATCTTTGGTCACGGCCTGACCGCAGCGCATCACGCCATTGGCATGGTCAAAAGCATAGGTTGGATCGCCATATAGCTTCCAGCCCTTTGACAAAGCATCGCTCACTTTGTGGCAAAAGGCGGATGTGTCATCTTCGGTCAATAATCGGTAGAGCTTTGTCATGTTACCCCCAAGGTGTGACACCCAGCGCGTAGTGGATGAGCATGACCACAACAGTCACAACGATTGTAACAACGATGGCTACGACTTCTTTCTTGGCAGGTGCGCGCGGCGGCCGCTGCCACGGGCCTTCTTGCGCGTTGATCAGCAAGATTTCGACAATCGCCCAGACCAGCAATCCGCCAAACAGGATAAAGGACGGGGTGTCCCCGTTGACCAGCAGGTGCGCCACTGCCCAGATCGAAAAGCCGGTCAGCTGCGGGTGGCGGACCTTCGTGCCCAGCCAGATCTTGGCGCCCTTGGCCGCACTTGCCGCATAAAAATAGAACGCCAGCACCATCAACAGGTTGTTGATGCCCACCCACATCGGGTTGCGCCCCCAGTAAAACGCCCCATCAGCGGCGCGATAACCAAGCACCATCAGCACGACGCTAAGGACAATCGTCGCCGCCATAATGGGATAGCCTGCGCCACCCAAAGACGCCCGCGCGCCGGGTGCAAGCCGTTTGAACAAGTGTGCCGCCCACCAAAGGGCAACGCCTGCGATCAGTAATGTCATGTTGTCTCCAGTGCAGCGATTGCGTCAGCTTTCGCCAAAGTCGCCCGCGCTGTGACAATATGCAAGTTCTCAACGATGCGGCCATCCACCACGGCCACGCCCTGCCCTTCGGCCTCTGCCGCCTCGAATGCGGCAATCTGGCGACGGGCCAGATCAATCTCATCGTCCGTGGGGCCAAAGGCTGCATTGGCAATCGCCACCTGCGCGGGGTGGATCAGGGTCTTGCCATCAAACCCCATATCGCGGCCTTCTTCGCATTCGGCGCGCAAGCCGTCCTCATCCTTGAAGGCGTTATAGACGCCATCAAGTGCCACAATTCCCGCCGCTTTCGCCGCCAGCAGGCAATGCTGCAAGGCCATCGTCAGTGCCGCACGGGTCCGCGAGTTCAGATCCTTGGCAAGATCATTCGTCCCGAGCACGAAGCCTGCGATCCGCGGATGTGCCGCAATGCTTGCCGCATTCAAAATGCCCTCGGGCGTTTCCATCATCGCCCAGATCGGCAGGTCAGGTACTAATGCGGCTAGCGCATCCACATCGGCGGGGCCATTCACCTTGGGCAATAGAATCGCATCACAGTTCATGGCTGCCACCGCTGCGGCATCCGCTGCCCCCCATGCGGTATCCAACCCGTTGATCCGCACAATCTTCAACCGTGCACCATAACCGTCATCGGCCAAAGCCGCATAGAGTGTGTCGCGGGCAGCGACTTTGGCGTCCGGGCTAACCGCATCCTCCAGATCAAACAGGATCACATCGACAGGCAGGCTGCGCGCCTTTTCAAGGGCGCGGTCCTTTGATCCCGGAATATAAAGGGCGGATCGGTAAGGGCGGTCATGCATCGAATCTTCCTCGCAATATTGTTGCGCGGAACAGGCCAGAAATTGACACATCATTCAAGGCAAAATTGCCGCATCGCAGCAACCCGTCCATCGTCACGGTCTGTTAACCAATTTCACAGAGGTTGTCCTGAGGATTTGGGTACTTGCCTTGTCGCTGCCTTTCGCTGCGACAGGCGTCGCAAAAGGGAAATGACATGAAACCTGCATTCTTTCTAATGACCTTCGGCTTTGGTGCCATGATGCTGGCGGCACAACAGGTACAGGCGCAACCAGACAATTGCGCAGATCACGCCCAAGTCGTCGAACGGCTTGCGCAAAGCTATGGCGAAAGCCGCCAATCCATCGGGCTGGGCAGTGACAATTCCGTGGTTGAAGTGTTCGCGTCGCCGGGTACCGGATCATGGACCATCACAGTCACGCGCCCCGGGGGGCCGACCTGTTTGGTGGCCGCCGGCCAAGCCTATCAATACCTGAACGAACCTTTGGCCCAGTTTGACACGCAAAGCTGACCACCGGTGTCCGGCCTATGCTAACGCAACCCAGATCAGCCGGACACCCGTCAGCACCAGCAAGACATAGGTCAGACCAAAGAACAGGCGCTCTGGGACCAGATGATGCGCTTTGACGCCGATCCAGGCCCCGACCAACGCAAATGGCGCCAAAGCAAGGCTGCCCATCATCGTATCCCAACTGAAAATCCCAAGGAACGCATAGGGCACAGCCTTCATCCAGTTGACCGCCCAAAAAACGACGACTGTGGTGGCTTGATAGGCGGTTTTGCTCAGGCCTTGGGATAACAAAAACACAGCCGTTGGCGGCCCACCGGCATGGCTGACAAAACTGGTGAAACCACCGACCAGCCCCGCGAGCCACGCCAAAGGCGCCGAAAACGGGATTTGCTTCACGGTCAACCAACCCAGCGAGCGGCTTAGCTGAAATGCCACGAAGGCCAGACAGATGGCACCGATCAGCAACCGGAAAATATCGGCATCAACGATGGCATAAAGATAGGCCGCAATGATGCAGCCGGGAACGGCGCCGATCATCAGCCCCTTGGCGGACGGCCAGTGCCACTTGCCCCAATAGGGTTTCAAAGTCGCCGCATCCACCAGCATGAAGAGCGGCAAAACAATCCCCAAAGCAGCCCCCGGCGGCACCACAAGCGCAAGAATCGCCCCGGCGACAAAAGCAGCACCCGAACCGAACCCACCTTTGGAAATCCCGCCAAATATAATCGCAGGAATGCCAACCGCGAAAAATTGCCAACTAAACTCAATCACTTGGGGCTTCCGAATTGTCCTTCATTCACGTCTCGTTAGCGGTTTGAACGTCACTTGACCACTGCGGAACATGGGATGCCGCGATGCAGCACTCTTGCGCGCGCGGCTGCAAAGCCTTACCCAAACGCCGAAACCAAATCACCAAAGGACCTGTTTCAATGGCCAGACCCAAGATTGCCCTCATCGGCGCCGGACAGATCGGCGGCACGCTTGCACACCTCGCAGCTGTCAAAGAACTCGGCGATGTTGTGCTCTTCGATATTGCCGAAGGCATCCCCCAAGGTAAGGCGCTGGATATCGCCGAATCCGGCCCAGCGGCCAAATTCGACGGCAGCTTCAAAGGCGCAAACAGCTACGAAGATATCGCGGGCGCAGACGTCTGCATCGTTACTGCCGGTGTGGCCCGCAAGCCGGGCATGTCGCGCGATGACCTGTTGGGCATCAACCTGAAAGTGATGAAATCCGTTGGTGAAGGCATTGCCGCCCATGCACCGAACGCCTTCGTCATCTGCATCACCAACCCACTGGATGCGATGGTCTGGGCACTACGCGAATTCTCCGGCCTGCCCCACCACATGGTTTGCGGCATGGCGGGCGTTCTGGACAGCGCACGCTTCCGTCACTTCCTTGCCGAAGAGTTCGATGTCTCCATGCGCGACGTCACCGCCTTCGTTCTGGGCGGCCACGGCGACACAATGGTGCCGCTGACACGCTATTCCACAGTTGCAGGCATCCCTCTGCCCGATCTGGTCGACATGGGCTGGACCACACAAGACAAGCTTGACGCGATCGTGCAGCGCACACGCGACGGCGGCGCAGAAATCGTTGGCCTGCTGAAAACCGGCTCTGCCTTCTACGCGCCAGCCACATCGGGTATCGAGATGGCCGAAGCTTACCTCAAAGACCAAAAGCGTCTGCTGCCATGTGCGGCACATGTTGATGGCGCTTACGGCCTTGATGGTTTCTACGTTGGCGTACCAACCGTGATTGGTGCCGGCGGCATCGAGCGTGTTGTGGAAATCAAGATGAACAAAGAAGAGCAGGCGATGTTCGACAAATCCGTCGACGCCGTGAAGGGTCTTGTCGAGGCCTGCAAAGGTATCGACGACAGCCTGGCTTAAGCAATCCAAAGAAGGGTGCCAATCGCGCACCCTTCTTTTTTGCCTCTTGATTGAACATTGTTCATGATCTATGTTCATTTCACCAAAAGGAGAATCCCCATGCGTTTCCCGACTGCCCTCACTCTGGCCAGCATCACGCTTGCCACCAGTGCTGCTGCCGAAACCGACTATTCCGCAATGATCGCCCAAACGGGCCTCACCGCGACCGAGGCAAACCTGTCAGCGCTTTCCGATCCAACGCCGTCCGATATGTTTGCGCTTGGTGGCGTCCGCTTTCTGGGCACGATTGAGGGGGCCCTGCAAACCATTTATGCAACGCAGATCAACCGCGATATGGCGGAAATGAGTGACCTGCCCTTCCTGCGCCTGCCCCTGCCACCCAACCCCGAAGCGGCCCCGTTCCGCCCAGCGGTCATCGCCGAGACTTTCACGGCAGCACTAGACGATCTGGACGGCAGCCTTGCCGCACTCGATACAATTACAGATGCAGATAACGTTGGCGTCACCATCAACACCGCAGATCTGTGGTTCGACATCAATGCAAACGGAACGCGCGAGGCGGGCGAAGGTCTCTTTGAAGTCACCGCCGGGCAGTTGAACCGCGACCTTGATGGCACACTTGCCCCGCCCGTGGTCCGTTTCGACACCTCAGACGCTGCGTGGCTATCCGCCTATGCGCACCTGCTTTCCGGTGTCAGCGAAACTATTCTGGCACTTGATCCCACTTCGGCAATTACGCGCGTCACAGACAGCGCAGCGGCAATGGCCACGCTAAATGATGGTGGCCGGCAAATGATCTTCATGCCGGATGAAGATAACTGGGTCGATGTCGTCGCCATGTTCATTCATGCCATCGAAGGCCAGCCCGATGTGGACCGGTCCCGCAAAGCGCATGCCCATTTCCTTGCGATGATCGCGGACAACCAGACATTCTGGTCACGTGTCGCCACAGAAACAGACAATAAGCTGGAATGGATCCCCAACTCCAACCAAACCAGCGCCCTGCCGCTCGCGTTTCCTGCAGATATCGGCAGTCAATGGCGCATGGTTCTGGCCGAGGCCGAGGCGGTTCTGACCGGTGATCTGCTGATCCCGCATTGGCGGCTGGGCCGTGGTGCAGGCATCAATCTGGCCAAAGCCATGCAGAACCCGCCCGACATTGACATCATCGCCATCATTCAGGGCGAAGGCGTGCTGCCCTATCTGGAAGAAGGCACGCGCATGTCAGGCAACAGCCTGCGGCAGTTCCAGCGCATGGTGGGCGGCGACGCCGGGCTCTTTATGGTGATCCTGAACTAGGCCCATCAGCGCAGACTAGTCCTTGCGCAAGAAGGACAACACATTTGCCTTCTTGCGCTGCAACCACCGATCAACCGCTTGTGGCGTCACATCGACCGGCTCTGAGAGAAAATAGGTTGCCAGCGCCTTTGACGGATCAAAGGCAGGCTCTACCCAAAGGCCCTGACGCTTCATTTGACGGATCAGCTTGTCATCAGGGCGCTTCAATCGATCATAGAGCCCCAGCGCGCCATCGGGGTCGGCACGCACCACATCCGCTTGCTTGCGCCGATGCTCCGACGGCGGCATCCCGTCGTGTTTCGCCAAGGCATGCATCATCCGGACTAGTTTGTAGGTCCAGAACGTGGGCGTCAGGCCGTCAAAATGCAGCAATTCCAACGCTGCCACATCGGCCCTTTCCAACATGACCTGTTGATCGGGGCGCACGGGCCTTGGGCGATGAATCGACAGGTTGAGCGCACGCCCCTTACGCACAAAGGTCTTGCCCTGCGAATGCCCCGTCAGCCCCCGATAGGTCAGATCAAAGTCAGGCCCGAACAACCGGCGCCCTTTTGATGCAGGGCCGCGAAAGGGGCGGCGAAACGCACCTTCAAAGATATTCTCGTCCAAGCCCCCGCGCAGATGCACCCGCTCTGCCACGGGCACAACAACCCCGTCAGTTTCATCTGGCACAGCGCCCAGTGCATCGGACACCGGCATCCCCGGCGATAGAAATTCGTCTGCATCACAATGCAACAGCCATTCTGCATCCATCGCAACATAAGCATCGCGCGCATTGCGCACCTGTCGTACCTGATGGCGCCGTGGGCGGCTCTTGCCGAGCCGCGCCCAGTGGGCCGCGTCACACAGAACAACACGAACCTGCGGCAAATCCGCCAATTGCGCATGCAGCGGATCATCGGGATCGTCGCAGTAGATGAATATCTGCGCTGCCCCCAAAGACAGATACCACGCAACAAAGGCCTGCACCAAGGCAGGCGGTTCGTCCACGGTCGCAACAACCGCCCAGGTTGGTCTATCCATCATCATACCGTCTTTGCTATCATCATCCCGATTCTGAAAAAACTGAATAAAGTCGATGAAATTCGGCGATACCCGTTATTTGTGATCACAGGTTTTTTTCGTGTGATCACAAATGTTCGATTTTGGGCTGATTTGACATTTTTCGCTTATAACTGGGAATTTTTCTATGTTTAGGTGCGGCTAACCGAAGCCAAATTGGAATTGTCTTATGAACATTCACGAATACCAGGCCAAAGCACTGTTGCGCAGTTATGGCGCGCCCGTATCAGACGGTCGCCCTGTCACCCGCGCCGAAGATGCCAAAACAGCCGCAGGCGAACTGGACGGACCTCTTTGGGTCGTCAAGGCGCAGATCCACGCAGGTGGACGCGGCAAAGGCAAATTCAAAGAAGCTGACGCTGGCGAAGCCGGCGGTGTGCGCCTGACCAAATCGGTCGAAGAAGCAGCACAGGAAGCCAAGAAAATGCTGGGCCGCACGTTGGTTACGCATCAGACCGGCCCTGCAGGTAAACAAGTCAACCGCATCTACATCGAAGACGGCTCCGGCATCGAGACAGAAATGTACCTTGCACTGCTGGTTGATCGTCAGACAAGCCGCATCGGTTTCGTCGTCTCGACCGAAGGCGGCATGGATATTGAAGAAGTGGCTGAGAATACGCCCGAAAAGATCCTCAACTTCACCGTTGATCCCGCAACCGGCTATCAGCCATTCCACGGTCGCCGCGTCGCCTTTGCGCTGGGGCTAGAAGGGCCGCAGATCAAGCAATGCGTGGCCTTGATGGGCAACCTCTACAAAGCCTTCGTTGAAAAAGACATGGAGATGCTGGAAATCAACCCGCTGATCGTCACAGACGGCGGTGATCTGAAAGTGCTCGACGCCAAGGTCTCTTTTGATGGCAACGCAATCTACCGCCACGCCGTAAGATCCGGGAAAAAACGGCCTGTGCGTCGAGGCGAATTCTTGAGTTGCAAAATATTCTGAGGCGTCCTCTTCCACAATTCCCGGGCCGTCCGGGTTCGGATCGGCGCAGATGGATCTGAAAAGCCTGGCGGTGAACGGCTTGTTCGATATTGACGAGACCTTGAATTCCAGGGCTTCACCTGGACGACCAGACAGCTGCTCTACATAGCCGG
The DNA here is from genome assembly GCA_023263855.1 of Yoonia sp. Taxonomy (GTDB): domain Bacteria; phylum Pseudomonadota; class Alphaproteobacteria; order Rhodobacterales; family Rhodobacteraceae; genus Yoonia. The sequence goes on along the minus strand of JALQUF010000112.1, from coordinate 641 downwards.
TAATTGGCAGATCACGGGGCAGCTCACTCATCGCATGTTTCCATAAATTAAGTCAGGTAAGTGGTCTCTCAACCTGAGAAGTAGACCAGCAGGAAAATCATCGCAATAGATGGGTCCAACGGAGTCAGAACGCTGACTGAACGATTCGCTTCCGTTCCCTCTCATCCGTGCGGCAGCAAACAGGTGACCCGAATGGACGGTGTCACGAAACCGATCTCACGCGCCATGACGGTGACGCTGCTAAAACGCACTCGGATGAAAGGGCTCTGTTGCATAAATCGTCTGATGGCCAAGCTACCCCTTTCCCCGGACACACTTATCCCACGGCTTCGGTCACGGGTATGCCGAGCACGGTGAAGCCGTTCATGACGGCGACACGGATCTGAAGCTCGGCGACCTGGCGGTCGGGCTCTCGCGCCATGAGGCGTTGGCCCAACAGCTTCATGCAGTGCATCTTGGTCTCGGCGCGACTTCGGCGATGGTAGCCGCTCCATTTCCGCCAGATCTTCCGGCCCAGGCGTTTCGATGCGCGGAGGGCCTCGTTGCGGGCGATCGCGCCTGCGCTGTCGGGCTTCCAGAACTTGGCATTCTTGCGGGGCGGGATGATGGTGGAAACGGCGGTGCGAAATTAGGCCACGGTA
>JALQUF010000111.1:247-9951 GCA_023263855.1 Yoonia sp. | reverse complement strand
CAACCTGCCACGGCCAAGGCCGCGTCGAGAAAGAGAAAGCACTTTCGGTCAACATTCCTGCGGGGGTTGAAACCGGGACACGTATTCGCCTGGCTGGTGAAGGCGAAGCCGGCATGCGTGGTGGGCCAACGGGTGATCTCTATATCTTCATCGACGTGCAAGAGCATGCGCTGTTCGAACGCGAGAACACCAACCTTTACTGCCGCGTGCCCGTATCCATCGCGACCGCCGCATTGGGTGGCGAGATCGAAGTGCCCACCATCGACGGCGGCCGCAGTCGTGTAAAGGTGCCCGAAGGCTCGCAATCTGGGCGTCAGATGCGCCTGCGTGGCAAAGGTATGCCCGCCCTGCGCGGTGCTGGCACGGGTGATATGTTCATTGAATTGGCGGTCGAAACACCTGTCAAACTGACATCCCGACAGCGCGAAATTCTGAAAGAGTTTGACCAGCTGAGCGAAGACAATAACCCGCATGGGTCCAGCTTCTTCGATACGGTCAAAAGCTTTTGGGACTCAATGAAAAGCTAGCGTTAACCGCGCAGTAACTAATGCTTCGGCAAAGTAGAGCCATGACTCACTTTGCCGAAGCACCCTCTCTTTTTCCTGACCATGATGACGTGAAGCAGGCCTTGCCTATCACGGCTGGCAAAGTTCCGTCTTACATGCGCGATCATCGCAAACGCTTGCGCGAACGCTTTTTGGCAGGCGGTGCTACCGCGATGCCAGACTATGAGTTGTTGGAACTGGTGTTGTTTCGCGCGATCCCCAGACAGGATGTCAAACCGCTCGCCCGCGCCCTGATCGAAAGGTTCGGGGATTTCAATCGCGTCCTCTCGGCCCCCGCCACGCAGCTTACGGCGGTAAACGGCGTGGGGGACGCTGTTTTGCTCGAGCTCAAGATCGTCGAAGCGGCGGCGCATCGTCTGTCCCGCTCAAGGGTCATGCAGCGCCATGTTCTGTCCGGCTGGGACGCTCTTTTGGACTATTGCCACACCACCATGGCGCATCGTGAAACAGAACAGTTCCGGATTTTGTTCCTTGATACAAAGAACACGGTCATTGCAGACGAAGAACAGGCGCAGGGCACCGTTGATCATGTTCCTGTCTACCCGCGTGAGGTTGTGAAACGTGCGCTTGAGCTTAATGCCAGCGCATTGATCCTTGTTCATAACCATCCATCAGGCGATCCGACACCTTCGGATGCTGATATTCATATGACCCGCCAGATTGCGGCAGCTGCCAAAACCCTGAACATCACGGTGCATGATCATCTGATTATCGGGAAAGCGAATGAAACAAGCTTTCGCGCGCTTGGGCTGTTTGACTAAGGCGGTTCTTAGTTTGAAACGATGGTAAGATCTGAAAACTTGTTGCGCAGCATGGCGACCTGTCCAACCTGATCACAAGGCGGCATCTGGGCCGTTATTTCAGTCTCAATCAGGGTCTGCCCGGCATTGGTCTGGATAGTCATTGCATCCACCTCGCGTGCGCAGTTGTGGGCCGTGACCGTGACACCCATACGCAAATCAACGCCGCCATCGCGGTTCATTTGACCTTCCGGAAAGGTATAAACCTCTGCCTGATAAGGAATATCCGCCTCAGAATCGCCCAGATAGACGACAAATCCATTGCGACCTGCCCGGGTGTCCTGCGCAGAATGAAGCGACGCAGACCAGACATGGCCGGGCTCACCGATCTGCGCACCGCTTTCCAAAGCATGCAAGCGCATGTTGTCATCGGTCATCCACTGCAAAACGGCGCGATCATAGCGGCGCAGTTCTGGCACAAAAATACTTGTCGTCGCTTTGAGGATATTATCAAACCAGACCTCGAAATGCGCATCCGTCACAAGCGCAGGTACCTTTACAATGGCCCTTCCGTTGCGGTCCGTCCGGGCTGCGATTTTCATCCCGCTGTGCGACACAACAAAGGATTGCCCTTCGTTACAGGGCGCAACAAGCGACAAAGCGACGATTGCAGCAGGTTCACGCCGCGCCGAAAATGTGGTGCCGCACCCTGTTACCGGTGTTGCCAGGATCGGCCCGAATTTCGGCGTATCCAATTCTGTGTAGACAACGTCAACGGCGACAACATGCTGAAGGTTTGCTGCGTGATCTATCGGAGTTGTAACAACGTTGGGAACGCCAAACACCGGCTGACCATGCGCATTGGTCGACAGCATCAGTGAACGTGGTGCCTTATTATAGGTGGACGTGGTATCTTCATCGCTGATAAGCGGCGTCGATTCACCATACTGCACCACAAAGCCAAGTGTGATGGCGATAGTCAAAGTCGATGCAATCGTCTTGATCGTCTTAAAGCGAGACATCCCCATCCCTCACAGCTGCGGTTAGGCTGTGATAACCATGCCCGGTTAGCGTGACATGAACGGGACTGACAAAAGGTCTTAGCGTGGCTCAATTGTGTCCGAAATTAGGCGATGCGACCGTGACAGTGCTTGAACTTCTTGCCTGATCCACAGGGGCAAAGATCGTTCCGGCCCGGATTGCCCCACGTAGACTGATCGTTTTCGTCAAAACCTGGACGCGCATTTTCAGACACTGCCCCTGCCGGGGCGGCAGCGCCCGCTGCTTGCTGCTGCTGGCGGATCTGCGCGATCATCTGCTCTTGCTCTTCCTTCGACATCGGACGGATTTGCGACAACTTTTTCGTCACATCTGTCCGCAGGCCGTCAAGCATGCTTTCAAACAACTGGAAGCCTTCGGTCTTGTATTCATTCAACGGATCACGCTGAGCATATCCGCGGAAACCCACTACCGAACGCAGGTGCTCAAGTGTCAGCAAATGCTCGCGCCATTTCGCGTCAATTGTTTGGAGCAAGAGCTGTTTCTCAACGTTGCGCATTGTTTCATCGCCGAACGCTTCGGCCTTTTCGGCCATCAGCTTGTCCGCGTGATCCTCAAGGCGTTCGCGGATGTCATCATCATCAACACCCTCTTCCGCAGCCCAGTCAGCGACCGGCACATCAAGCCCCAGAACTTCACCAACCTTATCATGCAGCCCCTTGGTATCCCATTGATCTGCATAAGTTTTTGGCGGCATATATTCGTCAACCAGATCATCAATCACCTGATCGCGCATATCTTTTGTGACCTCTGACAGGTCTTTGGCTTTCATGATGTCCCGGCGCTGCGAGAAGATCACTTTCCGCTGCTCGTTCATCACGTCATCAAACTTCAACAGCTGTTTGCGGATATCAAAGTTGCGGCCTTCGACCTTGGCCTGCGCCCGCTCCAATGACTTGTTCACCCATGGGTGCACAATCGCCTCACCCTCTTTCATGCCCAGACCTGACAGGACTTTGTCCAACCGGTCAGAGCCAAAGATCCGCATCAAATCGTCTTCCAGAGACAGGAAGAACGCAGAACGGCCCGGGTCACCCTGACGACCGGAACGGCCGCGCAGCTGGTTATCAATGCGGCGGCTTTCATGGCGTTCGGTGGCCAGAACAAAGAGCCCGCCAGCGGCTTTCACCTTTTCTTTTTCATCGGCCACTTCCGCTTCGATGCGTGCGCGCACGTCTTCGATATCGGCGTCTGGATTTTCGGCCATCGCTTGCAGCACGCGCATTTCAACGTTGCCGCCTAGCTGAATGTCGGTCCCGCGACCGGCCATGTTCGTCGCAATCGTGACAGCGTTCAGTTTACCAGCGTCTGCCACAATCTGGGCTTCCTGCTCGTGCTGTCTGGCGTTCAGAACATTAAAGGTGATTCCCTCACCTTTCAGCATCTCTGCCAGCGCCTCGGATTTTTCGATCGACGTGGTACCCACAAGAATCGGCTGACCCTTGGCGTGAGCTTCCTTGATCTCGTCTACAACGCCTGCAAATTTCTCGCGCGCGGTGCGGTACACCTGATCGTCTTCGTCGATACGGGCGATGGGGCGGTTTGTTGGCACTTCAACAACACCCAGATTGTAGATTTCCAGAAACTCTTCTGCTTCGGTCGCAGCCGTGCCAGTCATGCCGGCCAATTTGTCGTAAAGACGGAAATAGTTCTGGAATGTCACCGAGGCCAAAGTCACGTTTTCTGGCTTGATGGAACATCCTTCTTTCGCCTCAATCGCCTGATGCAGCCCGTCAGACAAACGCCGACCCGCCATCATGCGGCCGGTGAATTCGTCGATCAGCACAACCTCATCATCACGGACGATATAGTCTTTGTCCTTGGTAAAGAGTTTATGCGCACGCAAGGCCTGATTGACGTGGTGAACCAGTGTCGCGCTTTCAGGATCATAGAGTGTTTGCCCTTCGGGCAGCAAACCAGAGGCGCTCAACTTCTCTTCCAGAAAATCGTTGCCCTCGTCGTTGAAAGTCACCTGACGGGTCTTTTCATCCAACGTAAAGAAATCATCGGATACGTCCGGGATGACCTTATCGATAGTGGCGTACATCTCGGACCGGTCCTGCGCCGGGCCAGAAATAATCAACGGCGTCCGCGCCTCATCGATCAGGATACTGTCGACCTCGTCCACAATGGCAAAGTTGTGGTCGCGCTGGAACATCTGATCCAGTTCCGACTTCATGTTGTCGCGCAGATAGTCAAAGCCCAGTTCATTGTTCGTGGCATAGGTCACGTCGCACGCATAGGCGGCTTTCTTTTCGCCCTCGGGCTGCTGGGGATACACCACACCTGTGGTCAGGCCCAAAGCGCCATAAACCTTGCTCATCCATTCCGCGTCACGGCGTGCCAGGTAATCGTTCACGGTCACGATGTGCACGCCCTTGCCGGTCAGCGCATTGAGATAGGCAGGGAATGTCGCGACGAGGGTCTTACCCTCACCTGTTTTCATTTCGGCAATATTGCCCTGATGCAGAAAGATACCGCCCTTCAACTGCGTATCAAAGGCACGCAGGCCCAGCGCGCGCTTGGCGGCCTCACGGCAGTTGGCAAAGGCTTCGGGCAGCAGCGCATCAAGGCTTTCGCCACCCATTGCACGTTTGGCCAATTCTTCGGTCTTTGCCTTGATGCCCTCATCAGACAGCGCCTCGAACTCGGGCTCAAGCGCGTTGATCTTATCGACCAACGGGCGAGCCGCTTTGACTTTGCGGTCGTTTGCGGTGCCAAACACCTTTTTGGCAATCGTTCCGAAACCCAGCATATTCTCTCCGGCGGCGCAGTCGCGCCTGTCTGACATCTATTTGAGAGGAGGTCGCTTGTAGGCCCGGTGAAGGCCACATAGAAAGGGCCAAAGGTTATGAAGCTATACGGCCTCCTCGAGGCATCTTTGGGATGTAAGGGCCTGCTTCTACAGTGTCAACGCCGCGGGGTTCCGTGGCCTATCAAGGGATCGTTTAATGCTGAAACATGTAACATTTTTGGGTGCAACTGCGGTGGCTGCCGTGTTGTCCACAGGTGCCATCGCCCAAGACGTGACGGCGGACACTGTTGTGGCCACAGTTGGTGACACGGAAATCACGATGGGCGAGATCATCATCGCCCGCACCCAGCTGCCGCAACAGTACGCGCAGTTTCCGGTCGATGTGCTTTTTGACGGGCTGGTCGACCAGCTGATCCAGCAACAGCTGTTGGCGGATGAGGCGGGCGAAACTTCAAAGCGGGTTGAATACACGTTGAACAACGAACGTCGCGCATTGATGGCCGCAGGTGTCATCACTGAGATCGCAGAAACATCGGTTACAGAGGCAGACGTGCAAGCCGCCTACGACGCGCGCTTTGCAGACGCCGAGGAAATTCAGGAATTTAACGCCGCACACCTGCTTGTTGAAACCCAGGAGGAGGCAGACGCCGCCAAAGCACGCATTGACGATGGGGCGGCCTTTGCTGATGTGGCCCGCGATGTGTCCACCGGGCCAACTGGTCCGAATGGTGGCAATCTGGGCTGGTTCGCACCGGGTGCCATGGTGCCGGAATTTGAACAAGCGGTATCGGCGCTTGAGGTCGGCGGCGTGACCGAACCTTTTGAAACGCAGTTCGGCTGGCATGTCGCAACCCTTTTGGAAACGCGCGTTCAACCGCGCCCAACGGTTGATGATCTGCGCCCGCAGATCGCCCAAGAGCTTCAGGAAGCCGCGATTACAGCGCGTTTGGACGAACTGGCCGCAGCCCAAAGTGTGACCAAACCGGAACCCGGCCAGTTTGATCCCGCACTGATCGACGCAACCAACCTTCTGGACTGATAGGGATGGCCGTTTCTCCGCTTGCCCCCGCCCAGTTTCCTGATTTGCCGCAAATTGATGGTGTGACTTTTGCAGCAACCGCAGCTGGGGTGAAATATAAGGATCGGCTGGATGTTATGCTTGCTGTATTGCAGGCGGGTACTTCTGTCGCTGGCGTCTTTACGCGCTCTGCGACACGGTCGGCCCCTGTGCTGGACTGCCAAAGCAAACTGGGCGGCGACAATGCGGGTGCAGCGGCGATCCTTGTAAACTCGGGCAATTCAAACGCCTTCACCGGCAAGAACGGTGATAGCAGTGTCGCGGCAATTACGTCTGCGGTTGCTGCCGCGACCGGCGTTGCACAGGATCGGGTATTTACGGCTTCCACGGGTGTAATTGGTGAACCGCTGCCCCATGACCGCATCACCACCAAGATTGCTGAATTGACACAGAACCAGTCGCCGTCCGCCATTGAACAGGCGGCGCGCGCAATCATGACCACTGATACCTTCGCCAAAGGGGCAACGGCCACGGTCATGATTGATGGCAAGCCTGTGCAGATCGCCGGAATTGCCAAAGGCTCTGGTATGATCGCCCCTGATATGGCCACCATGCTGGTCTTTATCTTTACAGATGCAAAGATCTCGCAAACCGACCTGCAAACACTGGTATCCGGACTGAACGCAAAGACGTTCAATTGCATCACTGTCGACAGCGATACGTCGACTTCTGATTCCCTGATCGTCGCTGCGACAGGTGCATCGGATGTAGATGTGACCGGAAACGTCGATTTTGCGGATACGCTGCACACGATCATGCGTGATCTTGCCCATCAGGTTGTACGTGATGGGGAAGGGGCAACAAAATTTGTCGCGGTGCAGGTATCGGGAGCACAGGATGACGCTGACGCCCATAAGGTCGCCTTGGCAATCGCCAATTCACCCCTCGTCAAGACCGCTATTGCGGGCGAGGACGCGAACTGGGGGCGGGTTGTCATGGCGGTAGGCAAATCCGGAGCCGTCGCTGACCGTGACCGGCTGAGTATTCGCTTTGGCAATATCACCGTGGCTGAAAACGGCTGGCGCGCACTGGATTATTCAGAAGACGCCGCAAGCGCCTATATGAAAAACGCCGAGCTTGAGATCGGGGTCGATCTGGGTATTGGTGAGGGGCAAAGCACCGTCTGGACCTGTGACCTGACCCATGGCTATATCGCGATCAACGCTGACTATCGGTCATGAAGACAGTTCTGGTTTCAGCGGTCGCGCTTATTGATCCCGACGGTCGTATCCTCTTGGCGCAAAGGCCAGAAGGCAAATCCATGGCGGGCCTTTGGGAATTCCCCGGTGGCAAAGTCGAAGCCGGTGAAACACCCGAGGCGGCGCTGATCCGTGAATTACAGGAAGAACTCGGTATTGACACATGGGCGTCTTGTCTGGCACCGCTGACCTTTGCCAGCCATACCTATGATGACTTTCATCTTCTGATGCCACTGTTTGCCTGCCGCAAATGGGACGGCACACCGCAATCGCGCGAAGGACAGGCGCTCAAATGGGTGCGGGCGAATGAATTGCGCGACTATCCAATGCCTGCCGCAGATGTGCCGCTGATTCCGATTTTAAGGGATTGGGTGTAGGATTTTGCCCCCATACCAATCCATCAACAGATACAAAAAGGGCGGCCCGGCAGGACCGCCCTTTTTTATGCTTTTGGTGGGAAAACCCGCACCAATTAAAGATTCCGTTCGACCTCTTCGCGCTCGAAAATCTCGATCACGTCGTCGGGGCGGATGTCTTCGTAGTTCTCAAACGCCATACCGCATTCCTGACCCGACTGAACCTCAGCCACTTCATCCTTGAAGCGTTTGAGCGTTTTCAGCGTGCCTTCGTGGATAACCACGTTGTCGCGCAGCAGGCGCACGCCAGCAGAACGACGCGCCACACCTTCTGTGACCAGACAACCGGCAACCTTACCCACGTTAGAGACCTTAAAGACCTCTTGGATTTTCGCGTAGCCGATGAACTTTTCACGGATTTCAGCAGAGAGCAGACCAGAAGCCGCTGCTTTTACATCATCCACAAGGTCGTAGATGACCGAGTAATAGCGGATCTCGACGCCCTTTTGGTTGGCTGTGTTCCGTGCAGACGCATTTGCACGCACATTAAAGCCAAAGACAGGCGCACCGGATGCTTCGGCCAGGCCGATATCCGTTTCCGTGATCGCACCCACACCAGAGTGCAGGACGCGGACGCGCACTTCGTCGTTGCCGATCTTTTCCATTGCCTGAACGATCGCTTCGGCAGAACCCTGCACGTCTGCTTTCACCACAATCGGCAATTCGCTGACGTTTTCGTCTGCCTTGGCATTCGCCATCAACTGCTCAAGCGTTGTCGCAGCACCCGCCGCGGCACGTTTCTCTTTTGCGGCTTTTTCGCGATATTCGGCGATTTCGCGGGCCTGTGCGTCGGTATCAACCACGTTCAGAACATCACCTGCTTCTGGCGTGCCATTCAGACCAAGCACCTCAACCGGAACGGCAGGGCCTGCTTCTTCAACGCGCTCACCCTTATCATTGATCAGCGCACGGACCTTACCGTATTGCTCACCGACGACAAAGATATCGCCCTGACGCAAAGTACCTTTCTGAACCAGAACGGTCGCAACCGGACCACGGCCAATGTCAAGCTGCGCTTCAATCACAGCACCTTCAGCGGCGCGATCAGGGTTCGCCTTGAGTTCAAGGATTTCAGCCTGAAGCGCAATCGCTTCAAGCAATTCATCCAGCCCCTGACCTGTCGTGGCAGAAACCTCGACGTCCTGCACATCACCGGACATCTTTTCAACGATGACCTCATGCTGAAGCAGATCAGTCCGCACCTTGTCAGGGTTCGCTTCCGGCTTGTCGATCTTGTTGATCGCAACGATCATCGGCACTTTCGCGGCCTTGGCGTGATTGATCGCTTCGATCGTCTGCGGCATGACCGCATCGTCGGCAGCAACAACAAGCACAACAATATCAGTGACTTGCGCACCGCGCGAACGCATCGATGTAAACGCGGCGTGACCCGGTGTATCAAGGAACGACAGAACAGCGCCGCTGTCGGTTGTCACCTGATAAGCACCAATGTGCTGTGTGATACCACCCGCTTCGCCAGCAACAACTTTTGCGTTACGGATCGCATCAAGCAAAGATGTCTTACCGTGGTCAACGTGGCCCATGATCGTGATGATCGGTGGGCGCGGCTGCAGGTCTGCCGCTTTATCTTCAATCGCGGTCAGCACATCTTCAACAGATGATGTGGCAGAAGAAGGCGAGTCCGGCAGCGCTGAGTGAACGGCTACCGACTGATTATCGGCCTCGGGAACCCTGGGGCTGATTACGCTGAAACCCGGCACAATGCCGGGTTTTGGCTGTTAGATGCCCTCGCAAATCAAATCTCAACCTCGCTTTCGGCAGAATCAAAATTCTTTGGCTTAGCCGGAAAGGGTTTTATCGGTCCACAAGCGGTCCATCTGTTAAAGCCGATGACATTTATGAATCGGTCGGGGCAAAGTGCGCTCGCACT
>JALQUF010000111.1:0-237 GCA_023263855.1 Yoonia sp. | reverse complement strand
AATTGAACCCGAAGAAATTCTGGTCGTACATGACGAACTCGACATTGAGCCAGGCCAAATTCGTCTCAAACAGGGCGGAGGTCATGGCGGTCATAACGGACTGCGAGATCTTCATCGTGTCTTTGGCCCAGAGTATGCGAGAATCCGCGTCGGCATTGGTCACCCAGGACACAAATCGAAAGTTCACGGATATGTGTTGGGAAGAGCGTCGGTCGAGCAACACGAGCAGATCAATGA
>JALQUF010000110.1 GCA_023263855.1 Yoonia sp. | reverse complement strand
GTGAGGCCATCAGGACGCGCTTGCCTTCGCGCTCTTTCAAGCGCTTGGCCAGTTTTGCGGTTGTCGTTGTCTTACCGGACCCTTGCAGGCCGACCATCAAGATAGGCGCAGGCGGGTTGTCGATTTTCAGTGCACCGGGGTCTGCGTCGCCGGTCAGCACGTGTTTCAGCTCATCGTGCACGATCTTGACGACCTGCTGGCCCGGTGTGATCGACTTGGTGACGGCCTGACCGGTGGCCTTTTCCTGCACAGCTTTGATAAAGTCACGCGCAACAGGCAGCGAGACGTCCGCCTCCAACAACGCCACGCGCACTTCGCGAAGTGCTGTCTTGACGTCATCATCCGTCAGCGCACCTTGCTTGGTCAGCTTGTCAAAGACGCCAGAAAGGCGTTCGGATAGGTTCTCAAACATCGGCCAAGGCCCTCGTCTCGTTTCGGTTGCATTGCGTATATAGTGACGCAAAACAAAAAGCAGTAGCGCACCCTTGGGCATAACCCAAAGCAGCGCGCCCCCGTGGGCGCGACGCGCTGACGGAGGGCGATCCCCTATAAAGTGGGGACCGGAAAGCTGATGCTATCCGGGTGTTACTGCGGCTTTACGCCTGTGATGGGTGCGAGTCAACATCCTGGGCGAGCCATGCGTTGATTGCCGCAACCCCGCGCTTGGCGCCGTTGCCGCTGACATAGATAGGTGTCGCCGCGTGCGTTCCTGCATCCATGCCGCCATCCAGGACCAAAGCGATCCGATGTGTTGTTGCCCCCTTAGAGCTGCGACTTGTTTGCAAAGTAGCACGTTGCAGATGTTCAAGCTTGTGCTGGATCTTGGTCCGCCCGCGAAAGGTGGAATGGCGCAATTCAAGCAAATTCCGGCTGCGATCAAGGATCAGGTCATCGCGACGCACAAAGATGACGATAAAAAGCGTAAGAAAAAGCGGAATGGCCAGCAAACCCCAAAAGGCATCGGTGGTATTGCCCTGAAAGAGAGATGACAGCCCAAAGCCAATAACAGCGAGCAAGAAGACACTCAGCATTATGGCAATGACCCAAGGAACCGACCTGAGGATCAATTGTTCTGGCGTGTTGCGGACAATCTTCATGTCCTATGGTGTACGACCGGGGTGTTAGCGGATCAAGCGCGTGATCTGATCGCGATAGACCCAGGCGACCGTTCCTGTCCCCACCATCAACATCAGCATGTGCCAATAAGGTGGGCCGACCCAGATCAGCAGCGCTGAAAGCCCCACAATCATCGTCGCCAGCAACAGCAGCCCTGCCGGGCCTTGCCAGCCGCGCACCCACAACAGGCCTGCACCGATCACTTCCACCGATCCCGTGATGTAGCGGGGGAACTGCCCCATTCCGATGGCTTCGTAAATGGCCACGTCCGTCGGGAAGCTGCCCAGCTTGCGCAGGCCGAAATATAGAAAGGCCAGCGTAAGCGCGGCGCGTAGGGCGGTTATAAGTGGGGATGTCTTGGTCATACCCGGCGACATAGCGCGCTGGGCATTTTGTCCAGCCTAGGCGGCGGCTTCGGCGATCACGTCTTTCGCTGTATGCACCGCGATATCGTCGATCCCGATAAATTGAAGCACCTGCTGCAAGTGCGGTGTCGCAAAATCAAGGGGTGCGCCAACCGGAACGCCACCGGAGGCAACTGCGACAATCGCCTTTTTTCCTGTCAGCAGCCCAAGCGGGCCGTCCTCGGTATAGCGAAACGTCACTTTTGGCCGGGTGATCAGGTCAATCCACGCTTTCAGCGCGGCGGGCATGCCGAAGTTGTAGATCGGCATCCCGATGAGAACAATGTCGGCTTGCTTCAACTCGGCGATCAACGCATCTGAAAGTGCGAGAACGTCTTGATCCTGTGCCGTCAGGTCCGTCTCGGGGATCAAGCGCGTAGTGATCCAGGTTTCGTCCACCTGCGGCAACGGCGTCTCGGCCAAATCGCGCGTGATGACCTGTGTTGGTGACAGGTCTTGCAATAGGCGCGCAGTCGCAGCGCGGCTGATTGATCCTGTCCGTGTGCCAGAGGCATTGATGTGCAGAACGGTCGTCATGATAGGGTTCCTTGATGTCATTTGCACCCAAGTATCCTCTTGCATTGGCGAACAATATGGCTGATTTTCAACATGAATTGTTTGCCAGCGCACAGGATTGCACATGGATAACTGGGACGAAATCAGAACCGCCTTTCAGGTGGCCCGCAAAGGCACGGTCAGCGGCGCGGCTGAGCAACTGGGTGTGCACCATGCCACGGTGATCCGTCATATCGACGCGCTTGAGCAGCGGTTGGGTGTCAAACTGTTTCAGCGCCACGCCCGCGGCTATACCGCGACAGAGGCAGGGCAGGATTTGTTGCAGGTCGCACAGGCGACGGATGATCAGTTCACCCAACTGGCCGGCCGGATCAAAGGGCAGGGCGAAGGTGTGTCCGGTGATCTGGTCGTGACGTCTTTGGGCATGGCGTCGCGGATATTGACGCCTATTTTGGTTGATTTTCAGACGGAAAACCCAGAAGTCCGCGTGCGCTACCGCACCGGAGACAGGCTCTTTCGTCTGGAATACGGCGAAGCGCATGTTGCCATTCGTGCAGGCACAATGCCCGAGGAACCTGACAACGTGGTGCAACCCTTCATGCAGCAACACATGGCGCTGGTGGCCTCTCAGGGGTATATCGACAGGCACGGATTGCCCAAAGACGAAGCTGATTTGCAGAACCACTTTTTTGTCACACATGACGACGACAACAGCCGCGCGCCCTTTACCCGCTGGTTGCGCAAAGTCGTCACCGATGACCGCTTTACCTATCGGGCTACGGACAACCGCAACATGCAGGATGCAATTCTTGCAGGTGCGGGGATCGGGTTCGTCGTTGCGCAGTCGCTTCAGGTCTATCCGGAACTGACCGAGGTAGTCGAACGGCACGAAGAATGGTCAGCACCCCTGTGGATCGTGACCCATGTGGATTTGCACCGGACCACAAAAGTGCAAGCCTTTCTGCGCTTTCTCAAAGACCGTATCAAGACGCTGGAGTGCTGATGACTGGCCCACGCGCCGGGCATCTGGCAATGCTGCTTTTCTCGCTGCTTGTGGCGGGGTCCTTTGCGCTGGGATCACTGGCGGCGAATGAGATTACATCAAGTGCTTTGAACGCTGTCCGGTTCTGGATCGCGACGCTCATCATTGGTGCGGCAGCATTCGCAACGGGGGGTGTTACGCGGGCCGCGTTCGATGCGCCTTGGCGGTACATTGGGCTGGCTGTGTTCTTTACGACCTATTTCGTGCTGATGTTTGAGGGATTGAAGACAGCACCACCTGTCAGTGCGGCGGCAGTCTTTACCTTGACGCCAATCCTGACTGCGGGGTTTGCTTGGCTACTGCTACGACAAGTCCTGACGCCGCGTATGGCGTTTGCCTTGTTGATCGGGGCATTAGGCGCGGTCTGGGTGATCTTTCGTGCTGATGTTGCTGCCATCCTGCGATTTGAGGTGGGGCCGGGTGAAATGGTGTATTTCTGGGGCTGTGCGGCCCATGCGGTCTACACTCCGCTGGTCCGCAAGCTGAACCGTGGCGAAACGGCGGTCGTGTTCTCATTTGGCGTCTTGCTGGCCGGATCGGGGTTGCTGACAGTGTGGGGATGGGGTGATCTGGTCGCGACAGATTGGATGGCGCTGCCGGGCATTGTTTGGATCACGATTCTTTATACAGCGGTTTTTGCAAGTGCGGCGACCTTTGTTCTGCTCCAGTTTGCCACGCTCCGCCTGCCCAGTTCAAAGGTCATGGCCTACACCTATCTGACGCCCTCTTGGGTGATTGTGTGGGAGCTGGCTTTGGGGGGCACGCCGCCACCGGCCTTGGTGCTTGCAGGGTTGCTCCTGACAGTGACCGCGTTGGTCCTTTTGCTGCGCGATGAGTGAGGCCCTGACGAGGGCGGGCAACGTCACTCCTTCAACTGTTGGGCCAAAAAGTTTTCAAACGCATCCAGATCAATCGCGTCCATCTGACCAAAGGCCTGCATCCAGACTGACGCTTCGCGCAGCGCATCGGGCTCTAGCTTGCACCACTTCACCCGCCCGCGCTTTTCCTGAGAGATCAGGCCAGCCGCAGTGAGCACGCCAAGGTGTTTTGAAATCGCGGCCAGTGACATCTGAAAGGGTTCGGCCACGTCTGTCACGGCCATATCATCCTCAAGCAGCATGGCGAGGATCGCGCGCCGCGTTGGGTCAGCAAGGGCCGAGAAGGTTTGATCAAGTTGCGGTGCCATCCACGCGATTAAGCGGGTGATCTTGGAAACGTCAACCATTTGGTTGAATATAGAATTAAGCGCCATAAGCGCGAAATCGGGTCAAATTCCCAAAGTACCTTCAATGTAAGTAATTGAATTGCAAAGAGTAATATGCAATTTTCAATCTCTTGACTCTGATGCCCCCTGATCATAGACCCTGCTCAACCTTTTGATGGGTGCAAACCGATGTCGAACCGCGAAGACGCTGACCGCCTTAAGGCACTCGAAGCGAAGATAGCGGCGCTGAAAGAGCCGACAGAGGAAAAGCATCACTCGGAAGAGCATTATTCGCAGGCACAGCTTGCATGGCGGATGGTGGTAGAGCTTGTAGCCGGTCTCGGGATCGGCTTTGGCATCGGATACGGGCTGGATACCTTGCTGGGAACCACCCCGATTTTTCTGGTGCTGTTTATATTTTTTGGCCTCGCGGCGGGTGTGCTTACCATGATGCGATCAGCCAAAGAGGTCCAACGCAAGCAGCTTGATGCTGCGAAACAAGAGGATGACGCGCGTGGCTGAAGAAAAAGCAGAAGGTGGCCTGGTATTCCATCCGCTGGATCAGTTTATCGTCAAACCATTGTTTGGTGATGGCCCTGTCCACTGGTACACGCCGACGAACCTGACACTTTGGATGGCCATTGCTGTACTGGCGATTGTCGCTGTTTTCGTTCTGGGTAGCCGCGGTCGTGCCGTGATCCCGACGCGCATGCAGTCGCTGGGCGAACTGATGTACGGCTTTATCTATAAGATGGTGGAAGACGTCACCGGCAAAGATGGTGTTAGGTACTTCCCTTACATTATGACGCTTTTCTTGTTCATTCTGTTCTCAAACTATCTCGCCCTGATCCCGATGTCCTATTCACCGACATCGATGATTGCGGTGACAGTCATCTTGGGCTTTGGCGTGTTCATCGCCGTCACGATCCTGGGTTTTGTCAAGAACGGTACAGCTTTTCTGGGTCTGTTCTGGATGTCCGACGCGCCGCTGTTCTTGCGCCCGATCATCGCGATTATCGAAGTGATTTCCTACTTCGTGCGCCCTGTCAGCCTGTCCATTCGTTTGGCTGGTAACATCGCTGCAGGCCACGTCGTGTTGAAGGTCTTTGCAGCATTCGCTGCTGCTGTCGTGATCAGCCCGGCTGCTATCCTCGGCATCATTGCAATCTACGGTCTTGAAATCCTCGTTTGCGGTATTCAGGCCTATGTTTTCACCATTCTGACGTGCGTTTATCTGAAAGACGCGCTTCACCCGGCACACTAACAACGGTGGGATTTTCCGCCAATCTACTCAACTTCCAATCGTAAGGAGAATTCACATGGAAGGCGATCTCGCACACATCGGCGCAGGCATTGCGGCAATCGGTTCAGGTTTGGCTGCACTGGGTGTTGGTAATGTTGCAGGCAACTACCTTGCCGGCGCACTGCGCAACCCATCTGCTGCTGCTGGTCAAACAGCAACACTGTTCATCGGTCTGGCATTCGCCGAAGCTCTGGGGATCTTCGCGTTCCTCGTGTCGCTTCTGCTGATGTTCGCTGTTTAAGAACACGACCCATATCCTTACGGCTGACTGACGCGGCACACCCGCGTCAGTCGGTAAAACATCAAGGTATTCGGGGGCCATCATGGCAACAGAAACACACGACGCCGCAGGAGTATGCGTAGATGCAGGGGGTTCTGCCCTTGGCATGCCGCAACTGTGCGCCGATTGGATGCCGAACCAGATTTTCTGGTTGTTGGTAACACTGATCGCGATCTACTTTGTGATGTCACGCATCGCGCTGCCCCGCATCGCTGCGGTTCTCGCGGAACGCTCAGGCACAATCACAAATGATCTCGCTGCAGCTGAAGAGCTGAAGAACAAAGCGGCGGAAGCTGAAGCGGCTTATGACCAAGCCCTTCTGGATGCCCGCGCTGAGGCCCAAAAGATCGTGGCCGAAGCAAAAGAAGAAATTCAAGCCGAACTGTCTGTCGAGCTGGAAAAGGCTGACGCGCAGATTGCAGCCAAGACAGCCGAAAGCGAAGCAGCAATTGCTGAAATTCGTGCTGGTGCTGTGAAAAGCGTCACAGCGGTTGCCAAGGATACAGCCAAAGAACTGGTTGCAGCCATGGGTACCACTGTCGATGCCAAGACCATCACCGCTGCGGTGAATGCACGGATGAAAGGGTAAGACCATGAGATTGACGCTCACATCCCTTTTCGCACTTGCCGCAAGCCCTGCGCTTGCTGCCGGTGACAAGCCGTTCTTCTCGCTTGCGAACACGGATTTCGTTGTTTCCATCGCGTTCCTCGTGTTCATCGGCATCCTGCTTTACTTCAAAGTGCCCGCCCTTGTTGGTGGCATGCTTGATAAGCGCGCCGATAACATCAAAAGCGAATTGGACGAAGCCAAGGCCCTGCGCGAAGAAGCACAGTCATTGCTGGCCAGCTACGAGCGCAAGCAAAAGGAAGTGCAGGAACAATCTGCACGGATCGTTGCCGCGGCGAAAGAAGAGGCGACCAACGCAGCAACCGCTGCTAAGGAAGATATCGCCAAATCAATCACACGTCGGCTTGCGGCTGCGGAAGAGCAGATTGCAAATGCCGAGGCATCCGCCGTCAAAGAAGTACGCGATCAAGCGATTGCCGTGGCTATCGGTGCTGCCAAAGACGTGATCGCCAAGCAGATGGACGCAAAATCTGCTGGTGCGATGATCGACGACTCGATTGCAACGGTTGCTGACAAGCTGCACTAAGTATCCTGTCTGCCAGAATTGAAAGCCCGGCTGCCTATCGGCGGTCGGGCTTTTTCGTTGACACAGGCAGAGCGGTCTTTGACACTCTGACGCGGGGCAAGGACCGGGAGACATGACGATGCCTAGCCTCAGGCTTGGATTGGGTGCGACGGGCATCTACGTCGCGATCATCGCGCTTGCCACATACTATGTCTTTCACATCCAAGACGGCCCGTCCCAGCCCCAAAGCATGCTGATTGCCTTGCTGCCGATCCAATTGGTTGCGACCCTTTTCTGTTTAGGTGTTGTGTCGCGCTATACAGGCTGGCGCGCTGTCGGGTTCGGGCGATTGGACTGGTGGGGGATGGTTTGGTTCTTGCCCGCCTGGATCCTTCTGGGCTGGATGGGGTGGCATATCGTGGCGGGGCTTGCGGCTGATGGTATGCGCGCTTTCGGCCCGTTCGGCCTTGGTGTTTTGATTGTCACAACGTTTCTGATCGCATTCGGCGAAGAGGTGCTCTTTCGCGGGATCTTGCTGCGGGGGGCGTTGACACGGTTTTCGATCCCTGTCGCAATGCTGCTCAGCACCGTGCTGTTCGGGGTGTTTCACTTTGTAAATGGCTTGGCAGGCCAAGGTGCGGTGGAGACATCGCAACAGGTTCTCTTTGTTATGGTCGTGGGGGTCTTCCTTGCGCCCATTGCGGTGCGTGTGGGCAACCTTTGGCCGTTGATCATCTGGCATTGGTTTTGGAATATGGCCGTTATTTTGGGGCAGACGGCCGGATTGCTGCACCCGCTGACACTGGTTGGTATTGCCGTGCAGGCGGTGGTGTCGATTTGGCTATGGACTGCGATGATCAGGCACCACAAACTGCACTAACGCCCGACCTCATGCTGCAGCCGTTTTTGCGCAAAGATTTCGTGACGGTCTGATTTTTGCTGATCAGACAGGGCGTTTTCGACAAAGTTCAGATGGTCTTCAACCGCTTTGCGTGCCCCTGCGGGATCACGGTTCTGCAAGGCGGTATTGATGCTGCGGTGCTGGTCCAGCAGCGTGTCGCGGGTGGTGCGCTGTTTGAACATGATGGTCCGGTTATAGAACACGCCCTCGCGCAAAAGCTCGTACATGGACCGCATCATGTGCAGCATGATGATGTTATGGCTAGCTTCGATGATCGACAGGTGAAAATCAGCGTCCAGATGCGCCTCGTCCGCCGGATTGCGCTTTTGGTGCGCCGCCTCCATCTTTTCAAAGATCGCATTGATCACTTTGAGATCGGTGTCACTGGCCAAACGCGCGGCCCGTTCAGCGGCCAGCCCCTCCATGTCGCGGCGGAAGCTGATATAATCAAAGACCGCTTCATCGTGGGTGGCAAATAGCGTGATTAACGCTGGTGCAAAGGCAGACCCCAGCACGTCGGCCACATAGACGCCAGCGCCCGCTTTTGACGCCAGCAGGCCGCGCTCTTGCAGATCAGCCAATGCCTCGCGCAGCGAGGGGCGCGACACGCTCATGCGTTCGCTGAGTTCGCGTTCGGAAGGCAGCCTTTCACCGGGGCGCAAGATACCGCGCAGGATCAACCCTTCGATCTGGCGGATCACACCATGAGAGAGTTTTTCTTGCTGGACGGGTTCAAAGGGCATGTGTCTGTTCGCTCTGTATTGGTCAAATGATATGACCACATCTGCGATTTCACAACAAGAAAGGGGCTGCAAAGGTGCAGCCCCTTCAAACGCTTGCAAAGACGCGGCGTTTAGTTCGGTGTGATGACAATCTCAACGCGGCGGTTCATCTGACGGCCCGAGGCATTCAGGTTGGACGCAATCGGGTTGTTTTCACCGGCACCGATCGAACGGATACGGTTCGCAGAGACGCCACCGCCGATCAAGATCGCTGACACGGCTTGTGCGCGGCGCTCAGACAGGCCTTGGTTGAACGATGCATCGCCGACGTTATCAGTATGGCCAATCACGTTCACAGTTGTGTTTGGATACTGACGCAGCGAGTTTGCAACGATCCGCAGTTCATTCTGGGAAACGCTGGAAACCTGTGTGCTGTTCGTGGCGAACAACAGGTCTTGGCTCAGGACCACAACAAGGTTGTTGCCGTTATTGGATACGCCAACGTCGCTGCGCAATGCGCGGCGCAGTTCCTCGGCCTGACGGTCAAGCGAGTTGCCAACCCCGGCGCCCACGCCGGCACCCAGTGCCGCACCAATCAGTGCAGCTTGGTTACGCTCGCGCACGCTTCCGTCGTTGTTTGTGAGTGCACCAAGCAGCGCGCCTGCACCTGCGCCGATCAAGGCACCTTGCTGGGTGTTCTGCATCTCGTTCGGGCCGGCTGGATCACAGGCGGCAACAAATGTCAGAGAGACTGCAGCGACAACAAGAGGAAATTTCGTAAGTTTCATGGTCATGGTTCCATTGTGTATGGTTTGGCAATTCGCGCCAAGTTGATGGGACAGCTTATGCCCATTTATGCCATGATATCCAATAACGCCCTAATCACCAGCAGGGTTTTGCCTATTTTGCGCCCCATCGGCCTGCGCATCAGCCCTTGCTGACTCCCACGCCAGCATCGCGCGCTTGACCGGCAGCCCCCAATGATACCCCCCCAAAGCGCCTGATTTACGCAAGGCCCGGTGGCATGGGATCAACCAACTCACGGGGTTCCGGCCGACGGCTGTGCCGACGGCGCGGACGGCTTTGGGCTTGCCGATGGATTGGGCAATCTCTGAATAGGTGGTCACATGTCCGGACGGAATGGTTAGCAGGGCTTCCCATACCTTCAACTGAAAGGGTGCACCGATCATATGCAGTCGGGTTTCGCCTTGCATCCCCAGTGCAGCCGCGGCCCACGGGCGCAAAAAGCAGGGGTCTTCGACGAATGTCGCTTTGGGCCAGCGTGATTTCAGATCCGCCATCGCAGGCTCTGGTCCGGCCTCTGCGGCGAAGGCCAGACCGCAGAGGCCCCGATCCGTACCCATCACCAAAGCAGGGCCAAAATGGCTCTCAAACCAGCCCCAATAGACGGTAAGGTCGGCGCCATCTCGGGCATAGTCGCCGGGGCTCATCGCCTCCCACCGGACAAAAAGATCA
>JALQUF010000010.1 GCA_023263855.1 Yoonia sp. | reverse complement strand
TGATCTGGATATTGACGAAACCTGTGTCATGGTTCTGAAAAACTGTGGTCCGCGCGGCTATCCGGGGATGGCAGAGGTGGGGAACATGGGCCTGCCGCCCAAGATCCTGAAGAAAGGGATCACTGATATGGTGCGGATCTCTGATGCGCGCATGTCAGGCACCGCATTCGGCACGGTCGTGCTGCACACCTCGCCTGAGGCGGCGGTCGGTGGTCCGCTCGCCGTTGTGCAGTCGGGCGATATGATCGAGCTGGACGTGGCCGCAAGACGTTTGCATCTGGATATCTCAGATGAGGAACTGGCCGCACGGATGGCGGCATGGACTGCCGAGACATCCGGCGCGAACCTCCGGCCTGAAAGCGGCTATGCGATGCTGTATCATGATCGCGTAATGGGGGCTGACACGGGGGCGGACTTTGATTTCCTTGTGGGCCATCGCGGCAATGCTGTTGGCAAGGAAGCGCACTGATGACACCGATTTGTCTGGTGGGGATCGGCAAGATCGCCGTGGATCAACATGTGCCTGCGATTGCGCGTAGTGACGATTGGGAATTGGCAGCAACGGTCAGCCGCGCTGGTACAGTGAACGGTGTGACGTCTTTCACTGACTTCGACCAGATGCTGACGGAACGGCCTGATATCGGCGTGATTTCGCTCTGCATACCGCCGGTGCCGCGCTACGATTATGCCGCCAAGGCGATTGCAGCGGGGCGCCATGTCATGCTGGAAAAGCCGCCTGGCGCGACATTGGCGGAAGTCTTTGCGTTGGCTGGTATGGCGCAAAAGGCGGGTGTCACGCTCTACACCACTTGGCACAGCCGCATGGCCAAAGGCGTTGCTCCTGCAAAGGCTTGGCTGGCCGACAAAACGATCACGGGTGCGCATATCAACTGGAAAGAAGATGTGCGCCGCTGGCATCCGGGGCAGGATTGGGTCTTCGCCCCCGGTGGCATGGGCGTCTTTGATCCTGGCAGTAATGCGCTGTCAATCATCACGGAAATCTTGCCAATGCCGATCCATTTGCAGTCTGCCAAGCTGCACTTTCCTGAAAATCGCGACACACCGATTGCGGCGCAAATGCAATGGACGCAAAATGTCACGGGCGATTTTGACTGGCGTCAAGAAGGCCCGCAAAGCTGGGATATCACGGTAGAGACAACAGCAGGAATATTGAACCTGCATGATGGTGGCGACCGCTTGGTTATCAGTGGTGAAAACGTCGTCGCGGGGAACAATCAGGAATATCCCGCGCTTTACGACCGGATGGCAGAATTGGTGAAAAATGGCGCATCCGAGGTTGATGTGGCCCCCATGATCCATGTTGCTGATGCGCTCACGCTTGGAAAACGGCTCATCGTGGACCCTTTCCACTTTTAGCGTAACACCCTGTTTCTCATGTTAAAAAATACCTCCGCCGGAGGCATCCTGCCCGAGGGTCCGGGCGAGACAGTATGTTTTCAAAAACTGCCAAAAATTTACCATTTGATAAAAAATAAAACTGTGGCAGGCTACCTGTAAGAAGCCACGACAGGATTGTGCCATGCCCAGCCCCATGACCCCCGGTATTGCAGCCGCACGTCTGCCCGCAGACGCACTTGCAGAGAACTTTGGCGATTTGCACGCCCCCTATGCCCCGCACGAGGCGGCGGTTGCTGCGGATCGCTGTTACTTTTGTCACGACGCGCCGTGTGTAACTGCGTGTCCGACCGACATTGATATTCCGCTTTTCATTCGGCAGATCAGCACAGGCACGCCCGAGGCGGCGGCCAAGACGATCTTTGACCAGAATATTCTTGGCGGCATGTGCGCCCGCGTTTGCCCGACCGAGGATCTTTGCGAACAGGCTTGTGTGCGTGAATTGGCCGAAGGCAAGCCGGTCGAGATCGGCCGCTTGCAACGCCACGCCACAGATGCGCTGATGGCCAAACAGCGCCACCCTTATGACCGCGCGCCCGAGACGGGCAAGAAAATCGCGGTTGTGGGTGCCGGACCTGCCGGTTTGGCCTGCGCCCATCGGCTTGCGATGCACGGGCATGACGTGACGATCTATGACGCCGAAGGCAAGCCGGGTGGCCTGAACGAATTTGGGATCGCTGCCTATAAATCCACTGATGATTTTGCCGCACGTGAGGTCGATTGGCTGCTGGGGATCGGTGGCATCGAGATCAAAACGGGGATGCGCCTTGGCGCTGAACTGACGATGGAGTCTCTGACCCACTGTTTTGACGCCGTATTCCTTGGTGTTGGCCTGGGCGGTGTGAATGCGCTGCGCAGTGATGGTGAAGACAAAGACGGCGTGCGCGATGCGGTCGATTTCATAAAAGACCTGCGCCAAGCCAGCGATCTGGCATCGCTTCCGGTGGGGCGCGATGTTGTCGTCATTGGTGGCGGGATGACAGCGGTGGACGCTGCGGTGCAATCCAAGCTCTTGGGCGCACAGAACGTCACCATTGCTTACCGCCGCGGCCGCGACGCGATGAGTGCCAGTGAATACGAACAAGACCTTGCAGCCTCAAAGGGCGTGCGGCTTTTGTTCAATGCGCAGCCTGTGGCTATCCACGGCAACGGTGCGGTGCGCGAGATTGAGCTGGAATACACCACTGATGACGGGTCTGGCCTGAAAGGGACAGGCGAGACAATTCGTCTTGCTGCGGACCAAGTGTTCAAGGCGATTGGTCAAACGCTGACCACGGATGGCGGTCTGGAGCTTGAGGGCCGCAAAATCGCGGTCACTGCCGCTGGTCGCACGAGCCTGAGCGGTGTGTGGGCTGGCGGTGACTGTGCAAGCGGCGGTGACGATCTGACGGTCACGGCTGTGGCAGAAGGCCGCGATGCGGCGATGGATATTCATGCAACCTTGATGGGGAGCAACTAAAATGGCTGATCTGACAACAAACTTTCTGGGCATCAAGAGCCCGAACCCGTTTTGGCTGGCCTCGGCTCCGCCGACAGACAAGGAATACAACGTCCGCCGCGCGTTTGAGGCTGGATGGGGTGGTGTGGTTTGGAAAACCCTTGGGTCCGAAGGCCCGCCCGTCGTTAACGTCAACGGCCCGCGCTACGGCGCGATTTACGGCGCAGACCGGCGGTTGCTGGGGTTGAACAACATCGAGTTGATCACGGATCGCCCGTTGGAAGTGAACCTTGAAGAAATCACCCGCGTGAAGGCTGATTATCCTGACCGCGCAATGATCGTGTCGATCATGGTCCCTTGTGAAGAACAGGCGTGGAAAGACATCCTCCCCCGCGTGGCAGCCACTGGTGCAGATGGTATCGAGCTGAACTTTGGCTGCCCGCATGGGATGAGCGAACGCGGTATGGGGGCGGCTGTTGGACAGGTGCCCGAATACATCGAAATGGTCACGCGCTGGTGCAAGCAGTATTACGACAAACCGGTGATCGTGAAGCTGACACCGAATATCACCGACGTGCGCAAACCTGCGGCGGCTGCCATGCGCGGCGGCGCTGATGCGGTGAGCCTGATCAATACGATCAATTCGATCACTTCTGTGAACCTCGACACCATGTCGCCCGAGCCGTCGATTGATGGCAAAGGATCGCACGGCGGTTACTGCGGCCCCGCGGTCAAACCGATTGCCATGTCGATGGTGTCAGAAATTGCACGTAACCCCGAAACACATGGTCTGCCAATCAGCGGCATCGGCGGTGTCACCACTTGGCGTGACGCGGCTGAGTTCATCAGCCTTGGGTGCGGCAACGTGCAAGTGTGCACAGCTGCCATGACCTATGGCTTCAAGATCGTGCAAGAGATGATCAGCGGTCTGTCGCAGTGGATGGACGAAAAGGGCTATACATCGGTCGAAGAGGTTGTCGGTCGTGCTGTTCCCAATGTGACGGACTGGCAGTATCTGAACCTGAACTATGTGGCCAAAGCGAAGATCAATCAGGACGATTGCATCAAATGCGGCCGCTGCTATGCGGCCTGCGAAGACACCAGCCACCAAGCGATAGCCATGTCCGAGGATCGTACCTTTACCGTGATTGATGAAGAGTGCGTCGCCTGTAACCTGTGTGTTGATGTCTGCCCGGTTGAGAACTGCATCACCATGGAAGCAATGGAGCCCGGACAGGTCGATCCGCGCACTGGCAAGGTGGTTGAAAAGGAATACGCCAACTGGACGACCCACCCCAACAATCCAGGGGCAGTTGCTGCTGAATAGGGAACTTGGTGGCTTGCTCGCGTGTTGATACCGCAAAGGAGATATCAACATGACGAAAGATCGCGGCCCTTCGGTAAAAGACGGCGACACCTATGAGGCGCTGCGCGAAGATGGCGCCTCAAAGGAAAAGGCAGCGCGAATTGCGAATGCCAAAGCCAGCGATAGCCAGAACCCTGCTGAAAAGGGTGGCAAGCAGCCGCCCTATGAGGACTGGACCCGCGATGCGCTTTATGAGCGGGCACAAGAGCTGGATATCACAGGGCGCGCTGATATGGATAAGAGCGCATTGATCGACGCGTTGCGCAATCATTGAACGGCAAAGGCCACCCGGAAACGAGTGGCCTTTTCGCTTGTTTACCAGCCGTCCTCGGTAATGATTTGCTGATCGTCGACGCCCATTGATCCTAGCGTTTTGCGCACATCGTCCACCATGCCGCCGGGTCCACAGATATAAAATGGCTGGGCAGTTTCGGTGATTAATTCCTGCAACAGCGATTTGTCGATCTGGCCGGTGCGAAGATCGGACCCTCCTGGCTCATCAACTACAAATGTCTCTGCGACATTCGGCATGGAGTGCCACATGTCTTTGAGAATGATGTCGTCCTCGGTTTTGTTGGCAAAAATCAGTTGCGCTTGGGCTTCACCTTCTTGCTGCTGTTTGCGCAGTATCGAAATGAAAGGTGTGACGCCCGCGCCACCGGCAATGAACACACCTGGGCCGTGGTCCGTAATTGCACCAAAAGGGTCCGTCGCAGCAACCTGATCGGTCATGCCCAGCTTTGGGATTTCTGCGGTGACGCCGTTATGATCGGGATAGGATTTGATAACAAACTCCAGATGTTTATCGGTCGGGCGGGACGTCATCGTAAAGGGGCGCCCTTCGTCCTTCAGGCCAGTCTTCTGAATTGAAAGTTCGGTCGCTTGGCCCGCTTCAAACTCAAAATCTGCGGGGCGGTTGAATGTCAGCCTGTAGGTATCTGGTGTGACCGTTTCGATCTCTTGCAGTGTCAGCATATGTGTCATGTTTGATCCTTTCTTTGCAGACCAAACACTTGACCGGGGGTTAGGGTTCCACCTTCAGCATACGCGCAAATAGCGTTTCAAGATGTGCTGCGGCATCCGGGAACGGGTCGCGCCCGCCCAATACGGCGCGCACCTGTACGTCAAAATCGGCGTAATGCTGGGTCAGGGACCAGATGGAAAAGATCAAGTGATGCGGATCAACCTGCGCGATCCTGCCTGCATCTGCCCATGACTGGATGATCTTGGCTTTCTCATCGACGAGGGTTTTCAGATCGTCTTGCAAGATGGCGCCGATACGCGGTGCGCCTTGTAAAATCTCATTTGCGAACAGGCGGCTTTCGCGGGGGTAATCCCTGCTCATGGCCAGCTTGCGCTGCACATATGCCATGATTTCTTCAACGGGTTCGCCCTGTGCATCCAACGCTTTAAGTGGATCAAGCCAGGTTTCCAGCAATCGTTCTAGCAGCGCGGCATGGATCGCTTCTTTTGACGGGAAATAATAAAGCAAGTTCGGCTTTGACAGCCCCGCAGCCTCTGCAATCTGATCCAGTGTCGTGCCGCGGAAACCAAATTGGGAAAAAACATCCAGCCCAGCCGATAAAATCGCAGCGCGATTGCGTTGCTGGATACGGGTTGGCGCTTTGGTCATACTATCCCTTTGCTCAAAATACGGGCAGACGTCAGACGAGAGCGCCTATAAATGCCAGCTTTCTTCGCATCTGCCTGTAATCCGAGCGGAGAACTTGACTGGTGCTTCCCCTCTGTTAGCGTTGTTTTGACCAGTTGGTCAAATGCAAGAAAAGGAGCCCCCCATGCCAGCCCCCGGAGAAAACCTGCGTATCAATGGTGAGCGGCTGTGGGACAGCCTGATGGAAATGGCTAAGATCGGCCCTGGTATTGCAGGGGGGAATAATCGTCAGACTTTGACTGATGAAGATAGCGAAGGTCGCCACCTGTTTCAGAAATGGTGCGAGGCGGCAGGCTGTACGATGGGTGTCGATGAGATCGGGAATATGTTCGCTCGCCGTGAAGGCACAGATCCCAATGCCTTGCCCGTTTATGTAGGATCGCATTTGGACACGCAGCCGACGGGCGGCAAGTATGATGGTGTGCTTGGCGTGCTGGGCGGGTTGGAAATTCTACGCACGCTGAATGACCTCGATATCAAGACCAAGCACCCGATTGTTGTGACCAACTGGACCAATGAAGAAGGCACGCGCTACGCCCCTGCGATGCTCGCCTCTGGTGTTTTTGCGGGCAAGCATACACTTGATTGGGCGAATGACCGGGTGGACGCGGATGGCAAACGCTTTGGTGATGAGCTGGAGCGGATTGGCTGGAAGGGCAAAGAGAAGGTCGGCGACCGCAAGATGCATGCTTTCTTTGAGCTGCACATCGAGCAAGGGCCTATTTTGGAGGCTGAGGGCAAGGATATTGGCGTTGTGACCCATGGCCAGGGCCTGCGCTGGATCGAATGTACGGTGACGGGCAAGGAAAGCCACACCGGATCGACCCCGATGCATATGCGCAAGAATGCGGGACGTGGTTTGGCGCTGATTACCGAATTGGTTCATGAGATTGCGATGAAGAACCAGCCCAATGCGGTAGGTGCGATCGGGCATATCGACGTTTATCCCAACTCGCGCAACATCATTCCGGGTAAGGTTGTCTTTACCATCGATATGCGGACACATCTGCTGGACAAGCTGAACGGTATGGTGGACGAGTTGATGGCGCGCGCGCCGCAGCTTTGTGAGGACATTGGCGTGACTTTCGAGTCCGAAATCGTCGGCCAGTTCGACCCGCCGGCTTTTGACGAAACCTGCGTTAACGCCGTACGTGATGCAGCCGAGCGGCTGGGCTATAGCCATATGGATATTGTGTCGGGTGCGGGCCATGATGCCTGCTGGATCAACGATATCTACCCGACTGCGATGGTGATGTGCCCCTGTGTTGATGGCCTGAGCCACAACGAAGCGGAAGAAATATCGCAGGAGTGGGCCGCAGCGGGGACAGATGTGCTGTTTCACGCGGTTGTTGAGACGGCGGAGATTGTGGGATCATAGGGGGGCGCTGCCCCCGGCGCTGCGCGCCTCCCCCGAGGTATTTGAGAACATGAGAAGATGAGGGCCTGTGCAATGGCCGACAGGGAGAAAAGATCATGAGCAAAGTCATCAAGAATGGCACGATTGTTACGGCTGATTTGACCTACAAAGCCGATGTCTTGGTCGATGGCGGCAAGATTGTGGAAATCGGGCCGAACCTGAAGGGCGATGAAGAGTTGGATGCGACCGGTTGCTACGTCATGCCAGGCGGGATTGACCCGCATACGCACCTTGAGATGCCGTTTATGGGCACCTATTCCACCGATGATTTCGAAAGCGGGACACGTGCGGCACTGTCTGGCGGCACGACAATGGTTGTGGATTTTGCCCTGCCTGCCCCCGGACAGGGTCTGCATGATGCTTTGCAGATGTGGGATAATAAATCAGGCCGCGCGAACTGCGATTATTCCTTCCATATGGCCGTCACGTGGTGGGGCGAGCAGGTGTTTAACGAGATGGAGAGCGTCGTCAAAGACCGTGGCATCAACACCTTCAAGCACTTTATGGCCTACAAAGGTGCGCTTATGGTCAATGACGACGAGATGTATGCTTCTTTCTCGCGCCTTGCCTCGCTCGGGGCTATCGCCATGGTCCATGCCGAGAATGGCGATGTGGTGGCGGAGCTTTCTGCAAAACTGCTCGCAGAGGGCAACACCGGGCCTGAGGCGCACGCCTATTCCCGCCCGCCGCAGGTCGAGGGTGAGGCCGCAAACCGTGCCATCATGATCGCCGATATGACCGGTGTGCCGCTTTATATCGTGCATGTGTCCTGCGAAGAGGCGCATGAGGCGATCCGCCGTGCCCGTATGCAGGGCAAGCGGGTTTGGGGTGAGCCGCTCATTCAGCATCTGACACTGGATGAGAGCGAATATTTCAACAAAGATTGGGACCACGCCGCGCGCCGCGTCATGTCGCCGCCGTTCCGCAACAAGCAGCATCAGGATAGCCTCTGGGCTGGATTGCAGTCGGGGTCTTTGAGCGTTGTGGCGACCGACCACTGCGCCTTTACGACGGAGCAGAAACGCTATGGCGTGGGGGATTTTACGAAGATCCCCAATGGCACAGGTGGGCTTGAGGATCGGATGCCGATGTTGTGGACCCACGGGGTTGCGACAGGGCGTTTGACGATGAATGAGTTTGTCGCTGTGACCTCGACTAATATCGCGAAGGTGCTGAATTGCTATCCGCGCAAGGGGGCTGTTTTGGTGGGGGCCGACGCCGATCTGGTGGTCTGGGACCCAGAGAAATCCAAGACCATCACGGCAGGTGCGCAGCAGTCGGCCATTGATTACAACGTGTTTGAAGGCAAAGAGGTGAAGGGCCTGCCGCGCTTTACCCTGACGCGGGGCCATGTGGCTATTCATGATGGCGAAGTGCGCACGCAGGAAGGCCATGGCAAGTTTGTGAAACGCGCGCCCAATACGCCGACGAATAAGGCCCTGAGCACGTGGAAAGAATTGACCGCACCGCGACCAGTGGAACGGACGGGCATTCCGGCGACTGGCGTTTGATATTGCAGGCTCTATGCTGTGCCCGACTTCTTGGGGAAACTACGTGAAAGCTGACACAATAATTCACGCGCAGGGTCTGAACCTGACGTTTGAAACGAATGACGGGCCTGTGCATGCGCTCAAGGACGTGAACCTTGAGATTAATAAGGGTGATTTTGTTTCCTTTATTGGGCCCTCGGGCTGCGGCAAGACAACGTTTTTACGTTGTATTGCAGGCCTTGAGATACCCACAGGCGGGGAGATCTCGGTCAACGGGATGACGCCGGATGAGGCGCGAATGGCGCGGGCCTATGGCTATGTGTTTCAGGCGGCCGGGCTATATCCATGGCGCACAATCGGGGGCAATATCAAGCTGCCGCTTGAGATCATGGGGTTCTCCAAAGCGGAACAGGCCGAGCGGGTGGCGCGGGTGCTAGACCTTGTTGATCTGGCGGGGTTCGAGAAGAAGTTTCCGTGGCAGTTGTCAGGGGGCATGCAGCAGCGGGCCTCGATCGCGCGGGCGTTGGCCTTTGATGCCGACATTTTGCTGATGGACGAACCCTTTGGCGCGCTGGACGAGATCGTGCGCGATCACCTGAACGAGCAGTTATTGCATTTGTGGGCGCGGACAGAGAAGACAATTGGCTTTGTGACCCACTCGATCCCTGAGGCGGTGTATCTATCGACAAAGATCGTCGTTATGTCGCCGCGTCCGGGACGGATTACGGATGTGATCGACAGTCCGCTGCCGAAAGAACGGCCTTTGGATATCCGTGATACGCCTGAGTTCATAGAAATTGCGCACCGTGTACGTGATGGTCTGAGGGCGGGACATGTTGATGACTAGGTCGTTTTCTGACCCTGATAATGGGGTGCGCGCGTGAAGTCCTTGTTGCCAGTGTTGACCGTTGTTGGGGCGATTCTGCTGTTTTGGGTGGTGTCGGTCGTACCGATGAACATTCACCTGACCGCAGATCAGGCACAGCGGCAAGATATCGTTGTGACGCCGGACACGCCTGTGGCGCGGCAAGAGTATTCGGGCATTGGTCTTGCCCTGCGCAATACGCATCTTTTTGGAATGGCTTACACGCTTGAGCGCCCGCGCCTGCCTTCACCGCATCAGGTGGCAGTTGAGCTGTGGAATACGATTGCGCTGCAAAACATCACGTCGCGCCGGTCTTTGGTTTATCATGGATGGGTGACGCTTTCCGCCACACTGCTGGGCTTTGCGATAGGGACGGGCCTTGGCATCTTGCTTGCGGTAGGCATCGTCTACAACAAAGCCATGGATATGAGCGTGATGCCGTGGGCGATTGCCAGTCAGACGATCCCTATTCTGGCATTAGCCCCGATGATTATTGTGATGCTGGGTGCCATCGGAATTCAGGGCCTGTTCCCCAAGGCTGTGATTAGTGCCTATCTCAGCTTCTTTCCTGTTGTTGTTGGTATGGTGAAAGGGTTGCGCAGTCCTGATGGGATGCAATTGGATTTGTTGCGCACCTATTACGCCAGCCCCGCCCAAGGGTTCTGGAAGCTGCGTTTGCCTGCCTCTGTGCCTTACCTTTTTGCTTCACTCAAGATCGGGATTTCGGCCTCGCTTGTGGGGGCGATCGTGGCTGAACTGCCAACGGGCGCGCGTGCGGGCTTTGGTGCGCGGATGCTGGTGGGCGATCAATACGGCCAACCGCTGGTGACATGGGCGGCGCTTTTTGCGGCGGCCATCACCGCTGCAGCACTTGTGGGGCTCTTTAGCATGATCGAGCGTTGGACGTTGCGCCGCATGGGGATGCATGCAGCATGACGGGAACAGCGATCATAAGCGCATTGGCCGTCTGGGGTGCCGGCTGGTTTGTGAATGCGCGCCTTGCCAACAGTTCTGCGGCACAAAGCCGGTGGGTCAAACTGCTGGTCCCGGCGATCTTTGGTCTGACGCTATTGATCATGTGGGAGCTGCTGGTGCGGTTGCTGGAGGTGAGCCCGGTGATCCTGCCGCCGCCGACAATGATTGCCAGCCGATTTGCCGGTGAACTGCCGACACTTTGGGCGGACTTTGAACAGACCATTATCAAAGGCGCAATGACTGGCTACATCATCGGCATGCTGGCGGCGTTTGTCGTCGCAATTCTGGCAGACCGATCTGAATTTCTGACGCGGGGCATTTTGCCTGTTGGTGGCTTTATGGCGGCCCTGCCCATTGTTGGCACCGCGCCTATCTTTGTGCGCTGGTTGGGCAGCGACTGGCAGTCCAAAGCGGCTGTCGTCGCGGTGATGGTTTTCTTTCCCATCCTTGTGAATACAGTTGCCGGTTTGCGCGACACCACGGCGATGCAACGTGACCTGATGCGCACCTATGGGGCCGGATATTGGCCGACACTGTTCAAGCTGCGCCTGCCTGCCGCCATGCCGTTTATCTTTAATGGGCTTAAAATTGCGACCACTTTGGCGCTGATTGGCGCGATTGTTGCTGAATTTTTCGGCTCTCCGACTGTCGGGATGGGCTTTCGCATTTCAACCTCTGTCGGCCAGCTTGCGCTTGATATGGTGTGGGCCGAGATTGTTGTCGCTGCGCTTGCCGGAAGCGCGTTCTATGGTCTGATGGCATGGATTGAGGGGCGGGTGACCTTTTGGCACCCATCGCAACGCAAATAATTGAGCCCCGACAAGAGGGCGAAACAACTGACTAGGAGGTCAAAATGAAGAAGTTAATGATGGCGGCGGCGCTGGCTGCCGGAATGGGGAGCATGGCGCATGCAGAGGCCCACGCCAATGATGTGACGCTGCAATTGCAGTGGGTCACGCAATCCCAGTTCGCGGGCTACTACGTCGCGTTGGATCAGGGATACTATGAAGAAGAGGGTCTGAACGTCACAATCCTGCCTGGTGGCCCTGATATTGCACCCCCGCAGGTGCTTGCAGGCGGCGGTGCCGATGTGATGCTGAACTGGATGCCTTCCGCTTTGGCGGCGCGTGAAAAGGGCCTGCCGGTCGTAAACATCGCGCAGCCGTTCAAGACTTCCGGGCTGATGCTGACCTGCTGGAAAGACACCGGCATTGAAACGGTCGAGGATTTCCGCGGCAAGACAATCGGCGTTTGGTTCTTCGGCAATGAATACCCCTTCCTCAGCTGGATGAGCCAGGCCGGTATTCCCACTGATGGTGGTGAAGACGGCGTGACCGTGCTGAAGCAAGGTTTCAACGTTGATCCGCTGTTGAACCGCGAAGCTGACTGCATTTCCACGATGACCTATAACGAATACGGTCAGGTGCTGGATGCGGGTGTGTCCGAGGATGAGCTGATCACCTTCAAGTATGAAGACCAAGGCGTCGCGACGTTGGAAGACGGCATCTATGCGCTGGAAGAGAACCTCGAAGACCCAGTCTTTGTCGACAAAATGGTGCGTTTTGTGCGTGCATCCATGAAGGGCTGGAAGTGGGCCGAAGAAAACCCTGCGGAAGCCGCTGGAATTGTCTTGGACAACGATGAAACCGGTGCGCAGTCCGAGGCCGCACAGGTCCGCATGATGGGCGAGATTGCCAAACTGACCGCGGGGTCCGATGGGTCGCTTGATCCGGCAGATTTCCAGCGCACTGTGGATACACTGCTTGCTGGCGGCTCAGATCCGGTCATTTCCCAGCAGCCCGAGGGTGCTTGGACCAGCGTTATCACAGATGCTGCGCTGAATTGATCCGGCATCAATAAAATAAAGGCGGGCGTCGGTGACACTGGCGCCCGTTTTCTTTGGCTACAGCATGATCTGGGGATTTGCATGACTGAACACAGCTTTGACGTGATCGTCGTTGGCGCAGGCCCAATGGGGAGCGCAGCCGCGCGCCATCTGGCCGAGATGGGGGTGAAAACAGCTTTGGTTGGCCCGCCAGAGCCTGACGTGAAAGCGGACCATACCGGTGTTTTTGCCAGCCACTATGATCAGGCGCGGATCACGCGCAAGATTGATACCCGCAAGAATTGGGCGCGGCTTTCACAAGAGGCCATCAAACGCTACCCGGAGATTGCCTCAAAAGGTGAGCAGTCGTTCTATTCCCCCGCTGGTGCGATCATCGCAGGCACCGAAGTTGGCGAACGGCGTGAATTTGTTCTGAACGCGCAGCGCAATGCGCTGGCAAATAATGTGCCGCATTTGCCGCTGCGGGGCAGTGACCTGGCAGCACGGTTTCCCGAGTTTTCCTTTCCTGATGGCATATTGGCGCTTTACGAAGACCATGATGCCGGATGGATCAATCCCCGCCTGCACGTAAAAGCCGAGATCACGGCCGCAACAAAAGCGGGTGCTGTGCTCTATCGTGACACAGCCCTACGCATTGATGACGCAAAAAATGCCGCTCAGGTCCATTGTGCCGGAGGGTCTGTTTTGACTGCTGAAAAGGTCATCGTGGCCTGTGGCGCATTTTCAAAAGCGGAAGGGCTTTTGCCGGATCCCATTCCGATGCGGGTCTATGCGCGCACCATCGCCTTTTTTGAACTGGATGAAGCCGAAGCCGCACGTTTGGCCAAAATGCCTTCAGTGATCTATATGCCGCCTGACCGACCCGAAGACCCCTATATCTTGCCGCCTGTGCTTTACCCCGATGGCAGGACCTATATCAAAATCGGTGGCGACGCGGTGGATATTGAATTGCGCTCGAATGCCGAAATGATCGATTGGTTCCGTGGTGGAGGCGACCCGGTGACCGGGGCTGCGATTGCCGATATCCTGATCGGCCTGATGCCTGGGCTCAGGTATCGCTCGATCTCATATGACAGTTGCGCCACGTCGTTTTCGCCCAATGGCAACCCGTTCATCTATGCGCAGACCGACCACATCATTGCATTGACTGCAGGGAATGGGGCAGGCGCAAAATGTGCTGATGAATTGGGGCGGCTGGGGGCGGTCGTCGCAACCGGTGGGGATATTCCAGCGGATATGTACGACGGAGCCTTCGCGCCCTAGTCCAGCCCGTTCAGGCTGCGATAAGTCGGGATGATATCGCCTTGTGCTGCGGTGGCGTCATAGACGCCGCGCGCAATGGCACGGCTAAGACACACGGCACCGGCTGCCGCGATATCACGGAAGCGGGTTTGGTCAACGAAAGGTCCTTCGCCGGTTGCGACCCCGAACACCAGATCCCCATCCAGCGGCGTGTGTGACGGCACAATGGCGCGCGCCATGCCATCATGTGCGGTCACGGCAAGCCTATGGCATTGCGTTTTGCTCAGCGGTGCATCTGTGGCGACAATGGCGATGGTTGTGTTGGCGCCAGCGGCTGCCTGTTGCTTCATCGCCTGCTCTTTGCGCGATGCTTGGGGGCTGACGTGCCCGGTGGTGAGGTCCGGGCCTTTGCCACCGAACTCTGCACCGAGTTCAAAAGGAGCTGCCCAGAAATGGGTGTCACCCGGTGTCGTGACGCTGCCCAAAGCGTTTACAACAACCAGCGCACCGACCGTCGTGCCATCAGGCAAAGTGAGCGACGCAGACCCGAGCCCACCCTTTTGCATGGCCGCCATTGCGCCCGTGCCGGCACCTGATGTGCCTGTTGCGAAATCAGCCCGCGCATTCTCAAGCGCCTGTCGTCCCAGCGCGCGATAGGGGTTTTCATCCCAATCCTTGTTTCCCCCATTGATCAGATCAAACACAATCGCGCCGGGGACGATGGGGATACGCATGTCTCCTATAGCAAACCCCCGTCCCATCGCACGCAGCCCGTCCATCACGCCTGAGCAGGCATCAAGCCCAAAGGCCGAGCCGCCAGACAGCACAAGCGCATCAATCTGTGTGACTGTCTTGTCAGGGGCAAGCAGGTCGGTTTCCTTGGTGCCCGGCGCACCGCCCATGACATGAACGCTTGCCGTAAAAGGTTTATCTGCGACCAAGACTGTTGTGCCTGTCTTGATGGCATCATCTTGCGCGTTGCCAACCATGAGACCGGCAACATCCGTAATCAGATTGCGTTTGCCTTTAGATACACCGCCCACCGTCAACCTCCATTGCGACCCCTGTGATCATGCTGGCTTCATCCGAGCACAGAAAACAAGCCGCGTTTCCCATGTCCTCGGGTGTTGAAAAGCGCCCCATAGGTATCGTGGACAGGAACTTGGCACGCATTTCAGGCGTGTCTTCACCCATGAAGGACTTTAGCAAAGGGGTATCGCCAGCAACTGGATTGATCGCATTTACGCGGATGCCATCTGGTGCAAGCTCAACTGCCATGGTTTTGGTTGCCGTGATCATCCAGCCCTTGGATGCATTGTACCAATTCAATCGGGGTCGGGGTGATACACCTGCAGTCGAGGCCACATTCAGGATCGCACCTGTGCGGCGGTCCTTGAAATGCGGTACAAAGGCGCGCGCGGTGAGGTACACAGATTTCATGTTCACTTTGGTGACGCGGTCAAAATCCTCTTCGCTAATGTCCTCCAACGGGCCCGGCAAATGGGTGATGCCAGCGTTATTGACCAGAATGTCCAACAGCCCTTTGGAAAGAACCTGTTCGGCAAGGTTAGACACTGATTCAGCACTAGAGACGTCACATTCTATGGCCATGCCGCCGATTTCATGGGCGATGGCCGCAGCACCTTCCAGATTGATATCCACCACGAAAACCTGCGCCCCTTCAGCTGCAAATTTGCGGGCGATGCCTGCCCCGAAGCCTGAGCCGCCACCTGTTACGATAGCTGTTTTCCCCGCTAGCCGCATTGTCTCTCCCTTATTTTCGTAAAGCGTAGCAATCCCTGTCTCACACCGCCATGCCCAGATCCGGCAAACGCGGTGCTGCCGCGATCAATGTTTGGGTGTAGCGATGCTGCGGATTACTGAAAACAGTCTCTGTTTCACCTTGTTCGACGATTTTTCCGGCCT
The DNA here is from genome assembly GCA_023263855.1 of Yoonia sp. Taxonomy (GTDB): domain Bacteria; phylum Pseudomonadota; class Alphaproteobacteria; order Rhodobacterales; family Rhodobacteraceae; genus Yoonia. The sequence goes on along the minus strand of JALQUF010000010.1, from coordinate 33,276 downwards.
GCATCACCATCACACGGTCTGTCACCCTGCGCACGACAGACAGGTCATGACTGATGAAAAGATACGCCAATGGGCGTTTGCGGCAAAGTGCGGCGATCAGATCAAGGATTTGGGCACGCACCGAGACATCCAAGGCGGACACGGCTTCATCAAAGATGATCAATTCAGGTGCGATAATCAGCGCGCGGGCGATGGCGATGCGTTGGCGTTGACCGCCTGAAAACTCATGTATGTATTTGTTTGCGTCATCAGGGGACAACCCGACATCCACAAGCGCCTTTGCAACCGCGTCTTGGCGGGCCTGCCCCTTTGGAGGCTGCTTGAGCAGGTGAAATGGCTCGGTGATCAAGCGATCCACGCGGTGGCGCGGGTTGAAGCTGCTGTAAGGATCCTGAAACACGACCTGCATTTTGCGACGGACCGCCAAATTGGGGTGTTTGCCGGTAAAGACAGGGTCCCCGTCAAGGGTGATCTGCCCGCCCTGTACGTCCTCTAACCCCAGAATAGCCCGTGTTAGTGTCGATTTTCCGCATCCGCTTTCGCCGACAAGCCCGACTCGTTCGCCTTGGTTGATCTGGAAACTGATGTCGTGCAGGGCACGGAACATGGGCCGTGGGCCCAGTAGGGTCTGGCGTGCAATCGGGTAGTCGCGGTTGATGTTCTGGACATTCAGCATCGGTGCCGATTGGATTGTGTCAGGCAAGGATACGGCATGACGCGACGCCTCGAACAAAGACTTCGTATAGGGGTGCTGCATATGGGTCAGCAGGTGTGCCGTTGTGCCTGCTTCAACCACTCGGCCAGACTGCATCACCACGATCTTGTCCGCGATGTCGGCGACAACCGCCAGATCATGGGTGATAATCAGCAGCCCCATGTCAAATTCGCGCACAAGGTCACGCAGCAGGTCCAAAATGCGGGCCTGTGTCGTGACATCCAGTGCAGTGGTTGGCTCATCCGCGATAAGCAGCTTGGGTCGCAGGACAATCGCCATTGCGATGACCACACGCTGCCGCTGGCCACCCGACAGTTCGTGCGGATAGCGTTTCGGTGATACCGTAAGGCCGACCCGCTCTAACATCGCGGCAGCGCGCTGATGGGCCTCTGCTTTGGTGGTCTTTTCATGGATCAGAATAGTCTCGGCCACTTGATCGCCGATCGTCTGTACCGGGTTCAGTGCTGTCATCGGTTCTTGAAAGACCATACCCATCGTGTTGCCGCGCATCCGGCAGAGATCCGGTTCCGATGTTTGCAGAATGTCCGCGCCATCAAGAACGATATTGCCGCTGGGCTTTGCGCCATGCGGCAATAGCCCCATGATAGCCAGCGCGGTCATGGATTTGCCCGATCCGCTTTCACCCGTGATCGCCACAATCTCGCCCGCCTGCATCGTCAGGTCGATATCATGCAGGATCGGGGTGTCACCGATCGATAGCGACAGGTCATTGATCGCAAGCAGGCTCATGTGCGCACCACACGGATGCGCGGATCAAGCCAGTCGCGCAGCCCGTCCCCCATCAGGTTCAGGCCCAGCACCATCAGCAAGATCGCGAAACCGGGCACCAAGGCGGTATGCGGCGCGATGCTAACCAACGTTTGCGCGTCGGCCAGCATACGCCCCCAGCTTGCGGTGGGTGGTTGTGCGCCAAGGCCGATGTAGGACAAGGCGGCTTCAGCCAGAATGCCAAGGCTGAACTGGATCGTCCCTTGCACAATCATCAGGTTGATGATGTTGGGCAGGATATGCTCAACCGAGATACGGGTCGCCGATTTGCCGGACACACGGGCGGCAAGGATGAAATCACGTTCCCACAAGGGCAGGGCAGCACCGCGCGTCAGGCGGGCGAAAACAGGGATGTTGAAGATGCCAATCGCAATGATTGCGTTGACGGCCGAGGCACCGAAAACAGCTGTAATCAAGATCGCGATGACCAGCGACGGGAAAGCAAAGACAAGGTCGTTGCCTCGCATGATCAACTCATCCAGCAGCGATCCGTGTCGGGCAGCCGCCAACAGGCCCAGCGGAATACCGATGGCCATGCCGATACCAACTGCAACAAGGGCAACCGCAATCGAGGTGCGAGCGCCCATCATAATCATCGACAGGATATCGCGCCCAAAATGATCAGTACCCAGCAGGTGGGTTGCGTTGGGCGTTTGCAGACGCGCCTGAATGTCGAGCGTTTCGATATCCGCAGGCGTCCAGACAAAAGACACCGCAGCAAGCAAGATAAACAAAGCGGTCAGCAGGCTGCCAATAATCAGATTGCGGCTCATGCTTTCGTCCTCAATCGTGGATCGACGGCGGCATAGGCCAGATCGACAAGAAAGTTGACGACGATCACGGTAAAGACCAGCAGCATCACCACGCTTTCCACTACGATCAGGTCCCGCGCGCTGATCGACTGAAAAATCAGCCGACCAAGGCCGGGCAGAAAGAACACCTGTTCAATAATGATCCCCCCAGCGAGCAGAAAGGAAAATTGCAGGCCAATGATCGTGAGCACAGGGATCAATGCATTGCGTACTGCATGCCGCCAGAGTGCTTGGCGGCGGCTGAGGCCCTTGGCGCGGGCGGTACGGATGAAATCTTCGCCCAGCATATCCAATAGCGAAGACCGCATGACCCGCGCCAAAATTGCCGCTTGTGGCAGGGCCAGCGCGATTGCGGGCAATGTGAGCGCCTTGATCGCTTGCAGCGGATCACCCCAGCCCGGAAACCCACCGGCCGAGAACCAGCGCAGGTTGATCGCAAAGATCAATACAAGGATCATGGCAAACCAGAAATTCGGGATCGCGACGCCCAGCTGTGTGGCCCCCATGATGGTCACGTCGCCCGCGTCACCACGACGGCTGGCGGCATAAATGCCAGCAGGAAAGGCGATGAGCGTGGACAGGATCAGCGCGTAGACCGCAAGTGGCAGAGAGACCCAAATGCGATCATTGATCAGGTCAGCTACAGGCGTTTTATATGTCCATGACTGACCGAAATCGCCCTGCAGCAACCCTGTGACCCAAGCCAGATAGCGGGTGATCAGCGGTTGATCGAGGCCCATTTCTGCCCGCAGTGCCGCAATCGTATCGGGCCGCGCATTCACACCCAGCATAAAGGCTGCCGGATCACCGGGAATAACTTCGATCACCGCAAAAATGACGATAGAGGCAACGATGAGGCTGACAATCAATGAGGTCAGGCGGCCAAGAACGTAACGGATCACGCGAATGTCCTCTTGCTCATGAAAGGGCAGGCTGGCAAAACGGTCCCATTCTCAGGGCGGGGTGAAATTCCCCACCGGCGGTATGTGGTAAAATCACGAGCCCGCGAGCGCCTTTCGCAAGAAAGGGTCAGCAGATCAGGTGTGATGCCTGAGCCGACGGTCATAGTCCGGATGAAAGAGAATGCGGAGTGCTGTGTACCTGGCAGGTGCATGATGCTGCGTGTGATGCCTTGGGTGATGTGTCGAAGCCATAAGGAGATCACAATATGACACTTCCCCAGTTTGCATTCATCAAGGCCAATTGGCATGCCGATATCGTAGATCGTGCGCTTGATGGATTTTTGAGCGAAATACCCGCCGAACAGGTTACTGTCTATGACGTGCCCGGTGCATTTGAGATGCCGATGCTGGCCCAAAAGCTGGCCTTGAGCGGCAAATTCGACGCGATTGCCTGTGCGGCACTTGTGGTGGACGGTGGTATCTACCGGCACGATTTTGTTGCCAGCGCTGTGGTCGATGGGCTGATGCGCGTGGGGCTGGATACACAGGTGCCTGTGCTGTCGGTCAGTCTGACCCCACATCAGTTTCAGGAAACTGATCATCACCTGGCGATCTTTCGTGAACATTTCGTGCAAAAGGGTGCAGAGGCCGCACAAGCTGCAAAGGCTTTGGTTGATCTCAATGGCGTTGCGGCCCGCGCGGCCTGAGTATGCGCCCCCCGTAAAGGTATCACGGGGGGCATGACGTTAGTTGCTCCAGCTGACGCCAGTTAAGTCGACTGCGGCTGTCGGCTGGTTCACCCAGAGGCCTTCGATATTGGCCTTGGCGACGGTCGCAACGGCCAGTTCGAACAGATAGCCGTTCACGTAGTCTTCAGAAATGATGGTCTGTGCCTGTGCCAACAGGTCACTGCGGGTGGCAGGGTCTGTTGTGGCGTTCAGCGTCTCCATCAGGGCCTGAAACGCCGGATTGTCGTATTGGAAATAATACTCCGGATTGGCGTAGATGCCGATATCCATTGGTTCGGTATGACTGACGATGGACAGGCCAAAATCTTTGTTGGTGAAGACTTCTTCGATCCACTGTGCCCATTCAAGATTTGTAATCTCGGTCTCGATCCCGACCGCGCGCAACTGGCTAGCGATAATCTCGCCGCCGCGCCGCGCATAAGAGGGTGGCGGTAGCTTGAGCGTTGTTGTGAAACCATCCGCAAAGCCAGCCTCGGCCAGCAGTGCGCGGGCCAGATCGGGATCATGCTGTGAATTGGCCAGCAAGTCGACATAGTCAGGGTTATGTGGTGCGAAGTGCGTGCCAATCGGTGTGCCTAGCCCGAACATGGCCCCATCGATGATGGCTTGCCGGTCAATTGCATGGGCAACGGCCTTGCGCACGCGTACATCATCGAACGGGGGCATCATGTTGTTGGTGGATAGGATTGTTTCGCCCTCGGTATTTCCGACAAGAACCTGAAAACGGGGGTCAGCCTCAAACTGTGGCAGGTTCTCGGGCGCTGGGAACCCGATGAAAGCATCCACATCTTCGGCCATTACGGCAGCAAAGGCTGCGGTCGGGTCTGCAATGAAGCGGAAAGTGGCGCTTTCCAATGCGGGCGCAGGCCCCCAATAGTCTGGGTTGCGCGTCAGTTCCAAGCGGTCGCCTTGGACCCAATCGGTAAAGGTGAACGGGCCGGTGCCGATAGGGTTGGAGGCGATGTTTTCGATGCTCTCAGGGGCCACAATCACAGCATCGCCCCACGCCATATTGAACAGAAAACTGCCGTTTGGTTGATCTAAGGTGACCTGCACGGTCAAGGGATCAACCACCGTAACATCGGTGATCCCCGCAAAAAGGCCCTTTTGGGCGTTCGTGCTATCCTCGGCCCGGGCGCGATCAAGGCTGAATTTGACGTCTTCGGCGTCCATTGTGGTACCGTCGTGGAAGGTGACCCCGTCCGCCAGATTAAAGGTGTAGACCAACCCGTCGTTCGAGATATCCCAGCTTTGCGCCAATCCGCGAATAACTGCGCCATCGGAATCAAACCGAGTGAGACCCTCGAACACATTTGCGTAAAGCACACTATCAATCGCCTGTGCGGCACCGCCCGTTGGGTCAAGGTTTGGCGGCTCTAGTTGGATCGCAACGGTGATGCTGTCCTGGGCCAATGCAGCGCCAGCGCAGAAGGTGATCGCGGTGGTCGCAGCGATCTTTTTGATAATATGCATAGTATTCCCCCAGTTGGTGTTCACACTGTTGTCTTAACGTTCCGCCAAATCAAGCCCTTCGCGCTGGAAAGGCGCAAGCGGTGCTGCGATTGCGCTCCCAGATCGGATGGAACATGACGTGTCTTAGAGTGCCCATAAAACAGCTTGTTGCCGGACAACATCTGCAACTTGGTGCGGTCGGTGTCAGGGCGTACTTTTGCTGATGGCACGCCTGTTCGCTACAACCTGCTTGGCGAACGATATTGATGTCTAGGTAAGTATGGGAAGAGATCGGCATTGCGCCGAATTCGTGATCGCCAGTCTAGCGTGTTGCTGGGCAGTCAGCCTAAAGCGATGGTTTTGCGAAGCGGAATTGTCTTCCGCTTCGCTGGCAGGTCGGGTGGTTTGACCTAGTCTTTTTTCTTGTGCGGCGCCCAAAGGCGTTTGTTGGTCAGGTAGAGCAACACTGACAGCACTGTCAGGAACAGAACGCCGGTCAGACCAGCTTCTTTGCGTGCTACCAGTTTGGGCTCTGCTGTCCACATCAGGAAAGCAGCCACGTCCTGTGCAACTTCTTCCAGCTCGGTCGAGTGGCCATCGGCATAGTCAACATCATCGCCATAAAGCGGTGGTGCCATAGCAATCCAGCTGCCGGGAACCATGTGATGACCATGTTCGTCGATGCAGCTTTCAGGAAAACCACCCGCCGCAAAAGACGCGTTGTAGTAGCCGTCCATCGGCTCGCCTTCCAGCGCGCATTCTGGCTCTTCGTGGTAGCCGGTCATCAGTGACGCGATGTATTCCGCGCCGCCCATGCCGTTTACGAATTGGCTGATCCCGGTACCATATGGGCCATGAAAGCCAGCGCGGGCCTTCGCCATCAGGCTCAGGTCAGGTGCGGTGGACAGGCTGGACCCAGGAAAGCGATCAGCAGGCGTTGCCGTGCGGAAGTCACCTTCACCATCAAAGAGGGCTTGGTCAAAGACTTCATAGAACTCGGCGTAGGCGCGCATCTGTTCTTCAGGCAGGGCAGGCCCGCCTTCGTCATGCAGGTTACGGAATGACACCAGTTCAAGACCGTGACAGGCCGCGCAGATCTCGGTGTAGACCTGTAGGCCGCGCTGCAATTGCATTTGGTCAAAGCTGCCGAACGGGCCTTCGAATGGAAATGCAAAATCGGTGATTTCGACTTCCACTTCGGCTGCGATGGCTGGCGCTGTTCCCAGCGCCAGTGCCGCAACGGCTGTGAGTGTGAATTTACGGAACATCAGTCTTGGTCCTTTCTCACTCGGCCGGTGTGGCGACAGGCTTGGCGCCGTCACCTTTCGGCGCGTAGTGCGCATTGAAGTCTTCTTCGATCGTGGCCGGTGGTGTTGTTGGCTTCTCGATCACGCCCAAGAGCGGCAGGATCACGAGGAAGTAAGCAAACCAGTAGGTCGCACCAATCAAAGCGATGTACGGATATATCCCTTCCGCCGGACGGGCACCCACCCACATCAGCAGCATAAAGTTCACGGCAAAGAGCCAGAACCACCACTTGAACATGGGGCGGTAGCGGCCGGAGCGTACTGAGGATGTATCCAGCCAAGGTGCCAATGCCATCACAACGATCGCACCGAACATCGCGATTACACCAAAGAACTTGGCGTCAACGATGCCGAATGTGATCCAGTTCACTGCGATAACCAGCCAAACTTCACCATCAAAGGCACGCAGAATGGCGTAGAACGGCAGGAAGTACCACTCCGGCACGATGTGCGATGGTGTGACCAGCGGGTTCGCCGGGATGTAGTTATCAGGGTGGCCAAGGTAGTTTGGCATGAAACCAACCACCGCAACGAAGACCGCCAAGATGACTGCCAGCGCGAACAGGTCCTTGATCACGAAGTAGGGCCAGAAAGGAAGCGTGTCCTTCTCGGCGTCTTCCTTCGATGTCCGACGCACTTCAACACCGGTCGGGTTGTTGTTGCCAGTCGTGTGGAACGCCCAGACGTGCACGATTGTCAGGCCAAGCAGGATGAATGGCAGCAGGTAGTGCAGTGAGAAGAAGCGGTTTAGCGCAGGCTGTCCGATGGACCCGTTCGGCGTACCCAGCAGCCAAACCTGTACCGATTCGCCCACGAATGGGATCGCACCGAAAAGGCCTGTGATAACGGCGGTACCGTGGAACGACATCTGGCCCCATGGCAGCACGTAACCCATAAAGGCTGTGCCCATCATCAGAACATACATCAGCATGCCCACGATCCATGTCACCTCGCGTGGAGATTTGTATGAGCCGTAGTAGAGCGAACGGAAAATGTGCGCGTAAACAGCCACAAAGAACAACGACGCGCCGTTCATGTGGAAGTACCGGATCATATGGCCGCCATTCACGTTGCGCATGATGTGCTCAACCGATTGGAACGCCATATCGACGTGCGGCACATAGTGCATCACCAGAACGATACCGGTAACAATCTGCAGGACCAGTGTGAAAACAAGAACAATGCCCCAGATCCACATCCAGTTCAGGTTCTTGGGTGTGGGAAGCATCAATGTGTCATAAATCAAGCCAACAATTGGCAGGCGCGTGTGAAGCCACTTTTCGCCTTTTGTGCCCGGCTCGTAATGGTCGTGGGGAATTCCGCTCATGGCTTTCTCTCCTTAACCCAGTTGAATAGTTGTTTCGTCCACGAAGGACGCAATAGGAACCGGCAGGTTGCGCGGCGCAGGGCCACGGCGGATCCGGCCAGCCTTGTCATAGTGCGAACCGTGGCAAGGGCAGAACCATCCGCCAAAGTCACCCGCTTCGCCCAAAGGCACACAGCCAAGGTGCGTACAGACGCCCATTTGAACCAGCCACTGGCCATCTTCGCTCAGTGCGCGGTTTTCATCGGTTGCCGGGATGTTTTCGCCAAGGTTTTCGTTGTTGGCTTCGGCATCTGGCAGGTCGTTCAAATCAACGGCGCGCGATTCTGCGATTTCTTCTTCTGTCCGGGCCCGGATAAAGACCGGCTTACCCTGCCAGAGCACAGTAATTTGTGTGCCCGGATCAACGGCGCTGATATCAACGCGGATAGAGGCGAGCGCCAAAACATCCGCCGAAGGGTTCATCTGGTTTACCAGTGGCCAGACCGCGGCGCCCGATACAACAACACCCGCACCGGCGGTTGCGTAGTAAAGAAAGTCGCGGCGTGTGCCCTGATGATCATCTGCATGTGACACGGGATGCATCTCCGATTCTTTTGATGGGCGTATCTGCCCGCACGAAAATTAGACCGAAGTTACCAACAGTCAATTTGGCCGCTGTTTAAACAGCAAACCCTTCAAGGTCCAGCGGACAATCGCGCACAGGGCCACTTGCCGCATCAGTAAGACGTCAATGCACAACACTTGATTAATCCCGAGAAGAGAATCGCCGCCATTCAGATTGGATCGAAAAGCGGCCGTCGTTGCGGCGCTGTGACAGAAAACCGCTGATCGGGTGCAACTCTCGGCGGATTTTCTCTTTAAAAGACGAATAGTTGTGTCTGGTGCGCCACAATCGCAAAACCGTGATATATTTCGGATTAATGTTTTGTTGTCAGCAGTGTGTCACGAGTCTACCCACGATACCTGTCACTCAATTTGGAATTCTTGACATGAAACGTGTTTCTGCTCTGTGCATCAGCTTAATGATTGCCCCCGCATTTGCGACAGCGGAAGTCCAGCTCAGCTTTTATGGCGGGGTCCAGTCTGCCCCGGCGTCAGATATTTCGATTCGTGATCCGTTGATCGGTGATGAGGACTTTAATCAAGACTGGGAGGGCCGGTCATTCGAAGCGCCACCCTACTACGGCATTCGCGCAACGCGTTGGAATTCGACGACTTTCGGCTACGGCGTGGATTTTGCCCATAACAAGGTGTATCCAAGTGGTGGGTTGCCCGACGGTTATCAGGTGCTCGAATTTACGGACGGCCTGAACACGCTAACGATCAATGCTTATCGCCGGTGGACTGATGTGATTGGTGATGTGACACCTTACGTTGGTGGTGGTGTTGGTATCGCTTTGCCGCATGTCGAGGTGACAAATGGCGAATCCGAAACATTCGGCTATCAGCTGACAGGCCCTGCGGCGACCTGGATTGCGGGTGCGTCTTTGCCAATTAACGACCAATGGTCGGTTTTTGGTGAATACAAAGGCACGTTTTCATCCAACACCGCAGACCTCGAAAGTGGTGGCACGTTGGAAACCGATATCGTCACCAACGCAATCAACTTTGGCGTCAGCTTCAACTTCTAAAACGGCCTAAGCCGGTTTTGTCGCGACCATGCTGTCACGGGCTGCAAAATCCGCATGCCAATTGGCCAAGGCCTCATTTCCGTTGCGCCAGCCGCGATCATCATGTCGCAGGTCGACGTAAGACAGCGCGCAGGCCATGGCGATTTGACCAATATTCAGCGGCCCGGTGAGATGGCTCATCCAGCGGCTATTGACTGCGGCAATACCGCGCGCGGCTTTGGCCCATTGGGCCTCGATCCACTCGGACGATTGCTTTTCTTGGGGGCGCAGTCGCGCCTCATAGGTCATTGATACCGCTGCATCCATAATACCGTCCGCCGTAGCCTCAAGCGTCAATATCTCCCAGATACGGCTTTGTGGATAGAGGTCTGTGCCGGCCAGATCGTCCAGAAAGCGCGTGATGACGCGACTGTCGTAGATGCCGGGCCCATCTGCGCGGATCAAAGCAGGAATTTTGCCGATCGGGTTCGCAGCGACCACGTCGGGCGCTGAATTCATTGGGGTCGTGCTGACGTCTATCTCTTCAACTGTATCCATCAGCTTTGCTTCGCGGATCAACACACGGACTTTGCGTACAAAAGGTGAGGCGGGCGAGACGAGCAATTGCATGTCAACAGTCCTTATCTGGATTTAAGGAAACAAGACCTGATCCTGCCCGTTTTGCCAAGGCGGATATTTGGACATGACACTGCGGAACCGCTGTGAGGCCAGAAAATCATCCAGCCACTGTGCCAGCGGCACAAGCCCTTGGGCATCAAACCATGCGCGATCTGTGTTGGCGAACTGGCGCACAAAGGGCAGGATCGCCATATCGGCCAAGGTGCGCTTGGGGCCCATCAAGAAAGGACTTTGTGCCAGTCGATCATTCAAGCCTTCCAAGAACACCATCGCCTTGGCCCGTTCCGTGGATTCATCCTTGTCAGGAAAACGCACCGCATATTTCGTGTGATCCAGAGCCGTTTTGAACGGCCCATCACAGGTGTCGATCAGGGCGGAACCCTCTGGGGGCATATCCAGCCAACCTTCGGGGTCGTTGCGGCCCAGTGCCCAAAGCATCACATCGCGGCTTTCGTCGATCACCGTGTCGCCATTCTGCACAACAGGTACGGTGCCCTTGGGCGAGGCTGCAAGGAAAGGCGCCGGTTTGTCTTTGAGCAGGATTTCTCGCAGTGCAACTTGCTGCCCGCTGGACTGGATCGCCAGTCGCGCGCGCATGGCGTAAGGGCAGCGTCGGAATGTCCATAAGATCGGAAGGGTCATCGTCTTACCTTAGGCCGTCAATTGATGACCCGCAAAGCCGGTGATCTGCGCCCGCACGATCTGGCTTTCGGGCTGGTCTGCATTGAACAAAACTTCGGTGAACTGTTCTGTCCGGCCCATGCGCGCATTTTCCATCAAGACATGGTGGGTCTTGCCGGCCTGTGCCTTCAGGTGCAGGTCCACTTGTGCCGTGCCTGCGGCACGCAAGGCTGCGGCGCGTTCTTTGATCACCTTGCCATTCACCTGCGGCATCCGGGCAGCGGGCGTGCCGGGGCGTGGGGAATAGGGGAACACGTGTAGCCAGGTCAGGTCACATTCTGCAACCAGCGCAAGCGAGTTTGCAAACATGGCATCTGTCTCGGTTGGGAACCCGGCGATAATATCAGCGCCATAGGTCATGTCCGGGCGCAGTTTGCGGGCCTCTTGGCAAAAGGCGATGGCGTCATCGCGCAGGTGGCGGCGCTTCATCCGTTTCAGAATCATATCGTCGCCATGTTGCAGCGAAAGATGCAGGTGCGGCATCAGGCGCGGCTCGGTTGCGATGGCGCACAGCAGGTTTTCATCGACTTCGATGCTATCAATCGAACTGATCCGCAGGCGCGGCAGGTCCGGCACCAGCTTAAGAATACGCATCACCAGATCGCCGAGCTTTGGTGTGGCAGGCAGGTCAGCACCCCAGCTTGTCAGGTCAACGCCCGTCAGAACGACTTCGTTATATCCGGTATCCACCAGACGCTTGATCTGATCGACCACCACGCCAGCGGGAACCGAACGTGAATTGCCGCGGCCGTAAGGAATAATGCAAAAGGTGCATCGGTGATCGCAGCCGTTTTGCACCTGCACATAGGCGCGGCTGCGTGTGCCGAAACCGTCAATCAAATGTCCGGCTGTTTCAGTCACAGACATGATGTCATCGACCTGCACAGGCTCGGTCTTGCCGATCAGATCAGGGGCCATGCCAGCCCAAGTGGCCGGGTTCATCTTTTCGATATTGCCAAGGACGACGTCGACCTCGTCCATCTTGGCGAAAGTATCCGGTTCGGTCTGCGCCGCACAGCCGGTCACAATCAGCTTCGCATCAGGATGATCGCGGCGCAGTTTGCGGATATCCTGACGCGCCTTGCGCACAGCCTCCGAGGTGACAGCGCAGGTATTCACAACAATTGCATTGTCGACACCGGCGGCGGTCGCCAGTTCCTTCATCGCCTCGGTTTCATAAGCGTTCAGGCGACAACCGTGATTGGAAAAGATCGGTGCAGTCTTGGTCATGTCAGCCGCCACTGCCCGTCAAAGACATGCGCTGTCGGTCCCGTCATCCAGACACCGTCATCGCGCCAGCTGATCTGCAATGTCCCGCCATCAAGATCGATGGTCACGTCACGCCCGGTCAATCCACGGCGCGCGGCGGCAACCGCAGTTGCACAAGAGGAAGAGCCCGAGGCAAGTGTGATTCCCGCGCCCCTTTCCCAGACACGCATACGCAGGCGATCGGGTCCGGCAAGGCTGGCAAATTGCACGTTGGTGCGTTCTGGATAAAGCGGATGGTGTTCGATTGCCGCACCTTTGGCTGCCAGATCAATCGCCTCGGCATCCGAGACAAAGAACGTACAGTGCGGATTGCCCATGCCTGTCGCGGTTGGTGCGCCATCAATGGGCAGTTCCAGCGTGTCCATTGCCCGGGCAAGCGGCACATCCTGCCAGTCCAACTGTGGTTGCCCCATGTTAACTGAGGTCAGGCCACCCCCTGCGTCTTGGGCCTGCAAAATGCCGCGCTCGGTTTGCAGTGTCAGCGTAGTGGCGCCTGTTTGATCCATCATATGCCTTGCAATGCAGCGCGTCGCATTGCCGCACGCCCCCGCCTGCGAGCCATCGCTGTTCCAAAACACCAGCCGCACATCAGCGTCCGCCGTCTCTGACAGGACCGCAAGCTGATCAAAACCGACCCCACGATGCCGGTCGGCGATCGCTATGGCCAAAGCCGCGTCAACGCGCGGGCTGATTCCCCGTTCGTCAACGACAACAAAGTCGTTTCCCAGCCCGTGCATCTTCATGAAGGGCAAAAATGATGAGTCGTTGGTGGTCATGGCGGCGATATAGGCCAAGGCAGACAAGTTATCCAGCAGTGAGCGACATTTGGGGCTTGACCACACCGGCGCGCCTTTCTAAGTAGCCCCCCAGTGGGCCGTTAGCTCAGTTGGTAGAGCAACTGACTTTTAATCAGTAGGTCGAGGGTTCGAACCCATCACGGCTCACCATTTTACGCGGTTCTGATGCAAAGGTACGATGGAGCCCGGCCCAAGGGTTTGCCCAGAATTTCAATCGCTTGGATTTCATCGGACGCGATGTTCGGTGAAGGAGAGCCTCTGATTTTGGGCGCGCTAGGCCTTTAATATCTTGGACAGCGCCCCTGCCATAATCTGCGCACTGTCCAGCATATCGTTCACGCCGACATATTCGTCGGGTTTGTGTGCCAGTTCCAGTATTCCCGGACCATAGGCGATGCAGTTCTTCAGTTTGCCGATTCTGTCGATGTGCTTTTGATCATAGGTGCCGGGTGAGGCTACGAATTCTGCGGGCTTGCCCAGAACCTTCTCGATCTCGTTTGCAACGGTCTGCACAATGGGCGCGTTGCGGTCTGTCATGCTGGGCAGCACCACGTTGATTTCGCGCAGGTCATAGTCAAATCTGTCGCGGTTGGATTTGAGCCCTTCGAGAAGTGCCTTCACCTCGCTGCGCACATCCGCGACATTCTCTTCGGCCAGAAATCTGCGATCAATGACGATACGGCAGCTGTCAGGCACACAGTGCGCCGGAAGGCCGGTGTAGTCAGCGTCCGGCTCTGGCTGGCCGCCATGAATGGAATTGATATTCATGGTGGATGAGCGTGCGCCCTCTGGCACGACAGGCATATCGGTCGTGCGGGCGGCCATCGCGGGGAAAAGTTTGTTCTCGAATTCTGTCAGCACTGCCCCCATATGCCGGACCGCACAGTCGCCAAGGAAGGGCATGGACCCGTGGGCGATTTCGCCGAAAGTCTCGATCTCGGCCCACCAGCCACCGCGGTGTCCCAGACAAACGCGATCTTTGTTGAGCGGCTCGGGAATAATGACGTGTTGCACGCGCGCGGGGTCAAAATAACCTTGCTCGGCCAAGTAGGCGACGCCGCCATAGCCGCCGGATTCTTCGTCTGCTGTGCCGGATATTTCGATCGCTCCTGCATAGTCAGGATGGGTTGCAACAAAAGTCTCTGCCGCAATGATTGATGCGGCAAGCCCGCCCTTCATGTCGCAAGCCCCCCGACCGTAGATCTTGCCCTCGGCCAGCTCGCCTCCGAAAGGGTCTTTGGTCCAGCCGTGGCCGACCTCGACCACATCGGTATGGCTGTTGAAATGCACGCAATCGCCAGACCGCGCCCCTTCATGGCGTGCCACGATATTCCAACGGGGATATCTGTCACTATCTCCGGGTGTGCCATGGGCGCGGATCAGTTCGGTCGCAAAGCCCGACTTTTGCAGACGCTGGTCCAAGTATTCACAAATCTCGCGGTAGCAATCGCCCGGAGGGTTGAGCGTGGGAATGCGGATCAGGTCCTGCGTCAGGGAGATCAGATCATCGCGGCGGTTGTGAATGGCCGCGGGCAGATTGGTATCGGCGTTGTTCTGGGTCATGGTAAGAGTATTCGCACTTCTGCGGGTGCAGACAATGGTGTGATTTGGAAAATACACAGTGCAGCCACAAAAGCACCGCAAACTATCGCAATGTTCTTTGGTGCTTGATAAGGACAAAAGACGATAGACAATGGAGCGCAACCGCGTGGAGCCCACTACTGATTTGAAAATCGCGGTTTTGATACCCTGTTACAACGAGGGCAAGCCCATCGCGAATGTCGTGCGCGAATTTCGCGCGGCTTTGCCTGATGCAGATATCTACGTCTACGACAATAATTCGACCGACAACACAGTTGAGGCTGCACGTGATGCAGGCGCGATCGTACGAACCGAAGCCCAGCAGGGCAAAGGCAATGTCGTGCGTCGTATGTTCGCGGATGTCGATGCCGACATCTATGTTATGGTTGATGGCGACAATACCTATGAAGCCCAGGCAGCGCCGGATCTCGTCAACAAGCTTATTAATGAAACCCTTGATATGGTCAGCGGATGTCGCGTGACCGACATTCAAGAGGCTTACCGCCCGGGACACCGCTTTGGCAACTGGATGTTGACTAGTCTCGTGGCGGGCATTTTTGGCAATCGCACCAAGGATATGTTGACAGGTTATCGGGTCTTCTCTCGGCGGTTCGTAAAGAGCTTTCCTGCCCTGTCGCGCGGGTTTGAAATTGAAACGGAACTGACAGTACATGCGCTCGAACTCAGGATGCCTATCGCGGATGTGGACACGGTCTATGTCGACAGGTTGCCCGGTTCTGACAGCAAGCTGAACACGATCCGAGATGGATTGCGCATTCTGAAAATGATTGTCTTGCTGGTGAAGGAAGAGCGTCCCTTTGCCTTGTTTTGTGGGATTGGTGGCGTCTTGGGGTTAATTTCATTGCTGCTTGGCGGACCGATCGTTTCGGAATTTTTGCAAACGGGTCTTGTGCCGCGGTTCCCGACTGCAATTCTGGCCTCTGCGATCATGGTGATTGCTGTCTTGGCTGTAATGAGCGGGCTGATACTGGACACGGTGACGCTCGGGCGTCGCGAAATGAAGCGGATGAGTTATTTGGCATTGCCAGCACCATCAAGGCGATAAGGCGTGATGCGGTTTGAATTGCTCCCGCAGATTTTGCGTTTTGGCGTCGTTGGCGGTGTCGGCTTCGTCGTGGATGGTGGTCTTTTATGGCTTCTGATTGGGTTTGATTTCAATCCTTATGCGGCCCGCTTGCTGTCCTTTCCGGTGGCAGTTGTAGCTACCTGGATCTTGAATAGGAATTGGACCTTCATTGAGCGACGTGATGCCAGCAGCAAAGGCCAGTTTCGACGGTATTTTGGGGTTCAGATCGTGGGCAGTCTGACCAACTATCTGATCTATTCAGCCGTCGTGGCTGTTTTTGGTGCCGCGTCAACGACCATATTTATAGGATTTGCACTGGGCTCATTTGTTGGCGCATTCATCAACTTTTTTGGTGCGCGTTATATTGCGTTTCGCATTTGATGGCCCGAGGGCTGCGCAATTCATCAAGGATTTGTTTGCAAAGATATGACATTGTTTTGCCCAGTTAATCTGCAAGAAGCCGCTTACGACTTTCCCTCAAAGAGTGGCTTACAAACATGAAAACCGCGTCTCTGATTGAATTCTGCCGACAAAGGCCTCTCTTCGTGGTCCTTCTGGGGGCGATCTTGATCACTCTTCTCAAGGCACTCTTGGCTGGTATCGAGATGGAGGAAAATTTTGCCTCCATGGGGAATGATGACATCATGCGCATGGTGATGGTGCGTGATTGGTTGGCTGGACAAAGCTGGTTCGACACGACGCAATATCGATTGATGCCACCCGAGGGGGTCCTGATCCACTGGTCACGGTATGTTGACGCCGGGATTGCCGCCTTCATTGTGCCGTTTTCATTTTTCTTGCCCATGGAAACCGCCGAGTTGATCGGGTCAGCCATCTGGCCGACGGTTATTTTTATCATCACTTTGTTTGTCATTGGATTTGGAACCAAACGGCTATTTGGGCCGGTTGCAGCGTCTTTTGCGGTCATGTGTGCAATATTCTGGCCCCTCTTGGGTGATCTGCACTCAAGAGCGGGAAATCTGGATCACCATAATATCCAGCTGCTGATGATGGTGATCTTGGTTTACGCGGTTGTTTGGCCTGGTCGACCGGTAATCGCTGGTATCTGGGGGGGGCTGGCCGCTGCATTTGCCCTTTCAACGGGCTTGGAGAGCCTGTTGTTCATTGTTGTCGCGGGTATTGTCGTTTTTGGCCGCTGTGTATTTGATCCACGGCCCGAAACACGGCAACTGCTTGTCGCATTCTGCCTTACCCTTGCGACGGCAAGTGTCATCTTTTGGCTCGGCCTGACGCCACCGGCTTTGCGGACCCAACCGGTATGTGATCAGCTTGGAACCCCGATGTTGAGCGTGATTGGCATTGCGGTTGTGGCGGCATTGGCGCCATTGGCGTTGCGCCAGCGAATTCCGGGTTGGATTTTTCAGATTGGTGCAACTGTGTGTCTGACTGCGATTGGTATGGCCATCGCTTGGCCTCTTTTAGGCCCTTGTATTCATGGACCTTACGGCGATCTGCCGCCTGAGCTGCAAGAGTTCATCAGCACCCGCATAATCGAAGCAAAGCCGTTTCATCTATATGTGCAATCCCATACTGGCGCTGCGCTGGTCTTTATTATTCCGGTTATCACCGCGCTGCTTTCGGGTTCTGTTCTGTGGTGGACCAGACGGGGTGATTCCCAGTCGGACCAATCGCAAAATGAAATACTCGGTCAGCTTTTGCTGCTGGGGTTCTGCGGAATTTGCCTGATCGCGTTGCAGATGCGTACGGTGATACTGGTGGCGTCGGTTGTGCCCGCTATTGGTGGTGCTTGCCTTGCTGTTTTGCTGAAAGGTTATCTCGAAAAGCGGGATGCGATCAAAGCGGTCCTGATGTTTGTGGTCGGGATCGGAGTGATGGCGCCGCAGATTGTTTTGGACCCGTTTTGGCCTGATGCGACAGAGAACAGAACTGAGACGGAAACGGCTACTGCGGATTGCCGCAGTTACGCATCGCTCAACGCGTTGAATAAAGTGCCGCCAGCAGTGATCTTGAACAGTACAAACATAGGCGCGCCCTTGCTTTGGGTCACACATCACAGCAGCCTGGCTGCACCCTATCACCGAAGTCCGGCAGCCTTTATGAATGGTGGCTTGGGTTTTGCAATGGAAGAGACGGCGTTCGAAGAACTGGCCAGAGAAAGCGGCGCCACGCATGTTCTGCTATGTGCGGGCAACAGCTATGATAGTAAGTTTCTGACGGCGCTGGCAGCGGGTGAGGTTGCAGTTGATTGGCTCAATCTGGTGCCGCTGAGCAACGATGAGCAAATGCTGTTTGAAATACAGGGCTGAAAACATCAGCGGTCATGCCGTTTTTTCCAGCCATCGCGCTGATTATCATTGCACCTGCTGCGGTCTGGTCGTTTAGCTGCGCAACAGCGGCAAGACGGGGATTGCATGACATATTTGTTGGGCGTTGACACTGGCGGAACCTATACTGACGCCGTGATTATTGATGAGGCGCAGGACCGTGTTTTGGCATCTGCCAAGGCGCTGACCTCGCGCCCTGATCTGGCAATCGGTGTCGGTGCGGCGATCGATGCGGCGCTTGCCGATGCGGACGTCGATGGCGCTGAGATTGCGATGGTTTCGTTATCCACAACGCTTGCGACAAATGCGTTGGTCGAAGGCCAGGGCGGGCGTATCGCCCTTGTCGCCATTGGTTTTGGTGAGGCTGAGTTGACGCGCGCTGGCTTGACCGATGCGTTGCGTGGCGATCCGGTGATCCGCTTGTCCGGGGGGCACAATCACGCGGGTGCTGAAGTGGCGGCACTTGATCTCGCGGCTTTGAAAGAGGCCTTGAACAGCCTTGACGCTGGCATCACGGGCTTTGCGGTTGCTGCCAGTTTCGCCACCCGCAATCCGGCGCATGAAGTTGCGGTGCGTGACGTGATCCGCACGGCGACGGCGAAACCGGTCAGTTGCTCGCACGAGCTTAGTCAGGCGCTGGGCGGTCCCAAACGGGCGCTCACCACGGTGCTGAATGCGCGACTGATCGGGATGTTGGATCGCCTGATCACCGCTTGCGAGTATCACCTGAAATCTGTTGGCATATCTGCACGGTTAATGGTTGTGCGCGGCGATGGCGCTTTGGTGTCAGCCGATCTTGCACGTGAAAAGCCGATCGAGACGATCCTGAGCGGACCTGCCGCATCAATTGCCGGTGCAAGTTGGTTGACCGGCGAAACCGACGCATTGATCAGCGATATCGGTGGTACAACGACGGATGTTTGCTTGCTGCGCGATGGCCGCCCCAAGATTGACCCGCAGGGTGCGCGCGTCGGCCCGTTTCGTACGATGGTCGAGGCGGTCGCCATGCGCACGACCGGATTGGGTGGCGATAGCGAGGTGCATGTCGTCGAAGGGCTGACTGGCGGTTTGCGGCTTGGTCCACGTCGATTGATGCCGATCTCTCTGGCCGCGCATCAGTATCCCGATCTGATCCATAGCACGCTGGATCGCGGGCTGGCACAGGACATTCCTGCGTCAGACGGTGGCCAGTTCGTGATTCCGCTTTGGGCCGAGATGCCCGCCGGATTGGATGCGCGCGAACAACTGGTGGCAGATCGCCTTGCGCAGGGGCCGCTGCGTTTGGGTCATGCCGTGCAATCGCGGATGGAAAGCCCCGCCCTTGGCCGTTTGGTTGGGCGCGGTCTTGCTATTTTGGCGGGTGTGACACCTTCGGATGCAGCGCATGCGCTTGGGTTGGTGGATGCGTGGGATGGTCCAGCCGCTGAAAAGGCGCTGACGCTTTTTGCCCGCCGCCGCACCGGGGCTGGTACGCGCGTTGCGGAAAATGGACAGGTCCTTGCCCGGCAAATCGTTGACCAGTTGACTGCTCAGACGGTGGATTGCCTGTTACAAGCCGGGTTTGCCGAAGATGATCGTGCTTGGTCCGATCCAGAGGCTCTTGCAAAGCACCCGCTCACTATGGCCGGGCTCGACCGGCATCGTGGTATTGTGCAGGTACAGATGTCATTGGGCGTCCCCGTGATCGGGCTTGGGGCCTCTGCCGCGACGTATTACGGGGCTGTCGGTGCGCGTCTTGGCACGCGTATGGTTCTGCCAGAGCATGGCGGCGTGGCAAATGCGATTGGGGCGGTTGTCGGTCAAGTGCGGATGCATGCGACGGGGGCCGTCACGAGCGCGGGCGAGGGGTCTTTTAAGGTGCACTTGCCAGAAGGGCCCCAGACATTCGCCAGCCGCGATGAAGCCTTGGCTGTCTTGGAAGCCGCACTGCGTGCCGAGGCCGAAGGGCTGGTCCGTGCCTCAGGTGTTGAGGACGTCCGTTTCGCGGTTGCGCGAGACGTTTCTGAAATCACGGTTGAGAACCGCGCGATGTTCATTGAGGCGACCATCAGGGTCGAGGCCAGCGGACGCCCGCGCATTGCGCATACCTCCTAAACACTGGTTGTTCTAAGCGGTGCTTTGTTCGCACTGCGCCGTTTGACATTTCGCAATACAGGACAGGCACACAACAGATACGCTGCCCTACCATGAGGCACCCGGCACCTGGGGCCGCTGTGTATAAAGAGGGGTTCAATGCGTAGAACTTTGCTATCGGCTTTTGCAGCAGCCGTGCTGCCAGTCTTGGTTTCTGCAGACACAATGTTATGCGCTGCAACTGACATTACTGTGGAAGCCAGCGACCCAACCCACGCTCGCCTGACGTGTGACGCGGTGGAGCGGGCGCTGATCCAGTTCGAAAACTGCAACATCCCGCCGCTGGAAGGTTCGCTGCATATTGAAATTGTTGATCGTCTTGAGGCTGGCTGCATGGGGCAATATCACTGTGGCAAAGGCAGCATCAAAGTGCTTGAGCCATCGGTGATGGGTGCGCTGCATGCGCCCGACAGCCCCTTTGCTTTCTTGCCCAATGAGGCCTATTTTCAAAGTATTGTTGTGCATGAACTGACCCATGCGGCCACAGCTGACCTTCCTTGCCCGTTTGAGACATGTGTCGTGGCCCAAGAATATCTGGCCTATACAATGCAGGTCATGTCACTGGCGCCAGATTTTCAGGCGGCGTATTCTGCGGAAGCGGGCGTGGACACGCATATTTCGCGCGATGAATTGTCCATCGCCATTTTGTTCATGGCGCCGCAGATATTTGCGCAAAAGGCGTGGGGGCATCTGTCTCAGCGCGAAGATCCTTGCGCGTATCTGGGGCAGATTGTTGATGGTACCGTCCTGCTTGACCGTGAGCGGTTTGATTTCTGAAATATTGGTTTTCTTAACGTCTGGCATGATATTTTTGCAGAAAAAGCGGATGTTGCGTCCTGTGCTGGCTGGCAGGATGCACCGTTTGTGACAATCCACCGCGCCTCTCTCACATTCGTGTCAGGTTGATTGCGCCAATCAATCGCATCGGTCACAAGGATTGGAAATTGGGATGAGGCCAAATGTTCGATCGTCACGCACGTCAATTCATCGACCCTCCGCTGAACCAGATTGGTCGCGGTCTGGCGGCGCGTGGATGGTCGGCGGATGCGGTGACATTGATTGGTTTGGGTTTGGGATTGCTTGCCGCCCTGATGATCGCCTTGGGACAGCCCGCCTGGGCGTTGATCCCGTTGTTGGCAAGCCGACTGGCGGACGGCCTTGATGGTGCGCTTGCCCGTGCGACGCAGAAAACCGACTTTGGCGGGTATCTGGATATTGCCGTTGATTTTCTGTTCTACGGGGCAATCCCGATGGCGTTTGTGATGCATGATCCGGCCTTGAACGGGGCGGCGGGTGCGTTTCTCTTGGCGTCCTTTTACTTTAATGGCACCAGCTTTCTGGGCTATGCGATTTTGGCTGAAAAGCACGGTCACAAAACCGACGCCCAAGGCCAGAAATCGCTATTCTACTCCAACGGCATTCTGGAAGGGACCGAAACGATTGTATTCTTCGTGATCCTTTGCTTGCTGCCCGCCTACTTTTCACCCTTGGCGTGGGTCTTTGGGGCCCTTTGCTTTGCGACCGCCACTTTGCGGATTTACGCCGCCAAACAAATCTACACGAGTTAAAGGACCACGTTCATGAAACATCTTGCCATACTGGCCGCTTTACTGGCCCCTGTGCCTGCATTGGCGGACATTGATCCCAGCAACTGGGACGCAGTCACAACCGAGGCCGAAGGCCAGACTGTATTCTGGAATGCCTGGGGTGGATCTACGACAACGAATGATTTCATCGCATGGGTCGGTGAGCGTGTGATGGCAGACTACGGTGTCACGCTTGAGCATGTGAAACTGACCGATACCGCCGATGCTGTGACCCGCGTTCTGTCTGAAAAGCAGGCCGGTGAAGATGACGACGGTGCCATCGACATGATCTGGATTAACGGGGCAAATTTTGCCGCGATGAAAGATGCCGATCTGCTGTTTGGTCCTTACGCGGAACAATTGCCCAATTGGGCGTTTGTTGATGTTGAGGGCAAGACTGTGCAGACCGATTTTACCGTCCCGACCGAAGGATATGAAAGCCCATGGGCAATGGCACAGGTTGTCTTTATCCATGACACGGCTGATCTGGCAGAGCCATTGGGCTCGATGCAGGCGATTGCCGACTGGTCTGCTGCAAACCCCGGCCGTTTCACCTATCCGCAACCGCCCGACTTTCTTGGCACAACATTTCTGAAGCAGGCGTTGGTTGACCTGCTTGACGACCCATCTGTGTTGTCAGAGCCTGCAACGGACGACACTTATAACGCAGTCACAGCCACGCTTTGGGCGTTTCTTGATGATCTGACCCCGACATTATGGCGCGAAGGCCGTGCCTATCCGGCGACGGGTCCGGCCCAGTTGCAGTTGATCGCAGATGGCGAAGTTGATCTGGCTATTTCATTCAGCCCGGGTGAGGCGACAGCGGCGATTGCCAACAACCAGTTGCCACCGACAGCACGCACCTTCGTGCTGGATAAAGGCACGATTGGTAACGCGTCCTTTGTGGCTGTCCCCTACAACTCCGGCTCCAAGGCGGGTGCGATGGTTGTTGCAAACTTCCTGATGTCGCCAGAGGCGCAAATCCGTGCACAGAACCCCGAGATTTTGGGCTATGGTACTGTGTTGGATATGGATGCTTTGTCCGCAGATGATCGTGCGGCATTTGATACGCTGGAACTGGGTGTTGCCACTCTTTCGCCCGCTGAATTGGGCGCAGTGCAGGCCGAGCCGCACCCAAGCTGGATGACCCGTATCGCGGATGATTGGATGCAGCGTTATGGCGTGTCCGAGTAACCGTGCGGACCAATGCAAGATGGGGCCTCGGGGATAACCCGGGGCTGCTTTGCATTTGACACGCCGCCGTTTCCTGCCCGTTTTGCCTGTTCTGACATTGCTTGCGATGTTGGGCCCCGTTGCTGCGGGACTGTGGGGGACATTGCTGCCTGCCTTTGGGCATTTGCCCGCAGCCGGTTTGACAGGCCCGTCGCTTGACCCGTTCCGAGATTTGTTCGATTGGGGCGGATTGCCGCGCGCTGTGATGCTGTCGCTATCGACGGGCCTTTTGGCAACATCCATTTCGCTCGCCATCGTTGTGTTGGTGACGGCGGGCTGGTCGGGCACGCGGCCCTTTCGCGCGCTCGAACGGCTTCTTTCGCCACTTTTGTCGGTGCCCCATGCGGCTGCGGCGTTTGGTCTGGCTTTTCTGATTGCGCCATCCGGGTGGCTGTCGCGCGTGATCTCACCGGGTCTGACGGGGTGGGACCGTCCACCGGATATCCTGATTTTACAGGACACCTGGGGTCTGACGATGACCGCCGGGCTGATAGTCAAAGAGGTGCCATTCCTGCTGTTGATTACGCTAGCCGCCCTAGGGCAGGCCGACGCACGACGCAGTGTCTCAATCGCGCAAGCCTTGGGGTATGGGCGCCTCACGGGATGGCTTAAAACGGTATTCCCGCGTGTCTATGCCCAGATCCGGCCACCGGTCTATGTTGTCTTGGCTTATTCGATGTCTGTTGTGGATGTGGCGGTGATCCTCGGTCCGAACACGCCGCCGCCACTTTCCGTACAAATCGTGAAGCTAATGTCTGACCCGGACCTGACAATGCGGCTTGAGGCAGCGGCGGCGGCGCTGGTGCAGCTTGGTCTTGTGATCGGCGCGTTAATCTTCTGGCGTTTGGGCGAGGTCATTGTGGCCCGCTTGGGCTGGCATTGTATTGCAAAAGGCACGCGTGGCAGATTTGATCGGGTTGTTGCGCAAACCGCGCTGTTGGGCGGCGGGGCTTCGGCGTTAGTCGTGCTGTTAGGGCTGGTCGTATTGGTGATCTGGTCCTTCGCTGGGTTCTGGGGATTCCCGGACGCTTTCCCCGATGCATTCACGTTGCGCAACTGGATGCGCTTTGGTCCCGGCACGCTGGATGCGCTGGGCGAGACGGCCCTGATCGCCAGTATTGTTGCGCTGGCGGCACTTGTCCTGACGATCGGATGTCTTGAAGCGGAATACCGCTACGGGTTGTCGTTCAGCCAACGCGCGGTCTGGTTACTTTATTTCCCGTTGCTGATTCCGCAAACGGCGTTCCTGCCTGGGCTGCAAACGCTGATGCTGAACGCCGGGGTGGACATCGGGCGCCTGCCTGTGATGTTGGCGCATCTTGTGTTTGTGCTGCCCTATGTCTTTTTGTCATTGGCCGATCCGTTCCGCGCATGGGATACGCGGATGGGCACGATTGCAACGGCCCTCCGTGCAAGCCCGGATGGCGTGCTTTGGCGCATCCGTTTGCCCATGCTGTTGCGGCCGATCCTGACGGCTTTGGCGGTCGGCTTTGCGGTTTCGGTGGGGCAATACTTGCCAACACTGCTGATTGGCGGGGGACGGGTGGCGACTTTGACAACTGAAGCTGTTGCGCTCGCCTCGGGGGGGGACCGGCGCGCAATTGCGGTTTACGGCTTGATGCAAACTGGGGCTGCGCTGGTGCCTTTTGCGCTGGCATTGCTAGTGCCGGCGCTGGTCTGGCGCAACAGAAGGGAATTGCGACATGGATAAGGGGCTGTCGCTGAGAGGGGTGACGATTTCCAAAGGTGGCGTGCCGCTCTTGTCGGTCACACATGACATCGGGCCGGGCAAAGTGCTGACGGTGATGGGGCCATCTGGGGTAGGCAAATCAACCTTGCTGGCGTTTATCACTGGAACACTGGCCCCCGACTTTCAAGCTGTGGGTGAGGTTTGGCTGGATGGGCACGAAATCACCCATGCCGCCCCGCATCAGCGCCGGGTCGGCATCCTGTTTCAGGACGATCTGCTGTTTCCGCACCTGTCGGTCGGGGCAAATCTTGCCTTTGGGTTGCAGCCGGGCGGGACTGCGGCGGAGCGAAAGGCAAAGGTCGAAGAAGCGCTGGATGAGGTCGGGTTGAGCGGTTTTGCCGACCGTGACCCTGCAACGCTGTCCGGGGGGCAAAAGGCGCGGGTCGCCCTGATGCGGATGCTGCTGTCAGAGCCTTGCGCGTTGTTGCTGGATGAACCCTTTTCGCGGCTCGATGCAGAGCGGCGGTCGCAGGTGCGGGAGATGGTTTTCGACCGCGCGCGCGCGCGGGCTTTGCCCGTTTTGATGGTAACACATGACGCCGAAGACGCGCAGGCCGCAGGTGGCAAGATCATCAGACTGGGCGAGGCCAACCGCTGCGCCGAGGGACCCTGAAGGCAAGCATCGGTTTGATCAGGGGGGACCGGAACCTGTCCAGATCCAGCGCTTCATGCACCCCCGTCACCACTTCCCCGTCAATCTGCGTCTGCACTGCGGACCTTGAATAAAACGGCGCATCCAGCATGTTCAGCACCTGTTTCGGCATCACCCCCGGATCGGCGCGCGTTTCGCGCATGACCTGCCAGAGGGACCGTTTGAAGCGGGTCCGTGGCGGGGCGTCAACAATCTTGGCCTGACCCGTGCTATCAAAGGCAATAGCCGTATCAAGTGTCGAGCCGTCGCGTCTGACCGCATCATAGATACAAGTGGCACCTGATTTGGTGGGATAGCGCCCCCATGTCCAGAAGCTGAAATCCTCTTCCAGTGATCGCGTCCCGAAATTGCTATCGAAATAACCATGGCCGGACCATTGCCAGCCCTTTGCCTCAAGCTCGACCTTGATGTCCGAAGAGGGTGCAAAAGGCCGCCAGATATGTGCACCATCGGGTGTCAGGGGCAACTCAACCGAGGTCATCGCCTGCGGTGTCACTGTGATCTGTCCGCGCACACGACTGATCAAGGGCGGGCTGCTGATCTCGTCAATATCGATGATCAGGTCTTTGCCGGTCCAATGCATAGACGAAGGCCCGACCTGCAACGTATCAGGTGTTGTGCAAAGTGCATCCCGCCCCCGGTCCGTCATGGTGAACCGCCCGCCTGAACCATAGGTTGCCACGTTGATACAGCAATGATTGGCCGGGTCCTTGCGCCCTGACCACGCGTACCAAGGCGAAAAGACCGACCCGATAAACCCTATGACAGAGACTGCTTTTGTCCCGCAGTCGCTGATCCCGTCAACGTACCACCACGCGTAGCCGTTTGGTGGGACATCAAGGTGGAAGCAAGGTCCGTCATGATCGCCGCGGCCGCGTGCTGGCCGGAGAGTGTCGCCATCGGCACCCCCGCCCCCGGATGGGCCCCGCCCCCGCAAAGGTAGAGCCCCGGCACTTTCGTCCGTGCCGTTGGGCGTTTGAAGGCTGCCAACAGGCCGTGCGGGCTCCGCCCGTAGAGGGAACCGCTGCTCGCTGGAAATAGCGCGTCGAACTCCTGTGGCGTGGTCAGTGCCTCTGGCCCCGGTGTTGGACTGAAGGTCAGGCCGAAGGCGCGCAGCCGCTTGAAAATCTGTGTCTGACATCGGGGTTTTTCCTTTTCGTGGTCGCGCAGGATGGCTGGGCCGTTCATGATAATTTCGAACCGCTGCAAAGCGTCGGCACCGACCTGCCCGTGATCTTGGGCGCAAAGATAGAGCGTTGCATCTGTTGGCATGTCGCCTTTGGCGAGCGCTTTGAATTCTGCTTTGGGATCGTGGCCGAAGAACACGGTGTGATGGGCCAGATCAACGCCATCAGGAACAGCCGCAAAGGCATGCACAAAGGCCGATAGGCTGCGCGGCTCTACGTGTTGCTTGTCAACGGCGGGCACGGCGCCTTCGCCAAGCAACCCAGTTTCCAGCGCGCGCGGATCGCCATTAAAAAGCACGGTATCTGCGGGGAAGTGGCCTGCATGCGTCTGCACGCCGTTGATCCGCCCCTCTTGCCGGGTGATGCGGGTTGCGGGTGTGTTGTAGTGGAAGGTCGCGCCCCGCGCTTGGGCAAGTTTTGCGATTGTCCGGGCCAGTTGGTGCATTCCACCTTGCACTGACCAAACCCCTTGGGCTTCGGCCTGCCAGATCAAAGACAAGATGGCCGGCGACGCGTAGGGCGATCCACCTACATAAGTGGCGTAGCGCCCAAAGAGTTGCGCAAGCCGTGGGTCGCTGAACGATCGTTTTAGCAACCCAGCCATGGTTTGGTGTGGCGCCATGTCAGGGATCAGGCTGGGGCGCCCTAACACTGCCTTGGTTACAGCCATTTGGTTTGGCTCGGCGGTGCGCATCATCGGCCCGTCAAAGGCCTCATACAACCGTTTGGCACGGGCAGAAAAGGCTTCAAATTCCTGACCGGCTTTCGTGCCAAATGTGGCGGTTATGTTGGCGAAGCTCTTGTTGGGGTCTGCATCCAGATCCAGTGTGGCACCATCATCCCAATAATGCCGCGCCAGCGTTGTCAGGGGCTGAAGCACAAGGTGATCAGCAAGCGTTTCGCCGACGTCATCAAACAAGGCCTCAAACACAGGCTTCATGGTCAGCACCGTGGGTCCTGCATCCACTGGTCCTGCGTCTGAAGGGACTGTGCGCATCTTGCCGCCTAGCGCGCTGTGGATGTCCAGAATGGTTACATCGCAGCCTTGATGGCTCAGTCGCAAGGCAGCGGCCAACCCGCCGATCCCGGCGCCAATGACAACGATTTTGGGTGAATCCGCTTTCATCCAGCCCTGAGTCTTTTGTTACGTTTGATTTACATTGACATATGTAAACTAAAATTGACACTATAGATTTAAAGGAGATGCCTATGAGAATCTCAGAGCGTATAGATGCGGCCATGACGCAGGCCATTATGAGCGGTCAGGGTGGTGTCGCGCCAGCCAAGCTTGCGGCGGCGTTGGAATATGCAGTCACGCCCGGCGGTGCGAGGATCAGGCCGACGATCCTGACGTCTGTTGCGATGGCTTGCGGTGATGATCGGCCTACGTTGACAAATGCCGCTGCTGTAGCGCTGGAAGTGATCCATTGCGCGAGCCTTGTGCATGACGATCTGCCTTGCTTTGACGATGCCGATATGCGGCGTGGGAAAGCCGCATTACATCGGGCGTTTTCGGAACCGCTTGCTGTTCTTGCAGGTGACAGTCTGATCATCATGGGGTTTCAGCTTTTGGCGCGGGCCGGAGGTAATGCGCCGGACCGGGCGCTGCGTTTGATCGATATTCTTGGGACGCGGACCGGAATGCCTTTTGGCATCTGCGCAGGGCAGGGCTGGGAAAGCGAAGACGCGATCGACCTGTCGGCCTATCATCAGGCCAAGACAGGTGCATTGTTCATCGCCGCCACCCAAATGGGCGCTGTGGCCGCCGGCCAAGAGGCCGAGCCATGGGAGGAGCTAGGCGCGCGTATTGGCGAGGCGTTCCAAGTGGCTGACGATCTGCGGGATGCGCTGTGTGATCAGGAAACACTGGGTAAGCCAGCGGGTCAGGATGATCTGCACGGCCGCCCCAATGCTGTTGCCGCCTATGGCGTCAAAGGGGCGATTCAGCGTTTCGATGACATTCTGGGCGGTGCGATTTCATCAATTCCGGCTTGTCCGGGTGAGGCTGCTCTGGCGCAAATGGTCCGGGCCTATGCTGACAAACTGGTACCTGCAGGTGCGCGCGGCAGGTCCACCGTTCCCGGCGAATAATGAAAGACCTCGACATCCCCCTAGCGAAGCCTGCGTTGCCGCGTGGGGCGGTAAAGCGGTCTGGCCGTCTGACACGCCTTGTGGCGTCACGCGGGTTTCAAAGCTGGGCGGCACGCTTTGCGTTAACCCGCCGATTGGTCAGGTCTGAGGGCGAAGCGATGTTCGATCTGGTCGCTGGGTTTTGTCATAGTCAAATTCTGCTTGCATTTGTGCGGCTTAAGTTGCCCGAAATTCTGCTGGACCGTGAAATGGCCGCTGAGGCGCTTGTGTCGGAGGTGAGCGTACCGAAAGAGCGCCTGGAGGTGCTTTTGGCGGCCGCAACCGCGCTCAATTTGATCAAGCGGCGCAAGTCTGGCCGTTATGCGCTGACAACCCGTGGTGCCGCGCTTGCGGGCGTGCCGGGGCTTGCCGGTATGATTGATCATCACGACGTACTTTATCGTGATCTGGCTGATCCCGTTGCCTTTTTCAGGGGCGAGGTCGAAACCGAATTGGCAGGGTTCTGGCCGTACGTCTTTGGCGCAGGCGGTGCGACTGATCCCCAAACAACAGCGACCTATTCGCAACTGATGGCGGACAGTCAGGTCCTTGTTGCAGAGGATACTTTGGCAGTGACCGCATTGTCGGATCGTGCACACATCTTGGATATTGGTGGCGGCACAGGCGCTTTCCTGGCGGCAGTTGGTGCCGCTTATCCGGCTTTGCGTATGACGCTGTTTGATTTGCCCGCCGTTGCACCCGCAGCGACTGAGCGTTTTGCGCAGGCGGGCTTGGCTGACAGGGCCCAGATTGTGCCGGGGTCCTTTCGGGACGATCCTTTGCCGCAAGGGGCGGACCTGATCAGCCTTGTGCGTGTTCTTTACGATCACGCCGATGAAACGGTCATTGCCTTGCTCAGCGCGGTCTATGCGGCCTTGCCCGCAGGGGGCCGTGTTCTGATTTCAGAGCCGATGACCGGTGGGGATGCGCCGCAGCGCGCTGGTGACGCTTATTTCGCGCTTTATTGCATGGCGATGCGGACGGGGCGCGCACGCTCTCAGGCGCAAATTGCACAGCTGCTGTCGCAAGCGGGATTCGATCAAATCCAGACGCCAAGGGCGCGCCGCCCGTTTATCACATCTGTCGTGACCGGTGTAAGGTTAAGTTGACACATTGCATGTCTAAATAAGTTGACACTTTGGTATGTAAGGCTAGACTAAGACAAGACAGGCTGCTGCGGACGCCACACTGAAAATCCGCTGCATGGAGGGAAAAGCATTGGAAACACAAGCCGTTATCTTATCAGCACCAGGCAAGCTGGCGCTCGACAAGGTGGGAATCGTTCCTCCGGCGGCTGATGATATTGTCGTTGCGATCAGGCATTCTGGCATTTCCACTGGTACTGAAAAGCTGTTTTGGACAGGTGAGATGCCCCCGTTCCCCGGTATGGGCTATCCACTGATCCCCGGATATGAAGCCGCGGGTGAGGTGATCGAGGCTGGTTCTGACAGCGGGTTTCGCGTGGGCGAACATGTGTTTGTCCCAGGTGCGAGCTGTTATGAAGGCGCTTTTGGATTGTTTGGCGCTGCCGCCCAAACGCTCGTCACAAAGGCCTCACGCGTCACGCGCATTGACCGTGGTCTTGGTGCCGCTGGCGCCTTGCTGGCCCTTGCTGCGACCGCCCGCCATGCGATGGCAGGGCCAAACAAGGCAGTTCCTGATCTGATTATCGGCCACGGTGTTCTTGGACGTCTGCTGGCCCGCTTAACTGTTGCATCCGGTGCGCCTGCGCCAACCGTATGGGAGGTTGACCCGATCCGCATGGGCAGCGCTGACGGCTATCAGGTGACGACGCCTGAACTGGATGAGCGTCGCGACTACAAGTCTGTGTACGATGCATCAGGACGCGGTGATCTGCTGAACGACTGGATCGGCCGCATCGCCAAAGGTGGCGAGATTGTTTTGGCTGGATTTTACACCGCCCCGCTGCAATTCGCCTTTCCGCCTGCCTTTATGAAAGAGGCCCGGTTCCGCATCAGCGCCGAATGGGCGCCCGATGACATGACCGCGACCAAAGCTTTGGTCGAAGCTGGCACATTGGAACTGGCCGACCTGATCACACACCAACAACCCGCACAGATGGCGAGCGGTGCCTATGAGACCGCCTTTACCGATCCATCCTGCTTGAAGATGATTTTGAATTGGGGAACCGCATGAAAGATGAGATTCCAAACCTGAAGGATTTTGATCAGCGTCTGCGGGATGAGGCCAATGAAGAGCCTAGCCTCGAAGTGCCGCAGGGCGAGCCGACGTCCAAGACCCAGATCATCGCGATCTATGGCAAAGGCGGCATTGGTAAGTCATTTACGCTGGCGAACCTCAGCCACATGATGGCCGAGATGGGCAAGCGCGTACTGTTGATTGGTTGCGATCCGAAATCAGACACCACCAGTCTGCTGTTTGGCGGCAAGGCGTGCCCGACGATCATTGAAACCTCTGCGAAGAAGAAGCTGTCGGGTGAAGAGGTCGCCATCGGCGATGTCTGCTTCAAGCGTGGCGGTGTCTTTGCGATGGAACTTGGCGGTCCTGAAGTGGGCCGCGGTTGCGGTGGTCGCGGAATCATCCACGGGTTTGAACTGCTTGAGAAGCTAGGGTTCCACGACTGGGACTTTGACTATGTCTTGCTGGATTTCCTGGGCGATGTGGTTTGTGGCGGCTTTGGTCTGCCCATCGCGCGGGACATGGCGCAAAAGGTGATCCTTGTTGGTTCAAACGACCTGCAGTCACTTTATGTCGCGAACAACGTATGTTCGGCAGTCGAATACTTCCGCAAGCTGGGTGGCAATGTTGGCGTCGCCGGTTTGGTGATCAACAAGGACGACGGCACGGGCGAAGCACAGGCCTTTGCCGAAGCGGTCAAAATTCCGGTGCTTGCGGCCATTCCGCAAGATGACGATCTGCGCAAGAAATCTGCAAACTATCAAATCGTTGGCACGCATGAAAGCCAATGGGGCCCAATGTTCGAAGGGCTGGCCGAGGCTGTGGGCGTCGCCCCGCCGGTGCGCCCGACACCCTTGGATCAAGACGGTTTGCTGGGATTGTTCGACGCCAAGGACACTGGCGGTGACTATCAGCTGGTCCCCGCAACCGACGTCGACATGCGCGGCAAGAATGCCAAACCGAAAGAGAGCCTGGAGGTGATCTATGACGACGCCTGATCAACAGCAAAAAGTACAAGCCGAGGTGCGCCAAATGGTGGCCCGTGCCACGCCCGCGCAAATGAAGCGCTTGCTTGAGGATATTCTGAAAGCAGACCCCACCCAAAAGGAGTCGCAAAAGTATGACGCATGAGAGCGACACCAAAGGCTATGAAGTTGGCTATGATGACGCTGGGCAGGTCCAGATCATTGAGGGTGTCGCCCGCGAAGATGTGACTGATGAATTGGATCCTGGCACGCAGGCGACTGCCCTAGAGGGTGGCTGCACAGCAGGCGCCGGTTCAATGGAAGCCGCAGCACGCGCGGCCGGCAAATCCGACATTCTTGATCAATATGCGAAGGACTATCCGCAAGGACCCCACGATCAACCGCAGAGCATGTGCCCTGCGTTCGGGTCTTTGCGTGTAGGCCTTCGGATGAAACGTGTGGCCACGGTTCTGTCCGGTTCGGCTTGTTGTGTATACGGTCTCACGTTTGTTTCGCATTTTTATGGGGCACGCCGGTCTGTCGGTTACGTTCCGTTCAATTCCGAGACATTGGTGACGGGTAAACTATTCGAGGACATCCGCGAGAATGTCCACGATATGGCCGATCCTGATCGTTATGACGCGATTGTGGTGACCAACCTGTGTGTGCCCACCGCATCCGGTGTGCCGCTGCGGTTGCTGCCTAAAGAGATCAACGGCGTGCGGATCGTGGGCATCGACGTGCCCGGTTTCGGTATCCCGACCCACGCCGAGGCCAAGGACGTGCTGGCCGGTGCCATGCTGCAATACGCCCGTGAGGAGATTAAGGCAGGCCCTGTAGCCCGCCCTGTGGGTGGTAAATCCGACCGTCCGAATGTGGCCTTGCTGGGCGAGATGTTCCCTGCTGATCCCATGATGATCGGCGCGATGCTTGCGCCCATGGGCCTTGCCGCTGGTCCTGTGGTGCCGACGCGCGAATGGCGCGAACTTTACGCCGCCCTTGATTGCGGTGTCGCGGCGGCGATCCACCCTTTCTACACGGCATCCATCCGTGAATTTCAGGCGGCTGGTCGCAAGATTGTGGGCTCTGCGCCTGTGGGTCACGACGGCACCGCTGCTTGGCTGGCCGCGATTGGTGACGCTTACAATGTCGCCCCGGATCAGATTGCAGCGGCGCAGAACGCGTTCCTGCCTGCGATCAAGGGTGCGCTGGCCGGTGCGCAGATCAATGGCACGGTGACGCTGTCGGGCTATGAAGGCTCTGAACTTTTGGTGGCGCGTTTGCTGATCGAAAGTGGTGCAGATGTGCCTTACGTCGGCACCGCCTGTCCGCGCACAGAATGGTCGGAACCCGACCGTGAATGGCTGGAAAGCAAGGGCATCAAGGTCACCTATCGCGCGTCGCTCGAAGACGATTGTGCAGCGATGGAAGCCGTGAAGCCTGATCTGGCCATCGGC
>JALQUF010000109.1 GCA_023263855.1 Yoonia sp. | reverse complement strand
ACTGGCCCGTATTCTCGGCATTGATCCGGAAGTAAGTGCTCAACTCCATCGGGCAACGCACGCCCGGCGGGATGTAAACGAAAGACCCGTCTGAAAAGACAGCAGAATTCAACGTTGCGTAAAAGTTGTCGGATGGCGGCACCACCGTGCCCAGATATTTCTTCACAAGCTCAGGGTGGTTCTCAATCGCCTCGGAAATCGAGCAGAAGATAACGCCTGCCTTTTCCAGTTCTTTCTGGAAGGTCGTGCCGACAGACACGGAATCAAACACCGCATCCACGGCTACCTTGCGGCCCTCGGCGGGTGCATCTTCGGCCCCTTCGACACCGGCCAGGATCATCTGCTCTTTCAACGGAATACCCAGCTTTTCATAAGTCGCCAGCAGCTTGGGGTCGACCTCATCCAAGGACTTGGGCTTTTCTTCCATGCTCTTGGGGCGGGCATAGTAATAGATGTCCTGAAAATCGATGTCAGGATAGTTCACCATCGCCCATGTCGGCTCTTCAATCTTTTCCCAACGCTCGAACGCCGACAAACGCCACTGCGTCATCCACTCCGGCTCTTTGTTCTTGCTTGAGATCAATCGCACGATATCTGGGTTCACGCCCTTGGGGGCATACTCCATCTCGATCTCGGTGTTCCAACCATATTTGTAATTGCCCGAGAGTTCCTTGACCGCATCCACGGTCTCCTGATCAACGCCTTCTTTGACCTCAACGGTATCCAAAGCTGTCATGTGTCCATCCTCTCAAGCGGCCCTGCGCCGCGCTCGTTTTTCGCTCCAGGCCTGCACAAAGCGCATGACCTCATCTTCTGTCGTCTCGATGCCCAGTGACACGCGAATTGCGCTTGATGCCACATCATCGTCGAATCCCAGTGCCTGAAGCACCCGGCTTGCCTTGACCTTGCCGCTGGAACAGGCTGAGCCCGCCGAAACGGCAAAACCGGCCAGATCCATCGCCATCACCTGCGTCTCACCCTTCCACCCCGGCGAGGCAAAACAGCTGGTGTTCGGTAAGCGATCTAACCCTTTCCCGACAAAAATAGTACTCTTTTCGGCGGCCTCAATGGCTGTTTCTAGAATATTTCTAAGTTTCGCAACCCGATCCCATGTTCCCGCCGCCAAATCGGCCTGTGCCGCGACCGCCGCAGCGCCCATTCCGGCAATCGCCACCACATTTTCTGTCCCTGACCGGCGGCCCATTTCCTGTCCGCCACCCTTGATTTGTGCTGCAATATCTGTGCCTTGCGGAAAGATCAGCGCGCCCACCCCCTTGGGCCCACCAAATTTATGCGCCGACAAAAACACCATCCCCACACCGGACCAGGAAAATGCAAAGGGCACTTTGCCAAAGCCTTGGGTAATGTCGCTTACTGCCAAATCCTGCGGCAATCTTTGCACAATACCGGTCTCGGAGTTCGCCAATTGCACCGTCGCCCCTGCCGGGTCATCGACCTGCACCGCACCATCCACAACAGGCAAACATGGATCGACCCAGGCGTGCACCGCATCATGCTCAATCGGGGCCGCTTGCAACCCACGCCCCGCCAGTGCCAGTGCCGCAGCCTCAGTCGCACCCGACGTAAACACCACATCTGCACCTGAGGCGCCAACGGCATCCGCAATCTGTGCCCGCGCCGTCTCGACAATGCCCTTTGCCGCACGCCCCTCGGCATGCACAGACGACGGATTGCCCACGACATCCATCGCCGCAATCATCGCCGCGCGCGCCTCGGCCCGCAAAGGCGTGGTCGCATTATGATCAAGATAGGTTCTCATATCTTCTCATGTTCCCAAATACCTCGGGGGAGGAGCGCAGCGACGGGGGCAGCGCCCCTAAGACGCCTCATCAACAACTTCGAACAAGGCCGGCACAGCAGGACAAGGGGCCAATTCATTGCTGACAACATCCGACAATCGGGCCTGATGCAAAAACACATAGACATGCGCGCTCAGCCCTTCCCACAGACGGTTGGTCATCGACTGGGCCCGCGAGCCAGACGCCCCGCCCGAAGCCCCGGCCCCTTTGTGCATCGCAGATACCGTTTCATCCACAGCCCCCAAAATCTCGGATACCCGAATGTCGGCCGCCGGCCGCGCAAGCCGGTACCCGCCCCCCGGTCCACGCACAGAATCGACCAATCCCGCCCGGCGCAGCTTGACGAAAAGCTGCTCCAGATATGGCAACGAGATATCCTGACGCTTGGAAATCTCGGTCAAATTCACCAGCGCATCGCTCTCCTGAAGCGCAAGATCGGCGAGGGCAACCATCGCATAGCGGCCTTTGGTGCTTAATTTCATTGGCTTTCCCCCGGAATACAGGCCTATCTCATTGACGCCGTAGCTCTGTATCACTACTTCACATTGATCAGAACGACTGAGGCATAAAGTCCCAGTTTAGAATCTTTCTAAGGTGCCCGAGCATTTTCGTCAAGAATGTGACCGTCACCTGTAGCAGTAACGGAAATACCTATGCCCGAAGTCATCTTTCCCGGACCCGAAGGTCGCCTTGAGGGGCGCTATCACCCGCAAAAGGACCGGGACGCGCCGATTGCGATTGTTCTGCACCCGCATCCACAGTTCGGCGGCACGATGAATAACCGCGTCGTGTATAACCTGCACTACGCGTTTTATAATATGGGCTTCACCGTCCTGCGCTTCAACTTTCGCGGCGTGGGCCGCAGCCAAGGCGAATATGATCAGGGCGTGGGTGAATTGTCTGACGCAGCCTCCGCACTTGATTACCTGCAATCCATGAACAACAACGCCAAGCACTGCTGGGTCGCGGGCTTTTCGTTTGGCGCGTGGATCGGCATGCAGCTCTTGATGCGCCGCCCCGAGATCACGGGTTTCATCTCGGTCAGCCCGCCTGCCAATATGTATGACTTCAGCTTCCTGGCGCCCTGCCCGTCCTCTGGCCTGATCATCAATGGTTCAAACGACCGGGTTGCCCCGCCTGCCGATACGGTGACGCTTGTCAACAAACTGCATGAGCAAAAAGGCATCACCGTCACCCATGAAGAAATGGAAGGGGCCGGACATTTCTTTGAAGATCCGCATATGGACCCGATGATCGACTCTGTCCGCACCTATGTGCGCCGCCGTCTGACCGAGAATACGCGCTAGTCATGGCTGATAGCTACATCGAACGGGTTGCTGGCGAACTTGCCGACCTTGCTTTGGCCGATGAAAAGGTCACGCAGGACGAAAAGATCGTCCCCGAAATCGGCGAAATCCTCGGTTCGTCCTCGCAAACGCTGCAAGAGGCATTCCTGACGGCTATCCGCGTGCGCCGGGCCGAGACACGCGCCCGTAAGCTGCTGGCAGAACGTGCAGCCAAGCCGGGCCGCCAGCAATCACGTTTGATCAACGACACTGATACGACCGATACTGGCGCTGATGCCCCCATCACGATGGGCAGCAACACGTCAGAACCAAAGCAGGACAAACCTGCCCATCCTGAAAGCAAGGAAGATGCGGCCTTTGCCGACGTCCTCAATACGCTGGATGAATTCTTGCAGGCGGATGAACCCGAGACGGATGAAAACCCTGCGGTTTCGCCCAATCGCCCCTCACGCGGGTAGGATCGCAGGTCATGTCACGCATTGATGCGCAACTGGCTTTCCTGAGCGAAGCCGACAAGCTGAAATCGACACTGCGGGCCACGACACTCTGCGATGGCTCCCGGCGCGAAAATTCGGGCGAGCATAGCTGGCATATCGCGCTCTATGCCATGGTGATGGCCGAACATGCCAACAGTCCGGTCAATATTGACCGGGTCATCAAAATGCTGCTGATCCATGATCTTGTCGAAATCGATGCAGGCGACAACCCTGTCCACGGCGATCACGACCAAGCCGAAGTAGAAGCGGTCGAGCAAGCCGCCGCAGACCGTATCTTTGGATTGCTCCCGCAGGATCAGGCAGCCACATTTCGCGCTCTCTGGGATGAATTTGAAGCGGCACAGACGGATGATGCGATCTTTGCCAAATCCATCGACCGGGTGCAGCCCGTTGTGGCAAACCTTGA
Organism: Yoonia sp.; assembly: GCA_023263855.1. GTDB lineage: Bacteria > Pseudomonadota > Alphaproteobacteria > Rhodobacterales > Rhodobacteraceae > Yoonia. The sequence goes on along the minus strand of JALQUF010000109.1, from coordinate 6,188 downwards.
AACCGGCGGTGGAACATGGCCGGAATACAAGGTGACGGCGGCGCAATTGCAAAGCCGTGTCGGTGTGAAAGTGCAAAAAGGCGCCCCGGCCATCTGGGTCGCACTCAAGGCGCGCATTGATGACTGGTTTGCCAAAAACCCGACGTACTAGCGCCCCACCCCCTGTAATTATCCGTTATTGCCCCTATACAAACCACGATCACAGGCGTAGGGCGCAAGCTTACGCCGCCAGAAAGCCTGCACTATGATTACGACCCTTGCCGATGCCCTAGCCAAACAAGGCTATACCGACCTGACCCCTGTTCAGGTCGCCGTGACCGATGAAGCACTTGAAGGACAGGACTTGCTGGTTTCTGCCCAGACCGGATCGGGCAAGACAGTTGGCTTCGGTTTGGCGATTGGCCCGACGATCCTGACCGAGGACGGCACATTTGGGCCCGCTGGCAGGCCTTTGGCGCTGGTCATTGCACCGACACGTGAATTGGCGCTACAGGTCAAACGCGAACTGCAATGGCTCTACGGTCTGGCCGGTGTGACCATGGCGTCCTGCGTTGGCGGCATGGATATGCGCGATGAACGCCGCGCATTGGATCGCGGCGCGCATATTGTTGTGGCAACGCCCGGTCGCCTGAAAGACCACATCCTGCGCGGCAGCCTTGATATGTCCGATATCCGCGCCATCGTGCTGGACGAAGCTGATGAGATGCTTGATCTGGGCTTTCGCGAAGACCTTGAATTCATCCTTGGCGAGGCACCGGAAACGCGCCGTACGCTGATGTTCTCGGCCACGGTGCCTGCGGCCATCGCCAAGCTTGCGAAATCTTACCAAAAAGATGCGGTGCGCGTGGCAACCACCGCCAAGGAAAGCCAGCACGCCGACATCGAATACCGCGCGCTCAGCGTAGCCAACCATGATATTGACGCGGCCATCATCAACTTGCTGCGGTTCTACGATGCGCCCAACGCCATTGTATTCTGCAACACCCGTGCGTCCGTTACCCGCCTGACCACACGCCTTGCCAACCGTGGCTTTGCCACTGTGGCCTTGTCGGGCGAGCTGTCGCAAACCGAACGATCCCACGCGCTGCAAGCAATGCGCGACGGGCGCGCGCGGGTCTGTGTGGCCACCGATGTGGCGGCACGCGGTATTGACCTGCCTAACCTCGAGCTTGTGATTCACGCTGAATTGCCGACAAACGCCGAAACGCTACTGCACCGTTCTGGCCGTACGGGCCGTGCGGGACGCAAGGGTATTTCCGCGATGATCGCACCGGCCAAGATGAAGCGCCGCGCGCAGAACCTGCTGACATGGGGCAAGCTGGATGCGACATGGGCCACCCCGCCCACGGCTGACGAAATCAAAGCCAAAGACGAAGAGCGTTTGTTGCAAGATCCGGTCTGGTCCGAGGAGTTCAACGAAAGCGAACAAGAATTCGCGACACGCCTTCTGGCCGCACACTCCCCCGAAAAAATTGCTGCCGCCTACCTGCGCCTTTATGCGGGCAAACAATCCGCACCCGAGCATTTGAGCGACTACAAAGACGGCCCGCAAGCCAAGGACCGCAAGTCGCGCGAAGACGGCCCACCCCGCGAGCATAAATCATTCGGTCCTTCCAAATGGTTCAGTGTCGACATTGGCCGCGAAGGCAAAGCCGAGGCCCGTTGGCTGCTGCCGATGATCTGCAAAGCCGGTGGGATCACAAAGAACGAGATCGGCGCGATCCGCATCCAGCCCAATGAAACATTCGTCGAGATTTCGGCCCCTGCTGTGCCGGGGTTCCTGAAATCCGTCGGCAGCGACATGAAGCTGGAAAACCAAGGCACGCTGACCGCGCTGGATGGCCCGCCACAATTGGGCGAACGCGGCCCACGCAAGACCAAGCGCGATTATGATGATGGTCCGAAACGCGGCCCCAAGCGCGACTATGGCGACAAACCACAGCGTGACGGAAAGCCAAAACGCCACGCACCGCGCGATCAGGCGGCTCCTCCGCCATCGCAGCAGGAAAGCGTCGCAGCCATTCAACCGATCCCCGGTGCCGCAGACGATCACAAGGCGCGCAAACCGCGTCACAAACCTGAGCGTCGCGACCACGGCGAAGCGCTGACCGAAAAGCGCGGCAAGCCGCCTTACAAAGGCAAATCTGACGGGAAAAAGCCCGGCGGAAAAGGCAAGTCAGGTTACAACGCGGACTCAAAACCGCGCAAACCCGGTGCTGGCAAGCCGGGCGGCAAACCTGCGGGCAACGCGAAAGACACCTCGAAACGGTTCGTCCCGCCGGGTGGAAAAGCCAAGCCGCGCAAGGGTTTAGGCAAAGGTGGCGGTGCCGCACCACGGCGCGGAAAACCCTAAAACCTGACCTATTGGTCACATTTTTGTCACGTCTCAAGCATGATGAGGGCCAAGGCCCCTCGTCAGATTGGGCGTGTTTCACCTACAGTCAATTCACGAGCAAGCTAAAGGACCAGCAAAATGGCCACAGCAAAACCAACCACCCCCACGCCCGTTCCGGCGCCAAAATCACCACTTCCGGCGCCCCAGATGCAGGGCAAACCGCAAGCACTTGTTTATACCGATTACGCGAGTATCTGAGTGCCTTGATGGCCGGTGAGGCCACGACCAGAGCGATCGCCCTCCCCGGTCATATCTCTGGAACCTCACTGGCCTCTTTTTTGCGGTCTGGCTAACATAGCGGCCATGGCGGACCTTATTTCCATCAAAAACATCGGCCCGGCGTTTGCAGCGTCGCTGAAATCCGTGGGGATCACCACCGCGGAAGAGTTACGCGCGCTTGGTGCAGACGCGGCCTATGCCAAGCTGCTGGAGGGCGGATCAAAGCCCCATTTCATCGCTTACTACGTGCTGCATATGGCGCTGCAAGGGCGGCCTTGGAACGACTGCAAAGGCGATGAAAAGAAAGCGCTGCGCAAAAGCTTTGACCAGATCAAGGCAGGCAGTTTTGATGAAACCCGATCCGAGCTGGAAAAGTTCCTCAACCAGATCGGTGTGGTCGCGATTCACAAATAAGAAAGCCGCCCCCACCAAAACGGCGCGGACGGCTCAAATCTGAAACGCGTAGGCCGGGTCTTACCCCGACACCACCAAATTATCCGACCAGTTCAAGACCGGAGAAGAAGAATGCGATTTCTTCTGCAGCTGTTTCCGGCGCGTCGGACCCGTGGACCGAGTTTTCACCGATGGACAGCGCGAATTCCTTGCGGATTGTGCCCTCTGCCGCGTCTGCTGGGTTTGTGGCACCCATCACTTCGCGGTTCTTTGCAATCGCGTCTTCGCCTTCCAGAACCTGCACAACGATCGGCTCGGAGATCATGAATTCGCACAGCTCGCCAAAGAACGGACGCTCGGAGTGCACACCGTAGAACTGCTGCGCTTGTGCCAGTGTCAACTGGATGCGCTTGGATGCGACGATGCGCAGGCCTGCTTCTTCGAATTTCGCGGTGATTGCACCTGTCAGGTTACGCTTGGTGGCGTCAGGTTTGATGATGGAAAAAGTACGCTGGATAGCCATGTGAAGCCTCTTGAATTGGCGGGCGGTTCGGCCCGATGAAATGATGGCTGCGCCCTACCATGCACTTCTGGCCATGAAAAGCCGTCATTTACGCCATCCCCTTTGCTGGGCTAGCGTGCGGACATGTGGACCCTTTTGAAACATCCGGTTTTTGGCCGCCTTTTTGCTGCACAAGTCGTCGCTCTTTTGGGGACGGGGCTTTTGACAGTGGCCCTTGGGTTGCTCGCCTTTGATCTGGCGGGTGCCACGGCAGGCGCGGTCTTAGGCACAGCCTATGCGATCAAGATGGTCGCCTATGTCGGCCTGTCGCCCGTGGCGGGGGCGCTGGTGGCCAACTTGCCGCGCAGGCCCGTTCTGATTGCTGCTGATATGGTGCGCGCCGGTGTTGCACTGTTCCTGCCCTTCATAACTGAAGTCTGGCAAATTTATCTGGCGATATTCCTGTTACAAACGGCCTCGGCCACTTTCACGCCCACCTTTCAGGCCACCATCCCTGACGTCTTGCCTGATGAGGACGACTATGCGCGCGCACTGTCCCTGTCGCGTCTGGCCTATGATCTTGAAAACCTGCTAAGCCCCGCGCTCGCCGGTGTGCTGCTGCTGGTAATGAGTTACCACTGGCTTTTTGGTGGCACAGTTGTCGGGTTCGCCGTCTCGGCTCTGCTGATCCTTGGCACTGCCCTACCCGTTCGCAAACCGGCCAAAGACCGCCCCTTTCGCGCCCGTCTGACACGGGGCATCCACATTTATCTGGCAACACCGCGCCTGCGCGGATTGCTGGCGCTGAACCTGACGGCCGCCGCCGCGGGCGCCTTTGTCATCGTCAATACGGTGGTCGTTGTCAAAAGCGGCTTTGGCGGCTCCGACCGCGATGTGGCTTTCGCGCTGGCGTGTTTTGGCGGTGGCTCAATGATCGCCGCATTGGCGCTGCCCGGGTTGCTCAAACGCCTTAGCGACCGGCCTGTCATGGTGGCGGGCGCGTCTGTCCTGACGGTACTGATGTTCGTCCAAACACTCATCATGCCCGACTGGGGCACGTTTTTGATCCTGTGGGCACTGACCGGCATCGGCTATTCCGCAACACTCACCCCGCAGGGCCGCTTGCTGCGCCGGTCGGCCCATAGCGAAGACAGACCCGCCGTCTTTACCGCGCAATTTGCGCTGTCGCATGTGTGCTGGCTGATCACCTACCCGCTGGCGGGGCAAGCCATGACCGCATGGGGTATGGGGCCGACACTGGGGATACTTGGCCTTGTGGGGGTTACGGGCCTTGCGCTTGCACTCAAGCTCTGGCCCGACGGCGATCCCGTTGTGATCCCCCACACGCATGATGACCTGCCCCCCGATCATCCGCACCTGAAGGACCACGGACGCAAACACGCCCATGCCTTTGTGATTGACGACGAACACCACGCGTGGCCGACGCACGGCTAGGCCATGCTGCGGTCCGGCATCAATTCAAATATCCCTGCCAGCACGACCAACACACTGCCCACCACTTCGAATGTCGTGAGCGTTTCCCCTGCGATCACCGCTGCCGTGACCGAGGCGATCAACACCTCTGCCATCAACAAGATACCCACACGGGCCGGATCAAGCTTTGTTGCGGCCCACATCAAACCGGCCATCGAAAAGGCCCACCACAGACCACCGGTCAAGCCAACCCAAAGCACAAGTGCGGCGGGGTTGGCCACAACGGACAGGTCAGGAAACGGCTCAAGGAACGGCGCCAAAAGCAAGCCACCGGCAAAGGCGCCCCCGGCGAATAGAAACGCGGATTCCCCCGGCCCTGCGGTGGCTTTTACCCGTATGCCCACGGTCGCAATGGCCCAAAGTATCCCCGACGTCAGCCCAAGCCAATCGCCCAAGCCGCGCGGAAGAGGCAACGTGCCATCCGCGCCCAACATGATCCCAAGGCCCAATACGCCGACGACCAAGGCCACCAGCCTGAACCGGGTGATCGGCCAGCCCATCACATAGCGCCCGATCAGCGTGCTCCAGACAGGGGTCAGGAAGAACAAGATCACGATGATCGCCACGCGCCCGTAAAGAAAGCCGACCGAATAAAGCAGAAACGCAAAGCCGCCCAACGCCACTGATACCAGCGCCACCGGATGTGACCGGACCAAGGCCCGGCGTCCGCGCCATCCCAGCGGAATCAACAGAACCGTGGCCGCACCCACAACCGCCAACGTACCCCACGCGCCCGTCAAACCCAGATCTGCGATCTGGCGCACAGGCATCCAGTAGAACCCCCAAAGCGAGCCTGTGACGATAACCATCAAAGTGGCGATAAATGTGGTGCGCGCGCTGTCCATTCTCTTTGCTTAAACACCGCATTACCAAAGCACCACAAAAACACCCGATTGACCCCGCACAAAGGATCAAGCATAGCCGCCCTATGCTCAAGATTTCAGACATCACATACTCCGTCGATGGCCGCACATTGGTCGAACACGCGACAGTCACCATTCCTGCCGGCCACAAGGTCGGGCTTGTGGGCCGCAACGGCTCGGGCAAGACCACGCTGGCGGGCCACCTTGCCGTGGAGGCGGAGCGCCGCGGGTTCGGACCCGTGGCGCTGATCGATACCGACCCGCAGGGCTCGCTCGCCGACTGGTGGAACGCGCGTGAAGCGACGACACCCGCTTTCGTTGA
>JALQUF010000108.1:10003-10254 GCA_023263855.1 Yoonia sp. | reverse complement strand
TGCTGATCCGGCCGTCGTCGGCCTGAATGCCCAGATCGCCGGTCATGAAAAAGCCGGTGTCGCGCAGTTCCTCGGCTGTCTTTTCAGGCATGTTGCGGTAGCCCTGAAACACGTTGTCGCCGCGCACTTCAATCATACCGATTTCACCGGCGGGCAGGGGCGCGCCTGTGTCGGGGTTTGTGATGATCACTTCGGTGCCGGGCAGGGGGTAGCCTACGGTTCCGGCAATCCGGTCGCCGGTATAGGGATTG
>JALQUF010000108.1:0-9993 GCA_023263855.1 Yoonia sp. | reverse complement strand
GTGATGCCCGGTGCGGTCGGAAAACGCTGTATGTGTTTCGGCCAGCAAGGGTGCAGAGCCTGACACGAACAGGCGCATGTTCTTGCAAAGATCGCGGGTCAGGCGCGGGTCATCCAGCAGGCGGGTGTAGAAGGTGGGCACACCCATCAGCAATGTGGATTTGGGGATTTCGGCAATGATCGCATCAGGCTTGAAGGCGGCCATGAACCGCACCTGCGCACCGGCCAGCAAGCTGGTGTTCATTGCCACGAAAAGCCCGTGAGTGTGAAAGATCGGCAAGGCGTGGATCAGCCGGTCCTGATCGGTGATTTCCCATAAATCGGTCAGGGCACGGGCATTCGATAACAGGTTCTTATGTGACAGCATCGCCCCTTTGGACCGGCCGGTTGTGCCTGAAGTGTAGAGCAAGGCGGCCAAATCGTCTGGGCCGCGTGCCACGGTGCCAAATTGATCTGCGGCAGTATCGGCGGCGGCGGGCAGGGTACCTGTGCCGTCAGCGCCCAATGTCAGGACGGTTGCACCGAAGGGCGCGCAAAGCGTGGTGAGCGCCGCTTCGTCTTTGCTGTCGCAGACCACAATGCGGGGGCTGGCATCTTCGATGAAGTAGGACAGTTCGGCCTGCGTATAGGCTGTGTTCAGAGGTAGATAAACGGCCCCGGCCTGTACGCAAGCCGCATAAAGCGCGATGGCGTCGGCGACTTTGGGGGCCTGCACGACAACACGGTCGCCGGGGATCACGCCTGCACCCACAAGCACATGCGCCAATTGTGCTGCGCGGCGCACGAAATCCGCGTAGGACAGTATTGTGCCGTCATCAATCTCCATGAATGGCCGGTCAGACTGGGCATGTGGCGCAATCAGCGCGTCATAAAGGGTATTGGTCACGGTGTGGGTTCCTTGGTCTTGGTCACAAGTGCTGTCGTGGACAGGGCGCGCATCCCGCGTGAGGCGATGACATTTGCCTCCATCGCGAAGGCTTTGTGGTTCCGCTCGGTCTGTGTCAGGTCGTACAGGTAATTCACCATCGCTCCGCTGGACTGGGCCATCCCGTTGGGCGAGGTATCGGCATCTGCGTGAACGTCATGGATCTCGGCCCCGTTGCCCAAATGGAACCGCGCGACGGGATCAACAGGCAATCCGTCATCACGCTTGGCCAGCAGCAGATAGCGTGCGGCCATCGCGCGCACATCTTCGGGGGTGGCGGTGCCGTCCAGAATGGTTTGTGCCGTCTGCCCGTGCGTTTCATCCTCTGTTTGCGTGGCCAGCCATTTGTTCAGGCCGGGGATCGGCGACAAGGTGACGTAGGATTCGATCTGCGGGCAGGTCAGTGACAGCTCGGACACCACCTGCTTGATCAACAGGTTGCCAAAGCTGATGCCGGTCAGGCCCTTTTGACAGTTTGAGATCGAATAGAACACAGCCGCTTTTGCCTGATCCGCCTCAAGCGGGGTGCGCTGGTCGGACAGGACGGCATCAATCGAGCCGGGGATTTCCTTGGTCAAAGCGACCTCGACAAAAATCAAAGGCTCACCCGGCATTGCGGGGTGGAAGAAGGCAAAACAGCGCCGGTCGGGCGGATAGAGCCGGCGGCGCAAATCATCGAGGTCGTTGATGTGATGCACCGCTTCATAGGCCACGATCTTATCCAGAATGCGCGCTGAGGTATCCCAGTTGATCTGTTGCAGCACCAGAAACCCGCGATTGAACCAACTGCGCAGCAGATGCACAAAATCAAGGTTTGTTCGGGCAAGTTCGGGGTGGTCCTTCAGGCGGGCCAGCAGATCAATGCGCATGGCTACCAGGGCCTGTGTGGCGCCAACGGGTTGGTTCAGGCGGCGAAACAGCTCTTGGCGTTTGGGTTCTGACGCGGTGGACAGCTGCTGGAATACGGCCGGTGTCGGCGTTTCGGCATAGTCTGTGGCCAGTTGCGCGACGGTTTGCGCGTCAATATCCAGTTCGGCATTCAAAAACTGGAAAAACGCGGTCTTTTCGTCGGACCCCAGCGCGGCGTAGCGATCAAGGATCGTGGCGGCAAGGCGCAGGCCCGATACCTCGCCCTCGGCAGACAAGAGCGCCTGACACAGTTGATAGATATCGCGGGTGTCGTCTTTGCCGCGTAGAAAACTGCGGCGATCAAACAGGTGCGACAACAGATCCCCAAGAAAACGATTACGTTGCATAGCGGCCTCCAGACTACGAGTAACGGATTAAAATATCGATATTATTGATGTGGGTCCAATTAAATCGGTGAAACTTCACCCATGCAGCGCGCGCGCCAGATATTCACCGGTCAATCGGTAGTGGCTTAACAGGGACGCCGATGCGCGATCCGCATCGCCTTGAATGGTGGCGTCGAGGATCTCATCATGTTCGCCAGAAGCATCGCGCTGTTCATAGGAACTGCTGCGGGCTGCAAGGTTCCGGTAACGGATGTTAAGGTCGTAGAGCTGGGAACAAAACCGTTCCAACATGGGTGAGCCGCTATTGGCCAGCAAGGCCATGTGGAACATCTTGTGCGCTTCTTCGAAGATCGCAGGGCCGCTTGCGCGGGCCTTCTTTTTGCGATGGTGGATCAACACCAGCTTTTCTTCCCATGTGGGCGTGGCCCGTGCCATGGACTGGCGCAAGGCAAGATCTTCCAAGGTGCAGCGCAGGGCGAGAATTTCTTCAAAGTTCGCCTTGTTCGCGGGGGCGGCGCGAAAGCCGCGTTGGTCGATGCGTTCAACCAACATGTCCGAAGTCAGCAGGCTGAGCGCCTCGCGCACGGGCGAGGCCCCGGTATCGAGCATGGTGCGCAACTGTTCAATTTTCAGTTTCTGACCGGCGGGCAGGGCCCCCGTCAGAATCATGTCCCGCAGCGTCAGATAGGCACCGCGCGTGGCAGAGGTTTCTTTCACTCCGGTATCGTCGATCATGTTCATGGCCTGCGCCTTTCGTAGGGTTTACGTCAGACTTACAGTCTTGGTCGAAAGCCCAATCGACGGGTTAAGCGAGCCTTCATTTATCATCCACCGCCGCAATGTGAACTGGCGTGCCCCACTTTGGTGCATCGGGTCATTTTCGGCAAGTGTGCGGGCAGCCTCAAGGCTGTCGGCGCGGTAAATGATCAGCCCCATCCCCTGCATATGCGCGCCCGTTTCATCCGACATCGGTCCGGCAAACGCCAACTGGCCTGCTTCTTCGAGTGCGGCTTGGTAGGCAAGATGATCGGGCAGGGCTGCCTTGACGTCCTGCGGGTCTTTGGTGGGGGTGCTTTGCGCCACACAAAAGCTCAAGCGCCAAGGCACCACGGGCTTTTGCCTCGGATTTATAGTCTGACCAAGCAACCATTTTTTGTCCAGTTTTAAACAAACATCGATATTTATCGACATTGGGCATGATAGTAGGCAGAAATTATATGAACTGGCAAGAATGATAAAACATGAAATATTTGGTTGGCACGGCAGCAGACGGCACAGCGGTCTTCGCGGTCGAAGGTGACAAAGCGGTTAATTTAACGGCGTTGAACGCAGCCATCGGTCATGACCTAATCGGCCTGATCACGTCGCCCGAGCTGATCGAATCGGTGGCGGGCCAGATGGCAGATGCGCCGCGGGTGGATGTGGCGTCGATCACGCCGCCCTGCCGGTCGCGGAACCCGGCGCGATCATTTGCCTTGGCCTGAACTATACGGATCACATCAAGGAAGGCGGTTACGATATCCCTGATTATCCTGCCCTGTTTATGCGCGGCAAGAACTCCATCATGGCCGCCGGTGCGCCGCTTGTCCGCCCGACCTGTTCCGAAAAATTGGACTATGAAGCCGAGCTGATGTTCATCATTGGCAAGGGCGGGCGCCACATCTCGGAGGCTGACGCGCTGGATCATCTATTTGGCTACACCGTGTTCAACGACGGGTCCGTGCGTGACGATCATCGCAAGACGCATCAGTGGACACCGGGCAAGAACTTTGATGACACCGGCGCGATTGGCCCGTTTGTTGTGACACCTGATGAAGTCCCCGCCGGGGCGAGCGGTCTGAAGATCGAAAGCCGTGTCGGGGATGAAATCCTGCAATCATCCAATACCGGGAATATGATCTGGTCGGTTGCGCAGACGATTGCCACTATTGTTCCAACCCGATTGTCGATGAAAAGGACCACGCGGCAGCGGTGGCGGCGGAATGAACGCGCCCACCGGAAACGAACTGGATGCGTTGCGCGCCAAGGCGCAGGAAGATTATCGCGCCTTGCGTGGCCGGATAGACCGGCTGTCGGATGATGCGATTGATCTGATCCTGCGCGATGCGCGGTCGCATTACGCCTGGACGGATCGCCCGATTGCGGATGATCTGCTGCACGCGCTTTACGAGATCATGATCAACGGCCCGACCAGCATGAACACGTTGCCCGCGCGCTTTGTTTTCGTGAAAACACCTGAAGGCAAAGAGCGGTTGGCCAAATCGCTGAAGCCACAAAACGTGCCCAAGATGATGGGCGCGCCTGTGACGGCCATTATTGCGCATGATCTGGATTTCTGGAAGGAACTGCCGTTTCTGTTTCCCCATGACGACCGCCGCCATCTGTTTGACGGCAAGCCTGACTATTGCGCCGATACCGCCTATCGCAATGGCACGCTGCAAGGTGCGTATTTCATGATCGCGGCGCGCGCGTTGGGGCTTGATGTGGGGGCGATGTCCGGCTTTTCGAATGCTAGCGTGGACGAAGAGTTCTTTGCAGGCACACCCCTGAAATCCAACTTTCTTTGCAACATCGGCTACGCGGATGAAACCGCGCTGTTCCAGAAACTACCCCGCTTTGCGTTCGATCAAGTGTGCAGCTTTGCATAACGACCACAACACATAACAAATCACCATTGAAGGGCCACTTAGCACTCACTCACACACGCACTGGCGCATGCCAGATTTAAACCAACAGGGTGAAGGAGCCCGCATTCTTGGGAGGAAACAAGATGATGAAATGGACAAAACGCAGCCTGGCGGCTGTGGCAGTCGCGACGATGACGGCCGTGCCTGCTGTCGCACAGGAAGCTGTTTCGGCAGTGGTCATTGATGGCTATCCGGATCGGTCGCTTTGGGTGCGCGAATTTACCAACTTCTTTATTCCAGAGGTTGACCGCCGTCTTGCAGAGGCTGGCAACTAACAGATGAGATGGCAGGAAACTCCGGCGGTTCCATCGTAAAACCCCGCGGTGTTCTGGAAGGTGTGCAACTGGGGCTGGGCGATATCGGGATCGTCACAACGATCTTCCATTCGTCCAAATTGCCCAGTCAGTGTCTGACGGACTTCTACAACATGTTGCAGACAGGGCTTGTCGATTGCGCCATGCTGTGGCCTGAATTGGCGGCAACCTTCAACATCTTTGAAGTGGCGCCGTACATGATCCGCACGGATGTCGGCCCGGTCAACTCCAAGACTGTGACCGCCAACCAGAACTACCGGAACACGCTGCCAGATGAGGTCAAAGACGTGTTGCGTGCCGTTTCCATCGATTACCGTGATCACCTTGCGGCGCTGACGATGGACAATGCCGCTGCCGCAGGGGCCACATATGTGGAAACAGGCGGGACGATCATCGAAATCTCAGATGATGATCGCGCAGCCTGGGCCGCGGCGATGCCCAATGTGGCACAGGAATGGGCGGCAACGCTGAATGGCAATGGCGAAGACGGCAACCAGATGCTGGAATCCTATCTTGCCAAGCTTGAAGCCGCTGGTTTCACCGGCGTCCGTGACTGGACCCAGCCCTAAACGCTGACCGACCCGGGAAAGGGCAAAGCGATGCTGAAATCAGCCATCAGTGGCCTTTTTCGGGTCGCCAACTCTCTTGCGATTGCCGCCAATGTTCTGGGCACACTGACTGTGCTGGCTTTGGTGGTCATCCTCAACGCAGACATGATCGCGAGAGAGCTGTTCAATGCGCCCTTGCGGGGCACATATGAAATCGTCCAGCTATCCGTTGTCTTGATCGTCTTTTTGCAGCTGGCAGATGTGGTGCGTGTGGATCGTCTGACACGCTCTGACGGGTTTCTGAACCTGCTGCACAGCCGCCGCCCGCGCCTGACAGCAAACCTGCGCCGGATCATCAATGCGGTCTCGGCGATCTTTATGGGGCTGATCGCCTACATCATGTTCCCCGAATTCCTCAAGATGTGGGGCACCCAGGATTTCTTTGGCATCCCCGGTATTTTCACTGTGCCGTGGTGGCCCGTCAAACTGGTCATTGCCAGCGGCAGTGCACTTGCGCGCCTGATCTTTGTTCTCAAGGTCATCACTGTGCAGGACCGTCCGCAACTGATCCGTGCACCATGACCCCTATTGAAATCGGCCTGATCTCGGTCGTTGCCATGGTCTTTTTGATCTATTCGGGCGTCTATATTCCCGTTGTCCTTGGCATGACGACCATGGGCGCAAATGCCATCTTTACCAAAGTGTCAGTCCCGCAGATGATCGCGCAGAATTATAACACGCGTTTTGCCGTGGGCGTTGTGGCGGGCAGCTCGGTTTTGGGGATGATTATTCCGCCGTCTGCCATGTTGATCATCGACAGCTTTGTGGCCGAACAGTCGGTTGGTGATATGTTCCTGGCCGGAGTGATCCCGGGGATCTTGCTGGCCATCGCCTATGTGGCCGCAATCTGGTTCATGTGACGCTATACGCCCAACTTTGTTGGTGGACGCGTTGTCGACGATTCAGAGTGGAAGTCCAGAGGCGAGATTCCGTCAAAGACACTGCCGACCCTTGGTTTGATCACAATCGTGCTGGGCGGGATCTACACCGGCTGGTTAACGGCTGTTGAGGCAGGCGCCGCCGGATCGCTTGTTGCGCTGCTCATCGCGCTGGTCCGCCGCTCGATGTCGCTCAAAGGGTTCTGGGAGGCGCTGCTGGAAACCGGCCATATCACAGCGGCTCTTCTGTTTTTGATCACGGCCGCTTCGATCTATTGCCGGATGCTGGGCTTGGCGGGCTTGCCAAACCAGTTGCAGGATTTGCTGGCGGGCAATTCCGCGTCCTTCTGGACCATCATGCTGCTTTATATCCTGCTGATGATCTTTCTGGGCACGATCCTTGATACCGCATCGATCATCCTGATCGTGGTGCCGCTGTTCCTGCCATTGGTCGAAGCGCTGGATATGTCGCTGATCTGGTTTGGTATCATCACAGTGGTGGGCGCCGAAATCGGCCTGCTGACACCGCCCTTTGGGATATCTTGTTTTGTGATCAAATCGACGCTGAACGACGACAGTCTCTCGCTCAAGGACGTGTTTATGGGGGCGCTGCCATTTGCCTTTGTGATGCTGATCGTCCTGTTCATCCTGATCGAATTCCTGATCCTCAGTCTTGCACGTCTCTAAGGAACTAACGCCATGCGCAACGTGACCAAAGACAACATCACCGACGTTTTCAAAAGCTATATGTCCGATGAAACCGAGCCGCGGATGCGCGAAGCTCTGGGATCACTGCTGCAGCATTTGCATGACTTTGCCCGTGAAACCAATCTGACCCATGACGAATGGCGCGCAGGCATTGCCTTTCTTGAGGCATGCGGCGCGATTGAAAGCGAAGATCCCCATGAGTTCGTTCTGGTCTCGGACGTGTTGGGCCTGTCGTCACTGGTCGATATGCTGCATTCGCGCGATGATGCGACATCGTCATCGGTGCTGGGGCCATTCCGTGTCTCGGGCGCGCTACCGCTGGCCGTGGGTGGTGATATGAAACGTGAGTTCGGCGGGCCGGTGTTGTAGGCCGAAGGGGTTATTCGTGACACAGACGGCAACCCCATTCCGCACGCTGAAATCGACATCTGGCAAACGGCCCCAAACGGGCTTTATGCCAGTCAGGACGACGCACAGGACACGTTTTCTTTCCACGGGCTGATGACTGTGGGCGAAGACGGGCGTTACGCGTTCACCACCGTAAAGACCGTCGAATACACGGTGCCGTCTGACGGCCCTGTGGGGGATATTCTGCCTGTTGATGAACTACGTTGAAAAACCCGCAGCGGACTTCCCGGATGCCATGGTCTTGTCGGGCAAGGTGACGGACCCGTTTTTGTCGGTTGAATTTGATGCGACCCTCGCCAAAGAAGAATAATCGCCGCTGGTGGGGCGTGACCCAAGGGCAGTGATCAAAAGACGCGCATTCACCAAGGCGTGAACGGGTTTTATGGCCTGTTGACGCCTTGTGGCTTCGACTTTCAGCGCAGAGCAGCTATCATTTCGCGCATGCGCCGCTGACAGGAGAAATCCCGATGACCAAGCTGATCCAGACCCGCCGCGCCCTTCTTGCCACGGCTGGTGCCGTGGCCATGACAGGCCTGGTGAAACCAGCGTTTGCCCAAGGCCTTGCCCCGACACCCACGATGCGGGGCGGGGCCAATAACTATCGCCCCGGCGCGCCAATTGTCGCGCGGATCGGCGGTGGCGGCTTTTTGATGACAGGCACAGTGCGGCGCGCAGGTGACGGGATGCCATTGCCCGGGCAGCGTATTCAGATCTGGGCGCATACGACCGAAGGGCATGAGCGTGACCCCGAAAGCCATGGCGCGACACTGACAGATGAAAACGGGGTGTTTCGCATGGATATGCCGCAAATTGTGCCTGCGTTTGGTCAGCCGCATGGGCATCTGGCCTATGACAGCGACGCGTTTGAGACAGTGTTTTTGCGTCCGATCATGAGCAGCGCAAGCGACACCAGCCTGCATGTCGATTTCGTGCTGCAACCGGTCTGAGCGACCGTGACATCCGGCACGCCATTCAAAAGTGCGATGATTTGGCTGGCCCTTGGCGTGGCCCTGTCAGCGCCATTAATCGCCGCTGCCCAAAGCCCGCTTTTGGCGTGGCGTGACCCTATCTATATTGCCGCAGGTTTTGCCGGGATCATGGCGATGTGCGCCTTGCTGCTGCAACCTCTGCTGGCGACCGGCAGGCTGCCGGGGGTGTCGCAGTGGCAGGGGCGGCATGTGCACCGCTTGGTGGGGGCAGGGCTGATTGTCATGATCGTGGCGCATGTCATCGGCCTGTGGATCACCAGCCCACCTGACGTGATTGATGCGCTACTGTTCAGATCACCAACACCGTTTTCTGTCTGGGGTGTCATTGCGATGTGGGCGATGTTCGGCAGTGGGGTTCTGGCGTTGCTGCGTCGCCGCCTGCGGCTGCGGGTCTGGCGATTGGCGCATAAGGGGCTTGCAACTGTGGTGGTCACGGGAACCGTTCTGCATGTGATCCAGATCGAGGGCACGATGGAAGACATAACAAAGATCGCACTCTGTGCGCTTTTGTGTGGCGCGACGCTGTGGGTCTGGATCGCGCCGCGCGCGTGACGTGACGTCTTGCGAAGATCGCAGGGCCGCGCATTGTATCGCCCTGCATGATCCCGCATTTTAAACCCGTCAGAACATATCGTTCGCAAACCCAGTTTGAGCGGGACTGCAAAATGGAAAAATGGAATATCAACATCGTTGCGCCAACCGGTGCCTTTGATGCCGTGTTGGAACTGTCCGAAAGTGATGGGCAAACGACGGGTGAAATGATCGGCAAACACGGCAAGGGGCCGATGCTTGATTTGAAATACGGCGCCGACAAAGTGACATGGGCGTCCAAGATTGAACGCCCGATGCCCATGAAGCTTAAGTTTGACGGGGCTGTTGACGGGGCCGACATGGCAGGGACGGTCAAATTTGGCGTTTTTGCATCCGGTACATTCACCGCCAAGCGGGCCTCCTAGCCCGTTAACTTTCTGTCGGCCATGTACCGAAGGGTTGCTTTTCAAGCTGTATCGCGCCGTCATCGCCTTGGTAGATGTTGATCCAGGCACGCCAGTTTTCATCATCAATATCAGGATAGTCGAGCCGATAGTGGCTGCATGGGGGCAAGAATGGCATCGGTGATATTGCGCAGCTGTTCATCCGTGATGACAGGCGTATCCACGGTGCCAGCATACTCTGCCGCAGCTTCGCCCGCGATGGCGCCCTGCACGGCAGAGCCTGCAA
>JALQUF010000107.1 GCA_023263855.1 Yoonia sp. | reverse complement strand
GGCACTTCCCGCGCCGCGCGGAGCGCGGTCAGCGCGGTGGCGTAATCACCGGGTTCCACCAGCACGGTGACGCGCTCGTGGTTCTTGGCGGCTGCGCGCAGCATGGCCGGGCCGCCGATGTCGATGTTTTCGATACAGGTGTTAAAGTCGGCACCTTTGGCGACGGTTTCCTCAAACGGATAAAGGTTCACAACCAACAGGTCGATTGGTCCGATATTATGCTCGACCATCGCATCGCGATGTCCTTCCAGATCGCGGCGCGCCAATAGGCCACCATGCACGACCGGATGCAATGTCTTGACCCGGCCATCCATCATTTCTGGAAAACCGGTCACATCTGCCACGTCACGCACCTCAAGCCCGGCATCCCGCAGCGCCTTGGCCGACCCACCGGTCGAGAGCAATTCAACCCCGCGCGCGGCAAGCGCCTTTCCAAGGTCTATCAACCCGGTTTTATCAGATACAGAAAGCAGGGCGCGGCGCAGGGGGGCAAGATCGGTCATGTGAGTCCTTACGAAAGGCTATAATGTCACGTCCAAAGGATCAGCCTGCGCGAAATCACGCACCGCGACGGGCGTGTCTTGCGTTTTGGCTAATGTCCAGCGGACACGGGTCGCATAGGCCATTGTGTGGCCGGATAAAACCACCTGCTGTGTCGGAACGGGCTTTAATTGCCGATTTTGCAGGTAAACCGAAGGTGCAAGGCTAAGATTTGCTTTGCTGTCGTGGTGAAATTGCCAAATCTCGCCTGACTTGAGGGTCAGCGAAACGGTCGTGCGGGCCGCGTCAATGGACGGCACCACGTCAGGATGCAGATGAAAGCGGATGATATAGGGCAGCCCCGTCAGCGTCTGTGCTCGGTCGAATGCGGTTTCGTCCTCTGGGCTGAGAGTGGTCAGCAAGTCTTCGCCTTCCATCGTTCGACCGTCGGCCGAAAGTTGGAAAATACGCGCATGGGTCAGCCCGTGCGAGGGTTGGTAGCCGTTGTGCGACAGCTCCAACTTGCGCCCGTCGGCGGTATTGGCGAAAGCGCATTGCACGCGGGTCGGCAATTCGGTCAGCAATTCATCACCGTTCGCCAAGCGACCCTTGGGCCCAAGGTGTGAAGAGGACACGCCTTCTATCATCATTGTCGCGTGACTGGGCGTTGCCCGGCTTGCCCGCCGCCACTCGTCACCGAACCGCGCGCCGGACCCGCAGTTCACGATGATCGGCCTGCGGCCAGAGGTCAGCTCAAACCCCAAAGTGCTGGCATGGGCTTCGACCGAGGCCGCGCGTTCAGGTGGTTTGGCCGCATCTACGATCAGTGTTGTGCGCCCCGCAGCAAGCCTTGCGTAGCCCATATAAGTTTGTTGTGCGGGTTGTGCCTTGATCCCGGACATCGAAAGCGCCGCGTCCAAGCGCCCGTCGATCCCTTCGCCACCACCGTGAAAGCGTGCCAGGCTACCATCCGCATGTCGTAAAGCACGTAACGTGGGCACGATGCGTGCAATCGCCTCTGTGATGTCGGACGGTACCGTGCGTCCGGTATCGCGCAGCGTTTGAGACGTCCAGCTGAGCAAGCTGAGGATGTCCAAAAGATCTTGCGGTTTGCGCGACGCAATAGACCCGTCAGTCCCGATCTGTGCCGCGCAGTCCTGGGCCAGTGCTACAAGTGCCGGAGCTGCGTGTTTTTCCATGTCTTTGAGTGAAAGGCTTGCGTGGATGGTTCCGGCCAATGCCTCGAACCGGCGCAGGCCGGGCTTGGCCGTTTTCCAGCGGCGCGAAACAAAAAGCGTTTGCCGGGCAAGGCTTTGGAAAAAACGCGCCGCCGCGTCTTTGTCCTGACCGCGCAACAAGAAGGGGCCGTGGTTGATCCATCGCATCAGGCGACGCCCGGTCATGCCGGGGGTCCAGCCATCACTGCGCCCGTCGCCGTATCTGTCGATCCACGTAAAGACCCAGTCTTGTGCCAAGCCCTGCGCCCTGTCGTCACCGACCGCGACCAGATCATCCAGCCATGCACAGCCTTGGATTTCATCCGCGACTTCGGGGTAGGCTGCGGCAATATCCCAGATTGCATAGTCACGGCCTTCAATGAAAAGGCCGGAGAACAGGAATTTACCTGCAATCAGTTGTTGCCCGCGTTCAACAACGCCAATGGTGCGCGGCTCGGGCAGGGCAACAAACGCTGTCGTCACCGCAGCACGCGCAGCGCGGCGCGCATGCACGCGGTGCATCAGGCGCGTGCGCTTTTCGTGCCATGTGGTTGGTTTGGCCAATGCCTGTTGCCTTTGGTTTATGCGCGTCCAGCCGGGTTTGCGCAAACCATAGGAAAAGCTGCCGCCCAAGTCACGCAGGCTTTCGCAGGACCGCCATATAGAACCCGTCCATACCGCCAATATCCGCCCAGTAATCCGGGCGCAGACGCAGCCCGCCTTCGGGTGTGATCCAGTCAGGCGCAACGCCGTCAATCCGCAAGGCGTCGGCGTCGATGGTCAGGCCGGGATGCCGCGCCAGCGCCTCTTCGGCCTGTACTTCGCCTTCGTCGGGTAAAAGCGAGCAGGTGCAAAATACCAACCGCCCGCCCGGTTTCAGCAGGGTCAGCGCATGGTCAATCATCGTCTCTTGCTGGTCGATCAGTGCGCCAAACTCGGATCCGTCTTTCGCATAGGGCAAATCCGGGTGCCGCCGGATCGTGCCCGTGGCAGAGCAGGGGGCGTCCAGCAGGACGGCATCAAAGCCACCTTGTTCAAAGGCAAAGGCATCGCTGACCACACAATCTGCCGTCAATCCGACACGGGCAAGGTTTTCGGTGATCCGCTCCATGCGTTTCTCGGAAATATCAACCGCAGTGACTTTCGCACCCAAAGCGGCCAATTGCATTGCCTTGCCGCCCGGTGCGGCGCACAGATCCAAGACTTTGAGGCCGGAGACATCCCCCAAAAGCTTCACCGGAAGCGCCGCCGCTGCATCCTGCACCCACCAATCGCCCTCGGCATAGCCTTGCAGGGTGGAAACCTGTCCCGCGCTTTGCAGTCGTACAGAGCCGGTTGGCAAGACGGTGCCGCCCAATGTTGTCGCAACCGCTGCGGCGTCGCCTTTTACGGATAAATCCAACGGCGCGCCTGCAAAATGGGCGGCCTCCATGCCCTCAACTGCATCACGTCCCCAGGCTGCAACCAAGGGCTGGCGCAGCCAACCGGGCGTCAGTGGAATGGCGCGTTTGTGCCATCCCTCAGTCCCTTCGGCCGCGATTTTGCGCAGGACTGCGTTGGTCAAACCCTTCATCGCTTGTGTGCGCTTGTTGCGGGCGACGATTTCGACATAGGCATTTACAACGCCGTGCGCCGCTTCACCGCTGCACAGCTCGATCACGCCAAGGCGCAGGGCGTTCATCACGTGATCTGGGGGTGTTTTCTTCAGATAAGGTTTCAGCATCCGGTCGGCCCGATCCAACCCGCGCAATGCCTCGGTCGCAAGGCGCTGGGCGCGCGCGCGGTCATCGTTTTCCAGCCGCGCCAAAGCGCCGCTACCGATCAATTCGGCCATCAAACGACCTTCGCCTGTAATCTGCATCAGCAGATGGTGCGCAGAACGGCGGGCGGGCAAACCTGTTTGGTTCATGGATGTCTCACTTGAAGCTGGGTGCGCGCGGGGTATATCAAACAAGAGATATCGACAAGGAGGGTGCGCCCGTGACCGATCAGCCCAAAGACCTGCCGCCTGCCGCCCAGCGCGCATTGGCCGAGGCCGCAGAACGCCGCAAGCAGATTGACGCGCAAACGCTTCCACCCGAATTGGGCGGGCGCGATGGGCCCGAGCCTGTCCGTTACGGCGATTGGGAGAAGAAGGGCCTTGCCATCGATTTCTGATCGACGGCTCTGACCCGTCCGTGTAGAACAGCGTCATGTGACAAGCGTGGGTGCATGTCTGTATCGCGGTGTGGATTTGCCGGGCTCTTGAAAGGAATAACGTTTGTTCGTTCAAAGATGTGTAGCTGTCATGGCATGTGTCGCTCTTGCCGGTTGCGGTCTGCCCCGTGGCGCTGGCTTTCAATCCGAGGTGCTGGCGGCCTCCAACGCCAACACAGCTGCTGACGGCGAAGAGCCGGTCTATGATTTTTCCGTCTACGAAGTGAACCGCGAAACGCTGCCCGTTTTGCAAGGGTGGCCCGCCACCGGTGATGCGCCTTTGCCGTGGATCGTTGCGCAAGAGCAGCCCGCATCGCTTTTGATTGCGCCCGGTGACACCGTACAGCTGACGATCTGGGACGCCGAAGAGAATTCGATCTTTGGTGCGACAGGTGTCACACCGTTGCAGCCCGCATCGGTAAGCTCGGACGGGCGGATATTTGTCCCCTATATTGGTGATCTGCGTGTATCCGGTATGTCGCCTAGCACAGCGCGGGAACGGATTGAAGAAGAGTTGATTATGACCGTTCCATCTGCGCAGGTGCAGCTATCGGTCGAACCCGGGCCCTCGAACACTGCGAACCTGGCATCCGGTTTTGCGGCCCCCGGCCTTTACCCGCTGCTTGATCGCAACGTCAAAATTCTTGATCTGTTTTCGCAGGCGGGCGGGCCTAGCCCGGACCTGAACTCGCCCCAGGTGCGTCTGGTCCGTGGATCGCGGACATATGGCATTCCTTTTGAGCGTTTGTTGAAAGACCCGCGCGCCAATATCGCCATGCGCGGCGGTGATCGGGTCTATATCGAAGATGACAGCCGCAAATTTATTGCGCTGGGCGCGACGGGCAGCCAATCAATTGTGGATTTTCCTGAGGTCGAATTCTCGGCATTGGAAGCGCTTGCATTTATTGGTGGCGTCAATGCGGGTAGCGCGAACCCCGAAGGCATCCTGATCTTGCGCGAATATGCCCCCGAAGCTGTGCGGGATGGTGTGTCTGGCCCTCCGAAAGAACGGGTGGTGTTCACAATTGACCTGACCTCTGCTGATGGGCTGTTTTCGGCGGGGAATTTCATGCTTGAAGGCGACGACCTGATCTATGGCACCGAAAGTGCGCTTGGTCCGGCGCTGTCGTTGTTCGGGCTTACCAATACACTTGTTGCGGCAACCAGCGGTAACTGACCCTAAAACAGGCTGATATCAGCGGCCAGCGTACCGGGGTCTGTTACCCCGTCGATGATCAGCACGTTGCCGTTTTCAAAGTCGATGGTGGCGCGTGTGTCAACGACATCACCGTAGTAGAACCAGACATCTGCGGCCGAGGTCAGGCCTGTCCAAAGCGCAGGATCGAGCAGGATGTGATCGACGCCTTGTTCAAAGTCGGCAATTCGGTCGGTCCCGCTGTTGAACACAAAGGTATCCGCACCAGCCCCGCCAATGAGCAAATCCTGCCCCGTGCCGCCATCAAGCCTGTCTGCGCCCGCGCCACCATAAAGCGTGTCAGCCCCGGCTCCGCCCATTAGCGTATCGTCCCCATCACGCCCAAAGATGGTGTCATCACCCGCATTCGCTTGCACAGTGTCCGCGCCATCCCCCGCAAAGATAAGATCAAAGCCATCGTTACTGATCAGCACATCTGCAATATCGCGACCGTTCATGACGTCGCCTGAACCTGTGGCGGAGGGTGGGCTGCTTAGACTGCCCCGCAGCACCGCCAGATTGCCTGCACTGATCAGTTGCAGCGGCGTAAACATGCTGTTCTCGCTGCCGGGGTCGGGTTGCGGGATGGTCGGGGGTGCATCAAGCGGCGGCGCTGGGGTTGCGGGGCCCGGATAGCCCGGCGTGATGCCAACAGGCAGGCGTGACGCGCCGATCAGGTCGGTCGTTACGAGCGTGCGGTAGTCGATCGGGCCACCGTCCGCGCTTTGCACGTGCAGGATTTCATCACCATAAGTGATTTGCATACCATCGCTTCGCAGACTGATGAAAAGCTGGCTGATGTCACGCAGCATGGGCCAAAGCGACAGATCAATCTGGTCTTCTCCGACGGTGAAGTCTGTGATCGTGTCGGTTTGTCCGTCTGCGGACAAGATGAACACATCCGCGCCCGCGCCGCCCGACATGGTATCAACACCTGCGCCATCCCGCAGTACGTCGTTGCCTTGTCCCGCGCTGATCATATCATCGCCATCGTGGCCTTGCAGAATGTCGCCGCGATCGGTGCCTGTCATAACACCACCAGCCAAGCCTGCTGTTTGCGTTTCCCCCGCTGCGCCCGTGTCGAACCGAAGCTGTGTGACGCCGGTTTCACTGCTGCTGGCGACAAAAATATCAAGGCCCGTATTTCCGCCCCGTGCCGCAATTGCACTGACGTTATCAAGCCCGACATCATCAGTGTCTGCAATTGTATCGCGGTGGAGCAGAAAGCCGCCCTCAAGTAGCACAAAGACAGAGACCCCGTCGTCCGCCCCGCCGGCGATAACGTAGGTCTTGCCTTGGGTCGTGATCACGTCAAGCGATGTTACGCCACCGAAACGGGTTTCGCGTCCATCCAGAACGTGGTCGCGCACGGCCATATTGCCATCTGCGCCCAATTCAATGACGCTCAGGCTGTCGGTGCCTGCTGATGCCAGTACAAGATAGGTCTCTGTTCCAACCCCAGCGACCTCAAGCGCAGTGGGTGCGCTGATCCAAAGACCATCGTCAGCGCCAATCGTGGTCTCAGATATAATGCCCCCCGCGCTATCGATTGCTCTTGCTGTGATCCCGTTTTGCGCCGCGCTGGTACTGATGATGAAGTTCTGGCCGTCGACGGTCGCGCCAGTCGTGGCGGTGATGCCGGCGGTGATACCCGGCGTGGCACTTTGCACGATGGTGTGACTTTGCAGAGTGCCACTTGCGTCAAAGTCCAGACGCGCCAAGCCAACCTGCCCGGCCAAGGCGCCAAAGACCGATTGCGCGCCGCCGGGCAAATCCACTGTCACGCCATGCTGGAACCCGTCAAAGGCGTTGGGAAGGCTGGAAAGTGGCGTCGCAGGGCCAAAGCTGCCATCGGTATTCAGCGTGATCACTTGCAGCGCCCCGCCCGGCCCGCCGCCCGCCAACACGGCGGAAGAGGCGCCAACCGAAATCTCGGCAAGCCCCCCCGCGCCACCGGCAATCAGGCTGCCAGAGAAAGGCTGGCTGTCGGCTATGGTCAGAACGCCACTGTCGATGTGCCATTGCCGCAGAACGCCATCATAACGCGTCCCGCTGTAAAGCTGCGCGACCCCGTCAATATCCGTGATCATCAGATCAGTGATACGCGAGTGGCCCACATCACCCGGATCGGTGACATAGTCAGAGAATGATATAGAAGACATGTGCGGTCCCCCCCGGAACCATGTGTCGTCAGGATGTCAGGGCAGCCTGTGCGATCGGGGGGTCCGGGATCGCGGCGCAATTGTGGCCTTGGCAGGGCCTTTGCTACGCAATTAGTTCAAGATTGTTCAGGACTTGAGGTTAACGCTGGCCTGTCGCCCCGTGCGGCGTTGCGCCGGCAAAACTGTTAAATTTTGTGACAAAACGCACAGAAGATCTGTTGCGTGTCGGCTAAAAAAGCGACGGGGATTTTCCAGTGGTGAGGGTTTAACGGTTCGTCTTCATTGTGCCTTGCACCTTTTGGTGCAGGGCACACTTATTTCAGGACCCCTTATAGCCATCCGGGTTCTTGGATTGCCAAGCCCAAGTGCTTGCCGTCATCGCATCCAGATCATGTGTGGCGACCCAATCCAATTCAGCATTCGCCCGACTGGAATCTGCCTGCATTGCTGCAATATCGCCGGCTCTGCGTCCGACCTGTTTTGTGGCAATCGGCTTTCCGCACGCCCGTTCAAATGCAGCAACCATTTCACGTACGCTATAGCTTTGACCTGTTCCGATGTTGAAAGGCCGCGCCCCTGTCGCGCCTTGTGCGTAGTTCAACGCAGCGACATGGGCCCGCGCAAGGTCCACAACATGAATATAGTCGCGTCGGCCCGTACCATCGGGCGTATCATAGTCATTACCAAAGACTTGCAGTGCATCGCGTTTGCCGACCGCAACCTGTGCGATAAATGGCATCAGGTTGTCGGGCACGCCTGTCGGGTCTTCGCCAATCTGGGCCGAGGCATGCGCGCCAACCGGATTGAAATACCGCAGCAAGACGGCGGTTCGCTCCGGACTGGTCGCGGCCCAATCGGTGAGAATCTGTTCGGCCATCAGTTTTGATCGCCCATAAACTGACGTGGGGTTTGTTGGGTGTGCCTCGTCGTAGGGCAGGTAGACGGGTTCGCCGTAGACCGTGGCGGATGAGGAAAAAATAATCCGGTTACAGCCCGCGCGTTCCATCGCACGCAACAGTGTTAATGTCCCCGACACGTTCACATCATAATAGAGCAATGGTTTTTCGGTGCTTTCACCTACTGCCTTGAGGCCCGCAAAGTGGATCACGGCCTCTGGCACAAAATCCTGCATGACCTCATCAAGCTTGGCGGTATCGCGGACATCGCCGATAAAATCGTGGATGATCCCGTTTGAGAGAGACCGGACCCGCGTCAGGACCTCGGGTGTGGCGTTGCTGTAATTGTCGAGCACGCAGACCTCGTGGCCTTGTGCTGTCAACTCAAGCAAGGTGTGGCTGCCGATATACCCTGCGCCACCTGTAACCAAAACGCGCATGTCCGCCTCCAAATTCAATGTGTTCGTTCTAGGCAGCCGTGTCTGCGGGTTCAACCGTGCTTGGGTGTCGCGATAAATGTCTTGCGGGCGTACGGTGGTGTAGGGCTTTGCTAATGCTTTGGCAAAGATACTGCGCACAAATTCATTTTAAGCGGAAGGCGCACCTGATGTCAGATCAAACCCCGAACCTTGCATTGCCCTTTATCATGCCAGCACAGGCGCAAAAGCACGTGACCCACAACGAAGCGATTGAGCGGCTTGATATGATTGTCCAGCTGACGTTGGAAAGCAGCGGTACGACGGTGCCGCCTGTGGTGCCCAGCGAAGGGCAGGCTTGGGCGCTGGGGGCCGCCCCAACCGGTGACTGGTCAGGACAAGGCGGAAAAATCGCAAGCTGGCGCGGTGGTGGCTGGCTTTTTGTTGCGCCGCGCGAAGGTTGGATGGCCTGGGTCAAGGACGCGGCAGAACTGCAAGTGCTGACAGGCGGCGATTGGTCGACCCTGGCCAGTGCCGGGGGCTGATTGCCGCCAAGCGATTCCCCCCAACTGGATTGTATCAGACGATCGTTCCGACCGGACAAAGGCGCAGGGCCAAAATGGCTTTGCGCCATTTTTGTTGGACACCCGGAAAACCGGGGAAAATCAGACAAGAGTCAAAGTAATATCCCAGTTTGGGCGCAAACAGTGCGTATATGCTAGTCAGCATGGCGGAATCTTGTCGCAGGGTGCTTGCGACGCCATAGGACCTCTGCTACATCGCGCAGGATTTTGCCGCTCTCTCGTTTTCGTGAGGGCCTAGGAAGTTGCCCATTCGCACCCCGTCAAACCGGGGTTGCGGGTCCGGGCCCAAGATATCGGAAGGCTCCACGTGTCCGAAACTGCTGGTATTTCGACAGGCATCGCCACGCGCTATGCAACTGCCGTCTTCGACCTCGCCAAAGAAGGCAAGGCGATCAAGGCACTCGAATCAGATGTTGCTACTTTGGAAGCAGCGATGGCCGAAAGCGCCGATCTGCGTACTTTGCTGACCTCACCGCTTTATAGCCGTGAAGAACAGTCTGGCGCGATCTCTGCAATCGCCAAGAAAATGGAACTCTCAGACATTACAAGCAATGTATTGGCGCTGCTGGCAAGCAAGCGCCGTTTGTTTGTGTTGCCGCATCTTTTGGCCGTTCTGCAGGACATGCTGTCCGAAGAGCGTGGCGAAGTGACAGCCGAAGTCACAACCGCCAAGAAGCTGACCAAGGCGCAGGCTGAGAAGCTCGCAAAGACACTCAAAGCCCAAGTGGGCAAATCTGTCACCATCAAAGAAACTGTCGATGAAAGCATCATCGGCGGTCTTATTGTCAAAGTGGGCTCCAAGATGATCGACACGTCGATCGCCTCCAAGCTCAACGCACTCCAGAACACAATGAAAGAGGTCGGATAAATGGCGATCCAAGCGTCTGAAATTTCTGCGATCCTGAAGGACCAGATCAAAAACTTCGGTCAAGAAGCCGAAGTGGCCGAAGTGGGCCGCGTATTGAGCGTAGGTGACGGTATTGCCCGTGTTTACGCATGCATCCTCTTTTATGCGCGGCTAATGCTTTCAAATTATTTGCAGAATAACATTTACATATGTCACATTTTAATCCTTGCTTTACTATCGGGGCGGAATACTTGCTTGATAAATATTTATCTAATGATGGGAATTTAATTTCGTCAATTTGAGCCATCACCTTCTTTTGACTTTCTTTTAATACATCAATCACCGCTGTCTTTTGACTTATAAATGTTTGGTATTCGTTATTTATTGTCTCTAGTAT
>JALQUF010000106.1 GCA_023263855.1 Yoonia sp. | reverse complement strand
TGATGCGCGCCGTGAGATCGAAGAGACCGTGCAAAACATCCACAAAATCGAAACCGCGATTGAGCCGCGCTTTCAAGAGCATTTCGTGAACGCATCCAACATTCCCAACGCGGTCGAGCCGTTCCCCATTCTGGAAAGCATCGTGATGATCCCGAAGGTCAATCACAATCAGGGCGGCGGTGGCGAAGGTGGGCGCAGACGGCGCAGATCACGCTGATTGCGACTTGACGAGGGCAGGCCACGCAATTACGCCATGTGCACCGGTGCGGGTATGGTGAAAAGGTATCACGAAAGCTTCCCAAGCTTCAGTTACGGGTTCGATTCCCGTTACCCGCTCCAAAGCTCATTCAAAGCAAGAACATCGCGATCAGGCCTGTTGTGCCTATCGAAAAGCTGAGCGGCAAAACAGCATTGGCCATCAGGTGCCACGAACTGTCTTCCGACCCGATCAGCTTGCGCAGCTGCACAAAGACAAATGAGCTGGTGAAAAACACCACCAAGAAGACAATGCCCGCATAAAAAGCGGTCGCAAAAGGTATGAAAAGCGCGGTGCCAGCCATCAGCTTGACAGCCCCTGCCCCCAAACCGCCGATCGCGAACATCACAAGGCCAAAGACAAAGACGCCTGCAGCTAACCCCATTTGCCAGTAAAGCGGTGTGCGATCTTCGACCACAATCAGCAAAATGCCAAACAGAACAAAGGGCAACGCTGTCAGCCAGTTCGGAATACGCCCGGTTCTGATCTCCAAAAGCATGGCCACAACCAAAACGGCAGCCATGGCAAGCGGTATCAGGTCAACGATCATTTTCAGGCCTCATTCATGCGGTGCTGAGCGCTTATGGCAAAGCCGCGCGCTCATGACACCCCATGTGATTGCAGAAAATCGACAAGTGCGGCAGTTGAGCCATCTTTGCCCGCGGCAGTTTCCTTGCCTTCTACGACGGGTTGCAGCTCTGTCGCCAGTTCCTTGCCCAGTTCCACACCCCATTGGTCATAGGAGTTGATGCCCAAAACGACCCCTTCGACAAACACACGGTGTTCATAAAGGGCCACAATCTGTCCCAGCACCTCAGGCGTCAACTGCGGATAAGCGATAGTCACGGAGGGGCGGTTGCCCTTAAACACGCGGTGGCGGGCCTGCCGCTCCAATTCGTCGCCTTCAAACGCATCAGCCACCTTGGCGCGCGCTTCATCCAGCGTGCGGCCCCGCATCAACGCTTCGGATTGCGCGAGACAGTTCGCAACCAACAACTGGTGCTGATGGTGTAAATCATCTTCATGTCCGCGTGCAGCGACCAGAAACTCGCAAGGCACCACACGTGTGCCTTGGTGGATCAATTGATAGAACGCGTGCTGGCCGTTCGTGCCGGGCTCACCCCAGACGACAGGGCCGCTCTCAACCGCCAGATCAGCGCCATCCATGCTGACGCCTTTGCCGTTGCTCTCCATTTCAAGTTGTTGAAGATAGGCCGGTAAACGACTGAGAAGGTTATCATATGGCAGAACAGCCCGCGTTGCATACCCGCAAATCTGATTGTGCCAAATCCCCACAAGCGCCAGCATCGCGGGCAGGTTTTCCTGCCACGATGCGGCCTGAAAATGCCGGTCCATTGCCTGCGCGCCGCGCAAGAAGGCACGGAACGCATCCGGGCCAATCGCGATCATCAATGACAGGCCAATCGGCCCCCACATGGAATAGCGCCCGCCGACCCAATCCTCGAACCCGAACACACGCGACGGGTCAATCCCGAAGGCCGCTGTCTTGTCTGCGGCCGTGGACAATGCTGCGAACTGCGCCCCAGTATCGGTAACGGTCTGGCTCATCCAAGCCTGTGCAGTCCGCGCGTTGCTCATGGTTTCAATGGTGGTAAAGGTCTTGGAGGCCACAATCACCAAGGTCGTGGCAGGGTCACAGACACGCAGGACCGCAGCAATATCAGCGGGATCAACATTGCTGACAAAATGGCAGCGCGGCCCGTCATGATAGGGCGCCAGCGCCTTCGTCGCCATCGCAGGGCCCAGATCAGAGCCACCAATACCAATATTCACCACATCCGTGATCGGGCCGCCCTGCCCGACAAAGCGACCTGCGCGCACATCGGCGGCAAAACCTTCCATCCGAGCCAGCGTATCCAGCACGCCCGGCATCACATCCTGTCCGTCCACGATCACAGGGCCACCATCAAGATTGCGCAATGCCGTATGCAGCACCGCGCGCCCTTCGGTCTCATTGATCGGTGCGCCCGCAAACATCGCTTCGCGCTTGGCGGCGACATCCGTTTGGTCCAGCAGATCAATCAGCAGGGCGCGGACGTGGGCATCAATATTCGTCTTGGCATAATCCAGACGCATATCGCCTGTTTGTGCGGTGAAATCGGCGGCTCGGGCCGCGTCGACTAGCGTTTCAAACCGACGGTCGGCGACCTGTGCGTAATGTGTACGTAGTTTGTCCCACATGGTTTAGCGCTCAGCCCAATGTACTGTGGTGCCATTCAGGATCGCCGCCACTGGCGCCTGTTCTGGTGGAAGATGCCGCGCACGTTCAAGCGCGTCCCGTTTTTCACCGCCAACAATGACGATATGGCGGTTCATCGCCGATTTCAGCACCTTGGCGGACAGCGTGATCCGTGGCTCTGGTGCACCGGGTGCGCGCATCGCGACCAACAGGTCATCGCCATGCAAAGCCAGATCCAACTGGTCCGCGCCGGGAAAAATCGACGCCGTATGCATATCGGCCCCCATGCCAAGCAACATCACCGAAATCGGCAGTTCATCTTTCACTACCGCGGCGAGTTCCGGCAATTTTTCTTCTGGCGTTTCCGCATCGGCATAAAGCGGAATATAGGTGGCCGCCGCAGCATGGTTTGTCAGCAGGCGTTCGCGCAACAACCGCGTGTTTGAGCGCTCAGAACTTTCAGGCACCCAGCGTTCATCAGTCAGCATCACATGCACATTGGCCCAATCCAGATCAACGCCGCAAAGGCTGTCGAAAATGGGGCCCGGTGTCGTCCCACCCGGCACCGCCAATGAGACGCGATCATGCATCAACAAAGCGGTCTTGATCTCACCAGCCAGCGTATCGGCCAGCTCCATCATCATCATTTCGGCGTCTGGATACTCAACAAGTTTCATCACAGCAGTCCTTTTCGGGTTGCGTCGCTTGATTGTGGTTTAAGATGCGGCGCGGACCGCGTCAGCCCTTGATCTCGCGCCATTTGCGCCCGTCGCGGTGCAGCAGCATCATCGCATCCTCAGGCCCGGCAGATCCGGCATCATAATGCTTGGGCACATCATTGCGCGCCTCCCAGCTTTCGATCAACGGATCGGTCCAGGCCCAAGCCGCCTCAACCTCGTCCCCGCGCATAAACAGGGTCTGGTTGCCGCGGATCACATCCATGATTAGCCGCTCATAGGCGTCTGTCACGTCCTCGGCGTCTTCCCCCAAAGCATCGGCAAACGTCATGTCCAGTGGCACGTCGATCAAACGCATCCCGCCCGGGCCGGGTTCCTTGATCGTCACTTGCAAATCCATACCTTCATTCGGCTGCAGACGAATGGAAAGAATATTTCGGTGCCGGGCTTCATCGCCCTCAAAAATCGTATGGCCCAAATCCTTGAAAACAACAGCAATTTCCGAGGAACGCGCTTTCATCCGCTTGCCAGTGCGCAGGTAGAACGGCACACCCGCCCACCGCCAGTTGGCAATATGACAGCGCATCGCGATAAAGCTTTCGGTAAAGCTGCGGGGATTTTCTGCATCTTCGCGATAGCTGGGCCCATCCGGTCCAGCATCATACTGACCGCGTACGATGTGATGATGATCTATGGACTGCAAGGCCCTGATAACTTTTAGCTTTTCATCACGCACGGCATCTGCGTCAAACTGGCCCGGTGGCTCCATCGCGATCAGGCAGAGCAGCTGCATCAGGTGATTTTGCACCATATCGCGCATAGCACCCGATTTGTCATAATAGGATCCGCGCCCGCCGACGCCCACCGTCTCAGCAACCGTGATCTGGATATGATCGACATAGTGATTGTTCCAGAGCGGCTCGAACAACACGTTGCCAAAGCGCACGGCCATCAGGTTCTGCACGGTCTCTTTGCCCAGATAGTGGTCAATCCGGTAAATCTGGCTTTCGTCGAAATGCTCGGCCAAGGTTTCATTCAAGGCGCGGGCGGTTTCAAGATCGCGGCCGAAGGGCTTTTCTACCACAATCCGGCTTGCGCTGTTTGCAATCTTGTTGGTGTGCAGCCGCTCGGCCAGATCACCAAACAGCGACGGCGCGACCGAGAAATAGAACGCCTGCACAACATCCTGACGCACCAGATCGGCCAGTTCCGCCCAGCCACCGTCGCCGCGCGCATCGATCGCAACATAATCAAGCTGTTTAAGAAAGGCATCCAAGCCTTTTTTATTATGCGATTCTTGGCCACCAAATTCAGCGACAGCCTCGGCGATCATCTCGCGGTATCCGTCAGCATCCAATTCTGAGCGCGCGGCACCAATGATCCGTGAGCCTGCGGGCATTTGCCCGGAAAGGAACCGCCGAAACAGGCCGGGCAGGATTTTGCGCCGGGCCAAATCGCCGGTGCCGCCGAAAATCACGAGGTCGAATTCATCGACCGGAATGACGCGAGAGACCATAGTAAACTCCCATATGGGTGTGCGTTAGCGCTAACGCGGCTTTCCTAGCGCGCTTGCACCAACAAGTCTAGCGTCCGTGAGGCTTAAGCCTCTAGTTCCGCGTCCCAATACAGGAAATCAAGCCAGCTATCATGCAAATGGTTCGGCGGAAACTTACGCCCGACGTTATGCAGCTGTTCTGGCACAGGGCGGCGGGGCGGTTTTTGCAGGCTCATGCCGCATTGTTTGAGCGACCGTGACCCTTTGCGCAAATTGCAGGGCGAACAGGCCGCAACCACATTTTCCCAGCTTGTGATCCCACCACTGGCCCGGGGAACAACATGGTCAAAGGTTAAATCGCCACGCGCACCACAATACTGGCAGCAAAACTCATCGCGCAGAAACAGATTGAAACGGGTGAAAGCCACCTGCTTTTGCGGCTTGATATAGTCCTTGAGCACCACAACAGAAGGGATTTTGATCATTGTCGACGGGCTGCGCACCACTTCGTCGTATTCACTGACGATATCGACCCGATCCAGCCATGCCGCTTTGACCGCTTCCTGCCAGGGCCACAGTGACAATGGATAATAGGACAGCGGGCGATAATCGGCATTCAGCACCAAAGCAGGAAAGTGTTTGAGCGCACCGGGTGCGCGCACAAAGTCAGTTCTGAATTCCGTCTGCGTCATAAGTCACACCCCAGATAGGCTGTGCGGGCGCTGTCAAAGCGGCAGTCCCGCATGCGTCTTATGTTGGACTATATATCGCGTCAGAAATGTGACAACCCCCAGAATATGCGACAGAAACGCAGTTTTTCACGGCTGTCAGGCAGCAAGTTGGCTGTCCGCCAACATCACTTGTGCCCGTCCCCGCGCCTTGGCCCGCAGGAGTGCCGCCTCTGCCTGCTCCATGAGCTTTGCCAAAGGCGTTTCACCGTCGGCCAGCACGACACCTACAGACACGGTCACTTCAAATCGAGTCGCGCCTGTTGTGACCTGAATACCCTGTGCCAGACGTTCTGCAACACCGCATCCGGCGTCCAATGGAGTGCCGGGCAGGTACACCGCGATCGTGGCCCCATCGATTCGCCCGACAATATCCGTTGCGCGTGTCATTTCGCGCAGCCGGATC
Source organism: Yoonia sp. (assembly GCA_023263855.1). Taxonomy (GTDB): domain Bacteria; phylum Pseudomonadota; class Alphaproteobacteria; order Rhodobacterales; family Rhodobacteraceae; genus Yoonia. Next base: position 4,698 of record JALQUF010000106.1, on the reverse strand, counting down.
GCCAAAGCCATCAGGCACAAGTCACCCGCATGATGATCATGTTGCGCGTTGATTTGCGCCAGCCCGTCTATGTCCAGCATCAGCAATGTGCCGGTCTGCGATAACTTGCGCAGGGTCCGTTCAAGGAAAGAATGTCGCTGAAGCAGGCCCGTCATCATGTCGGTCTGACTGGCCTGTAGCAATTGCACCCGCAGGCGCCCCATATCGGCCATGATCCCTGTGGAAACCGCATAAAGCGGCAGGCCAATCATCAGCATCGCGCCAACATAGTCCGCAGCGACCCCGTGAAACGCGTTGTCCATAATTACATCATGGGCAAACACAGTGCCAATCACGCCCAGCGCCAGAACGGCGTAACGCAAGAACCAACCCAGCCGGTTCTTCGGACCCAAAAGTGAAACGATGGGGCTGTGCATCCCTAGACCCAACCTGTCAGCAGGCATCAACCGCCCTCTGACAAATCATCGCACCAAAATTGAAAGGAACACTTAACAGAAGACAACAAACACCCTCCGACTAGCTGAGCCCCAATCTATCACGCATAAAGGCCAGCGCAACAGAAAGACCGTCTGGCGCGATACCGTGCCCTGTGCCTTTCATGATATGCGCATAGACTTCCTTCCAGCCTGCCTCTTGCAGGGCTTCTGCCGCTTGCGGCAGCGATTGCGGCGGCACCACATCATCCGCGTCGCCATGGATCAGTAAGACAGGTGGGCGGCTTCTGGCTTCGTCAACCAATGCGTCCGGCTCTAACAGGCGCCCCGAAAAGGCGACGATTCCCGCGACCGCATCCTCACGGCGCGGCACGACATGCAGCGCCATCATTGTGCCTTGAGAAAAACCAAGGATCATTACCTGCTCAGGCAACAGATCCTCATCCACCATGATGCCATCAAGAAAAGCGTCCAGATCAGCCGCAGCCCGATCAAGGCCCATCTTGCTTTCTTCTTCGCTTGATCCGTCAATCCAAGGAATCGGGAACCACTGGCGACCCATAGGTGCGCCAAGGCACTCTTCGGGGGCATCGGGCGAAATGAACAGCGTATCGGGCATATGTTCGGCCAGAGGATCGGCCAGACCAATCAGATCGGCGGCATTCGCGCCATACCCATGCAAGAACACCACGCAAGAGCGTGTTTCACCTGAGAGCGGTTCGCGCCGCTGTGCGTCCAAAGCTCGTGTCATCTGATGCCTTCCCGTTGTTTGTGTTGTTTGTAGTAGGCCCACATGATCCGGGCTGCAACCGACCGCCACGGAGACCATGCGTCAGCCATTGCGCGCAGGTCTTTTTCTTTGGGGCGCGCGGGCAAGTCAAAGATCAGTTTGGCCGCTTCCTGCAAGGCAAGATCACCCGGCGCAAACACATCTGCACGACCCAGTGAGAACATCGCATAAATCTCGGCCGTCCACGCCCCGATGCCAGGAACAGCTGTCAATTGGGCGATCACCTCTTGCGCGGGCAATAGCGGCAGTTCGTCATAGTCAATTTGTGCGGCGGCCAAGGCCTGCGCATAACGGGCCTTTTGCCGGCTCAGGCCCAGCGCGCGCAATTCCGCCTCAGAGGCCTTCGCCACCACTGGCGGCGTGGTCATTCCACCCGCCTGCAAGCGCCACCAAATCGCATTGGCCGATGCCACGCTGACCTGTTGGCTGACAATAGCACTTAGAAGTTCAGCAAAACCATCAGGTTTCAGGCGCAATGGCAACGGCGGCAGTCCTTCCATTGCTTGGGCAAAGCGCGGGTCGGCCCGGCACAACCAGTCAGCACCCTCCGCAATACATGCATCCGAATGAATGACCCGTTCTTTCATAAAGCCCGGACCCAAGTGAGCGCTTCGTCAACCGTCGCAACCACCGGCCAGTCGCCGCGTGGGGGGCGCGCGATCATCAGCACCGGAATACCCAACTGCCGCGCCGCAGTCAGCTTAGTCAGGCTTGGTGCGCCGCCCGCGTTCTTGACCACCAGAAAATCGACACCAAGATCCCGAAACAACGCCACCTCATCGGCGACCGAAAAGGGTGGCCGCCCGACAAGATATCGCCCACCCGCAAAAGGAAAGGGCTTTTCAGGCGGATCAATCTGGCGGCAAATCACCGCGCAGCCTTCCAGATTGGCAAAGTGCTCTAGTGTCTGCCGCCCTGTCCCGAGGAATACGACAGAGCCTTTGGGAATATGCGCTGCCGCGTCCGCCTCTGTGCCAATGTCGATCCAGTTGTCACCCGGCTCCGGCACCCAGGCAGGACGCAGGAGCTGCACATAGGGCAGTTGCTGCGCTTGGCAGATCCGCGCTGTGCGCTGGGTCATACGGGCAGCATACGGGTGCGTTGCATCAAGAACCGCATGAATCCCCGCATCGCGCAGATAGGTGGCAAAACCCTCAGCCCCGCCAAAGCCCCCTATGCGGGTTGGTAAAGGTTGCGCCGCCGGATGGCGTGTTGCCCCGGCCAGCGATATCACAGCATCCTGCCCGCGCAGTTGCGCCGCAATCTCGCGTGACTCACCCGTGCCGCCCAACAAAAGCAGCGTCATGGACCGGCCCTCGCGATGATGGCCCCTTTCCGGTCGATGACCACAACATCAAACACAATATCAGGGGTGCCAAAGCGGCTCTGTATCTGGCCAAGCGCGTTTTGCGCCACTTTTGCGGCCAATATAGGCCCCGCGATCTCGAATGCCTCCAACGCGGTGTTGGCAGCGGCGATACGGTCATCGCCCACCAAAGTTGCAAGTTTGTCAAAATCCACCTGACTGCGCCCCGAGTGCAGATCAATCGCACCCTGCGCCAGTTTGGTGATCTTGCCGATACCGCCGCCCACCGTCACGCGGGCCACAGGGTGTTTGACCAGATACTTGAGCATCCCCCCCGCGAAATCCCCCATATCCAGCATTGCATGATCCGGCAGGCCGTAGAGCGCTTGAACCGTTTTTTCAGACGTAGCCCCGGTGCAGCCCGCCACATGGTGCACCCCCCCGGCGCGGGCCACATCGATGCCACGGTGGATCGACGCGATCCAGGCAGCACAGCTGAACGGACGCACCACCCCGGTCGTTCCCAGAATGGATAGCCCCCCTTCAATACCCAACCGCGGGTTCCACGTCTTCAATGCCAGCGCCTCTCCGCCCGGCACAGACACTTCGATCTTTACGTCCGGGGTCTGCCCGAATTGTGTTGCCATGTCCTGCACAACGGCCTTCATCATGGTACGCGGGACCGGATTGATGGCAGGCTCACCCACTCCTATGGGCAATCCAGCCTTGGTCACGGTGCCAACGCCCGGCCCTGCCGCAAATACGACGCCACCTTGTGACGGTGAAACCGTCACGACGATCAACGCGCCATGGGTCACATCGGGATCATCGCCCGCGTCCTTGGTAATGCCAACACGGGCCCACCCCGCGCCTGCCTCGGCCAAGGCCAACGGAAACACCGGTGTTTCGCCCTTTGGCAGCACGATCCCGACCTCGCGTGGAAAGCGACCACCCCATAGCCGCATAAGCGCGGCCTTGGTCGCAGCTGTGGCGCAGGCACCTGTTGTCCAGCCGCGGCGTAATTCTGTGGTCGTTTCATCGGTCATCGGCGCGACGATAGGCAGGCAACACGGTGACGGCAATCACCAAAACGAGGTCGTTTGTCGCCTTTCCAAGCGGATCAATCGGCGGCATAAAGAGCGCATGAGCACCGATATTCCCCTGCCCGCCCACAGATGGCCTACTCTTGAACCCGGATGGGTCTGGCTTTGCGGGGCTGGTCCGGGCGATCCGGGGCTTTTGACCTTGCACGCGGTCAATGCCCTGCGGCAGGCCGATGTGGTGATCTATGACGCATTGGTGCAGGAACAAATACTGACCTGGGCGCCACAGGCGGAACATATTTACGCCGGCAAACGCGGCGGCAAACCATCCGCCAAACAGCGCGATATTTCGCTGCGGCTGGTTGATCTGGCGCGCGCAGGCAAACGTGTGCTGCGGCTTAAAGGTGGTGATCCTTTCGTGTTTGGCCGCGGTGGAGAGGAAGCGCAAACGCTGGTGCAGCATGGCATCCCCATCCGCATCATCCCCGGCATTTCAGCGGGGATCGGTGGTCTGGCCTATGCTGGCATCCCTGTGACCCATCGCGATGTGAACCAGTCCGTTACCTTCGTGACCGGCCATGACCAATCAGGCAACACACCCAGTTCGCTGGATTGGCACAGCATTTCCAAGGGCAGTCAGGTCATCGTGATCTATATGGGCATGAAGCACATTGCACAGATCGCAACCCAACTGATCGACGCCGGACGCAGCCCGCATGAACCGGTCGCGGTGGTCACAACAGCCACCACGGACGATCAAGAGGTGCTGGAAACGACGCTGGGCACCATTGTTGACGATATCGCCAAGGCCGCGCTCGCCCCTCCGGCCATTATCTGCATCGGGCAATCGGTGTTGATGCGGCAAGTCCTTGACTGGCAGAGCATGGCCGCAGGCCACGCCCCCCGCAATCTCGATCCACTCGGGCGCGGGCGCCCTGCCGAATCCGCCTGACGCACATGGCGTCCGTTTTCATCCTGTTTAAAGTCATACCACCGGCGCCTCTTCTCTGCGCCTGCATCCCATGAGCTTTGTGATCGCCGCCCCGTCCTCGGGCAGCGGCAAGACCACCTTTACCCTCGGCCTGCTGCGCGCGCTGACAAGACGCGAAGTGCACGTCAGGGCCG
>JALQUF010000105.1 GCA_023263855.1 Yoonia sp. | reverse complement strand
AGTTGGCACTGACAGTGTCGGCGGCACGCTCGATATTGCGGCAAGTGCCGATTGGGGCACAGCCGAAACCCCGATCACAACCAATGTGCGCGACCTGCGCTATACCTCTACGTTGCCAGCAGGCGATAGTGAAACGTCGGATGTCTTCCTGACCAACACAGGCACGCTGGCGATCAGCAGCTTTGCGCAATCCGATAATCCGCTCTCGACAAGCGTGATCACAACCACGGGTGATCTGGGTGTCGGCTCGGCTGTGACGGCCGGGCGCTTGTCGTTGCAGACAGATGGTGCGCTTGAAATCGGGGCGGCAACAGCGGACCGGCTTGAGCTTGCCGCAGCTGGCGATATCGGGGCCATTGCAACCGCGCGGATCAGTGCCAATACGCTGGATGCTGTATCAGAGGCCGGGACCGCGGATATTACGCTCTTTGGGCGCGATACCGTCGTTGAACGACTACATTTGAACGGTGCAGCCGCAGCACTGGCACTGGCCGCCGAGAGCGGGACAATCACCTTGCGTGAGGATGCGATCAAGACGGTGGGCGGTGCACAGATATTGCGCTTTGCTGAAGGTCTGGTCATGGATCAGGGGCTGGGCATCGAAACGGCCACAGGCACCATTGATTTGCAAGTTGACGGTGATTTCGCCCTCGGCACGATTTCCACGGGTGCAACCGGTGCAGACGCATTGCAGCTGACCGTCGGCGGCGCGGTGAGCGTCGGTGATCCGACGGCACTGAACCTGATTGCTGATGCAGCGGGTGCAGGAACAACACTCAGCTTTACCGATGCGACGGCCACCAACCCTCTGCGTGTGAAAACACAAATTGACACACTGACCATGGCGGTCGCAGCGCAAGATGTGCACATCGACGAAGCAACAGATATGACAATTCTGACAGCAGAAACCGGCGGCGCGATCTTTGATCTTTACGCAACTGGCGATGTACAGCTGGGCGACGTGTCAGCGGCTGACACGATCGTTGTCTCCAGCCTAGGCGGGATCGCCGCATCGCTGTCCAACTTGCTGGCACCAGAGGTCTACCTTTTCGCGTTCGGTGGCTCCATCACAACTGCAGAGGATGCAGCCTTTGGTGTGCAACTGGCTGAAGGGGCCGAGCTGAACCAATTTGCCCGCGACAACATCACGACAACCTTCGGCAATGATGCCGGAAGACTTGGCTACGCGATTGCGCAGACGGGTGATTTGACCGTGGATCGCACATTGTCCGGCGGTGTTCTGGAAGCAGATATTCTGGCCGCAGGCGGCACGATGACCCTGCGCGCGCTGGGCTCGATTGATATCGACTTTATCGGACGGGGCGAAATTGACCTGATCGATGAAGAGGCCTTAGCACTTGTGGTGCGCGACCCGAACCGCTTTGGCCTTGTCCAATTCAGCGGACCCGAAAACCTTATCATCGAAGCGCTGGACCCGGATGCCGAAATTACCATCGGGCTGGCCGAAATCCAGCAGACCGCTGATCTGAATGCTGCCGTGATTGATGCCAATCTCTATGACCTGACGCCAGACGCTGGACTGCGCTTGCAACTGTCGGGCGCGCAAGATGGTGTGGCTGACCGTGTCGCGGTCAACGTGATTGCTGATGACCCTGCCTTTACCGGCACAACCGGCGGCGGCGCGCCTGATATTTCAGAGCGGCTGATGGCCCAGATCCGCCCCGAGAATCCCAGCCTGCCCACTGCAAGCGGGGCCATCACGATAGACTTTGGCCGCTTTACATCAGCCGAGATCACGACAGCAGGTGACAGGCTTCAGGTCAGCGATGTGATCATCGGTGACGAAGCGATCTTCCGCCAACGGCTCTTCGATGTCTTTGCAGAAACGGCGTTTAGCGGTGTGCGCAGTGATATGGATGGCCAGATCCTGGCCGTACCCGCCAATGGGCTGGGCGCGGGCGAACTTGCTTTTGCGATGTTCGAGCGCCGGCAGATCGAAACCGCCAACATCCTAACGAACCGTCCCGACCCGACCTCGGTGATTGAAGGCGGGTCAGGTGGGCGCGAAGAGACATTGGCCGAGCTTGCAACCTATATGACGCTTGACCGCGACCGCCTGTTTGCTGGCCATGTGGCCCGACTGCCAAGAGGCGAAGGGCTGGCCGCGTACATCACAGCCTTCCCCGCAAAAGGAGCCGAGGAAGACGACAGCATCGCGGCTTTCCTGCAGTATAAAAGCAGCGACCTGCCCTTGGTGATCCTGCGGGACTAGGGTTGTTGTATAAAACGTGCTGCGGTCATCACCGGCAGGCCGATGCCGACCCTTGGCGAAGAAGGCGTGAGCGGGATCGTTCCGGAATAGACGGCGTACAGTTCTAAACCTACTTCATCTGGCGATTGAGAAAAGGCAGCGAGGTTATGAAAATGATTTCGTGGTGCCCAGGAGAGGACTCGAACCTCCACGTCCATACAGACACCAGCACCTGAAGCTGGCGCGTCTACCAATTCCGCCACCTGGGCAGGTCACGTGGGGCGGGATTTACGCGCGGTTTGCGGGGCTGTCAACGCCATTTGATGACAAAAAGCGATGGGCTTGCTTGATTCATCAGGGATTGCGCCTTGTCTGGCGTCGGGGCGGGGGGTAAACCCCTAGCAACCACTTATCTAAAGGCCTCAGGATGTCCCAGCTTGTCACTATCTTCGGCGGTTCCGGTTTCGTCGGTCGCTATATTGCACGGCGCATGGCGAAAGAGGGCTGGCGCGTGCGCGTCGCGGTTCGCAACGTCAATGAGGCCATGTTTGTGCGCCCTTACGGCGTTGTGGGGCAGGTTGAGCCTGTGTTTTGCAATATCCGCGATGACGCCAGTGTTGCGGCAGTGACAGAGGGCGCAGATGCTGTTGTGAACTGCGTTGGCGTTCTGGATGAGGTTGGCAAGAACACATTTTCCGCCGTTCAAGCGGAAGGCGCCACTCGGATTGCGCGCATTGCTGCTGCACATGGCGTAAAACGGATGGTGCATATTTCGGCTATCGGTGCTGATGCCGAAGCTGACAGCGCATATGCCAAGACCAAAGCCGCCGGTGAAGCAGGCGTGCTGGAACATATGCCGGGCGCGATGATCCTGCGCCCTTCGATTGTTTTCGGGCCCGAGGACCAGTTCTTTAATCGCTTTGCGGGCATGTCGCGCATTGGGCCCGTGCTGCCGATCATTGGTGCGGATACCCGGTTTCAGCCAGTGTTTGTAGATGACATCGCCGCCGCTGCTGTCAAAGGTGTGCTGGGCGAGGCTGAGGGCGGCATTTATGAGCTTGGCGGCCCCGATGTGCATACGTTCCGCGAGTTGATGCAATTGATGTTGGGCGTGGTGCATCGCCGCCGCCTGATCGTGAATACGCCGTTTTGGATGGCCCGTTTGATGGCAGGCGTCTTTGGCGTTGTCCGCACGCTATCGCTTGGCTTGATCAAAGGGCCTGTGACCAAGGATCAGGTGATCAACCTTGCCGTTGACAACGTTGTATCTGAAGACGCGCGCGGCTTTGATGCGTTGGGCATGCAGCCTACAGCGATGGAGCCTGTCTTGCCGGATTATCTGTGGCGTTTCCGTCCCTCTGGTCAGTACGACGCGATCAAGGATTCGGCCAAGAACCTGAAAACCTAAGTGTAGGCGATCCAGAGCAGCGTAACCCCCAGCGCGATCCGGTAGATCACATAGGGCGTGAAGCTGACGGATTTCAGCAGACGCATCATCAGCGTCAGTGCGAGCAGTGCTGCCGCGAAGGACATGCCGATCACGATTCCAATGTCGCGTATTTCGCCTGTGTCGCCCGTGCTGATCACATCCAGCCCCAGCAAAGCAGCAGACGCGATAATCGTCGGGATCGACATCAACATGGCGAGTTTCGCGGAGTCTGTGCGTGTATAACCCAACATCCGCCCCGCGGTGATGGTGATACCCGAGCGTGATGTGCCGGGGATCAGCGCGACAGCCTGCCATAGCCCCATGTAGAACGCATCTTTCAATGACCATTGCGGGGCTGTCTTTTCCGTAGGCCCGTTCTGATCGGCCCAGTACAGAAAAACGCCAAAGATGATCATTGCCCAGCCGATCACTGCAATGCCCCGCATTGTATCCGATAGGCCTGTGACCTTTAGAATAAGGCCTATGACAACAACAGGAACGGTGGCGATGATCAGGCAAAGGGCAAGAAACGCACCTTGGGTGTCGATCTTGCCGCGCAACAGCCGCAGCGTGCCGCCAAGTGCCAATCTGACATCTGACCAGAAATAAAGCACGACCGCCAAGAGGGTGCCGACGTGGGCTGCGACATCGATAACCTGCCCCTGATCGTCCAAACCAGACAGCGACGGCAAAAGGATCAGGTGCCCTGAAGATGACACAGGCAGGAATTCAGTGATCCCTTGGATCAACGCGATGAGAAGCAGGTTAAATGTCGTCATTGACCCAGACTTTGATTCGTTGGCCCAACCTAACCTGCCTGAATCTTGAGGAAAGAGTGTATATAGGTAGCAATTCGGACCTAATTTGCGTCAATTTCGCGCGGTCAATGTTGGCGTGATGCGAATTTTCTTCCATATAGGTCAGTAGTGCTGCCTTTTCATTTGGCGCAGACCATTTTAAAAGGCATTTCGCTCTGGAATATGGGAGGGTGGCGTATGGCTGGCCAAAAAATGTTGAAGTTCACGAATGTTGACCGGGAAATGCCCGAGAAGCGTCCGCCTAATTTGCGCAAAGAAGACTTCGGCGAGATTTATGCCGAGTACGCACGCGACAAAGCTGCCGAGCAGGCAAGCCGCTGTAGCCAGTGTGGCGTGCCCTATTGCCAGACCCATTGCCCATTGCACAACAATATTCCCGATTGGCTGCGTCTAACCGCAGAAGGCCGTCTGGAAGAGGCGTATGAGATCAGCCAGGCGACCAACACGTTCCCCGAGATTTGTGGCCGTATCTGCCCCCAAGACCGCTTGTGTGAAGGCAACTGCGTGATCGAACAATCCGGCCATGGCACTGTGACCATTGGGTCGGTCGAAAAGTACATTACCGACACAGCGTTTGAGCAAGGATGGGTCAAGCCTATTCGCCCGCATGCGGAACGCAGTGAAAGCGTCGGCATCATTGGTGCCGGCCCGGGGGGGTTGGCTGCGGCTGACATGCTGCGCCGTCAGGGAGTGCAGGTCACGGTCTATGATCGTTATGATCGGGGCGGCGGTTTGCTGACCTACGGTATCCCCGGCTTTAAGCTTGAGAAAGATATTGTCATGCAGCGCATGGCGCAGTTGGAAGATGGCGGCGTGCAGTTTGTTCTGAATTGCAACGTGGGCGAGGACCTGTCTTTTGATGCGATCCGCGGCAAACATGACGCCGTGTTGATTGCCACAGGTGTCTATAAAACAAGGGATCTTCCGGATTCAGGCGCTGATGGGATCGTCGATGCGATTGATTACCTGACGGCCAGCAACCGCAAGAGCTTTGGGGATGATGTGCCCGAGTTCGATAGCGGCGAGCTGAACGCCGAAGGCAAGCGTATTGTTGTGATCGGTGGTGGTGATACGGCAATGGACTGTGTCCGCACGGCCATCCGTCAGGGGGCTGAAAGCGTCAAATGTCTTTACCGCCGTGACCGTGCCAATATGCCGGGGTCGCAGCGCGAAGTGCAGAATGCCGAAGAAGAAGGCGTCGAATTCGTCTGGCTGTCTGCGCCGAACGGGTTTGAGGGCGATCCGGTCACAGGTGTGAAGGTGCAGAAGATGCGCCTTGGTGCACCTGATGCGACCGGGCGTCAGGCACCTGAGTTGATTGAGGGCGCTGACTACGTCGAAGGCGCGGATATCGTGATCAAGGCGCTGGGCTTTGAGCCTGAAGATCTGCCCAAGCTTTGGGGCGTTGACGGGTTGGAAGTGACACGCTGGGGTACTGTGAAAGCAGACTTTAACACCGGCGCAACCAGCCTTGAGGGTGTCTATGCCGCTGGTGATATCGTGCGCGGTGCGTCGCTTGTTGTCTGGGCCATCCGTGATGGACGTGACGCAGCAACCGCAATGTTGGAGTATCTGGGTCAGGCGGCGACCGTCGCCGCAGAGTGATATGGAAGGCGTACATATCCTGTACAGACAGCGTACATACGCCGCGCAAACAGATACGTCAAAACCACTGACCTAGAGGGTTAAGATATGATGAAGCCTTGGATGATCCTGACAGCACTGGTTGCGGCCACACCGGCCGCCGCCCAGCAAGGCTTTGGCGCCCCTGAGGGGTGTGAGGCTGTTCTGACCATCCAGAACAAAGGCTGCGTCATGACAAACGTCTGGCAATGCGAAGCCGACGACCCCGGTGATCAGTGGATTGCCCTGATCACACAAGGTGGTGTCTTTAGCGTGCAGCGCGTCGATGATGAGTTTCAGTGGCTTGAGTCCTACAAACTGACCGGCAACGAGCGTCTGTTGACCCCCGCCGAAGATCCGGCGTCTTTGACAGAGCTGTTCGAGACACAGATCGACACCTGGGATTTTACGCTGGAAACAGACACCGGGACCGAGCGGAACGTCGGTTACGACCAACTGACCGGTGAAACGACCGAAATTGACGGTGAGGTTCTGCTGAACACCGAATTTCAGGGCCGGACAATTGATCAGGACGGCAATGAAATTGACGCCAGCAATGGCCGCCAGTTTGTTAGCGAGAAGCATCGTCTTTTCTTCTTCGGCGAAACCTGGCCGCAGGATGATCCGTCGCAGGTGATCGATATGTCCCCGGTCGAATTCATTTATCCCGGCGAACCGGGGTTCTTTGCGGACCGTCCAAAGTACGAATGCAATGTCATTGAATCAGGGTATCAGCCATGAGACTGGCACTGGCCCTGATTGCTTTGGCTGGCCCTGCCATTGCGCAGGACGCCCCGGCTACATTCAGTCTGCCTGCCGGGTGTGATGCCTATCTGACGGTGCAGAGTGAAAGCTGTCAGGTGGACCATCACTTTACCTGCGCGGGCGATCCGGCAGACCATCAGCGCCGTGTCAGCCTTGATGAGCGGGGTGTCACCTATGTTGGCGAGATTGATGGCGAAACCCAGTGGATCAACAGTTTTCATGTGCTGAGCGGACATCATGAACGGCTTGAAAGCGATCCGGCGGAACCGGCGTCGATTTCTGACCTGATCAAGATGGGTGTGGATGATTATGACTTTCGCACGTTGTCAGATGAAATCGGCACGACCCGCTATGTGGGGCAGGATACGCTGACCGGCCGCGAGATTACGATCGATGGCGTCACGCTGGCGGAAACGACCTATGACATCACGGCGTATGATGAAGCTGGCAATGAAATCTGGTCCTCAAAGGGCAACGAATTTATCAGCCGTGACTGGCGCATGTTCCTGGCTGGCACCGGCGTTGTGACCACCGCCGATGGCCAATACGACAAAAACAACCGACCCGTAGAGTTCATTTTCCCCGGTGAGCCGGGGTTTCTGAGCAGCAGCCCCAAACATGGTTGCGGCGTCGCGATCTCTTAAGAATTGAATTGCAAGTCCACCTGACGTGGTGGCCCCGCCTAGAAAGGAAACGCAGATGACAACATATGACGAGACTTGGGTTGCAGCCGAAGAAGCCAAGCGTCAGTGGATGGCCGAGAACGGCCTCTATAAGGACGATGATGAACATGCCTCTTGTGGTGTGGGCCTTGTGGTGTCGATTGATGGCACGCCGTCGCGTGATGTTGTGGAAAAGGGCATTGATGCGCTCAAGGCCGTTTGGCACCGCGGCGCTGTCGATGCCGATGGCAAGACCGGTGATGGCGCGGGTATTCACGTGCAGATTCCCGTTCCCTTCTTCTATGACCAAATTCAGCGCACAGGTCACGAGCCGGATCAGGGCCACCTGATTGCCGTCGGTCAGATTTTTCTGCCCCGCACTGACTTTGCCGCCCAAGAGCGCTGCCGCACGATCGTGGAAAGCGAAGTGCTGCGCATGGGCCACTATATCTATGGCTGGCGCCATGTGCCGGTGAACACCGAAGTGCTGGGCGACAAGGCCAACGCCACCCGCCCCGAGATTGAGCAGATCCTGATCCGCAATGAAAAAGGGCTGGATGAAGAACAGTTCGAGCGCGAGCTTTACATCATCCGCCGCCGGATCGAGAAGGCGGCAACCGCTGCTGGTATCGCGGGCATGTATGTCTGTTCATTGTCTTGCCGGTCGTTGATCTACAAGGGCATGATGCTGGCCGAGCAGGTGGCTGAGTTCTACCCCGACCTGATGGATGTGCGTTTCGAATCCGCCTTTGCGATCTATCACCAGCGTTATTCGACCAACACTTTCCCGCAGTGGGCGTTGGCGCAACCGTTCCGCATGTTGGCCCATAACGGCGAGATCAACACGCTGAAAGGCAACGTCAACTGGATGAAGAGCCATGAAATCCGCATGGCCTCTGGCGCGTTTGGTGACAAGGCCGAGGATATCAAGCCGATCATTCCGTCGGGAGCGTCTGACAGTTCTGCCTTGGATTCCGTATTCGAGGTTCTGGTGCGCGCGGGCCGCAATGCGCCCATGGCCAAGACCATGATGGTGCCCGAAGCGTGGTCCCAGCAAGCGGTTGAGATGCCGCAGGCATGGCAGGATATGTACGGCTATTGCAACGCGGTGATGGAACCTTGGGATGGGCCCGCTGCTTTGGCAATGACGGATGGTCGCTGGGTCTGTGGTGGTCTGGACCGCAACGGTCTGCGCCCGCTGCGTTATGTCGTGACCGGTGATGGCCTGCTTGTGGCAGGGTCCGAAGTGGGCATGGTACCCGTTGATGAGGCGACTGTCGTTGAGAAGGGCGCGCTTGGTCCGGGACAGATGATTGCTGTCGACATGCAAGAGGGCCGTTTGTTCCATGATGAGGAACTGAAAGACCAGCTTGCGGCGGCCCAGCCCTTTGGCGAATGGGTCGAAAAGGTTGTCGATCTGAACGACAAGATGAGCAACGTGCCCGAAAAGGCGCTGTTTGAAGGTGATGAGCTGCGCAAGCGTCAGGTTGCCGCCGGCTATAGCATCGAAGAACTGGAACAGGTGCTGGCGCCGATGGCCGAGGACGGCAAGGAAATGATCGCGTCCATGGGCGATGATACGCCTTCGGCTGTGCTGTCAAAGACCTATCGCCCGCTGTCGCATTTCTTCCGCCAGAACTTTTCTCAGGTGACGAACCCGCCGATTGACAGCTTGCGCGAAAGCCGCGTGATGTCGCTGAAAACGCGCTTTGGGAACCTTAAGAACGTGTTGGATGAAGACAGCTCGCAAACCGAGATTTTGCAGCTGGCCAGCCCCTTTGTCGGCAATGCCGAGTTTGACGAAATGGTCCGTCATTTTGGTGACAACGTCGCCGTCATTGACTGTTTGTTTGAGCCCGGCCCCGGTGCGCTGAACGCTGGATTGCAACGTATCCGTGCCGAGGCAGAGGATGCCGTGCGTTCGGGTGCGGGTCACATTGTGCTGACCGATCAGAACCAATCTGCAGACCATGTTGCGATGCCGATGATCCTTGCGACGTCTGCCGTGCATTCGGGTTTGACAGCAAAAGGGCTGCGTACCTTCTGTTCCATCAACGTGCGTGCGGCCGAATGTATTGATCCGCATTACTTTGCCGTGCTGATTGGCTGTGGTGCGACCACCGTGAACGCCTATCTGGCACAGGATTCCATCGCGGATCGTCTGCGCCGTGGCTTGATTGACGGCACGCTGACCGAAGCCATGAGCCGTTATCGCGCGGCCATTGATGCCGGTCTGTTAAAGATCATGTCGAAGATGGGGATTTCGGTTCTGTCGTCCTATCGCGGTGGTCTGAATTTTGAAGCTGTCGGCCTGTCCCGTGCGATGGTTGCCGAATATTTCCCCGGTATGCATTCGCGCATTTCGGGCATCGGCACCTCGGGTATCCAGACCAAGCTGGAAGAGGTCCATGCAAAGGGCTGGAAGGGTGGCAGTGACGTGCTGCCGATCGGGGGCTTTTATAAGGCCCGCCGTTCCGGTGAAAAGCACGCGTGGGAAGCGCAGACGATGCACATGTTGCAGGCCGCCTGTAACAATGCGAGCTATGCTTTGTGGCAGCAGTTTTCGAAATCCATGCAGTCGAACCCCCCGATCCATTTGCGTGATTTGCTGGCGATCAAGCCTTTGGGCAAAGCCATTCCGATTGAAGAGGTCGAAAGCATCACGGCCATTCGCAAGCGTTTCGTCACACCCGGCATGTCGCTGGGCGCGTTGAGCCCCGAGGCGCATAAGACGCTGAACGTCGCTATGAACCGCATTGGTGCAAAGTCGGACAGTGGTGAGGGTGGCGAAGATCCGGCACACTTTAACCCCGAACCCAATGGCGACAATCCGTCTGCGAAGATCAAGCAGGTGGCGTCGGGCCGTTTTGGTGTGACGGCTGAGTATCTGAACGCTTGTGAAGAGCTTGAGATTAAAGTTGCTCAGGGTGCTAAGCCCGGTGAGGGTGGCCAGTTGCCCGGTATGAAGGTCACAGACCTGATTGCCCGTCTGCGCCATTCAACCAAGGGTGTGACCCTGATTTCACCACCGCCGCACCACGAT
>JALQUF010000104.1 GCA_023263855.1 Yoonia sp. | reverse complement strand
ACACGATGATCGGGACACAGTTTCACCCCGAAAAAAGCCAGAACCCCGGTTTGCGGATGATCGGCAATTTCTTGCGCTGGGCCCCCTGACCTCACAACCCTTTGTTATTGAATAGCAATACGGGTCCGGCAAGTGTCGAACTTGCAACGGCGCATGGTCGCACACGCACCGATTGTCTGGAAACGCCTCAAGAAGGCTGCTTCTATTGAGAACAGGTCAAGAAACCCCAACCGCGCCACGCAAGAGCGCCCCAATCGCAGCAGGATACCCGATGTTGAACCGCCGCCATTTCTTATTGATCGCCACAGGGACACTGGCCGCTTGTGGCAGCCGCAAGGCGCGCCCAATTGCCAGCCGCGCACAGGGTATTCCGCTTCACCCCAATGAAACACCTGAACTGCGCCGTTTGATCAACAAATACGCCGCTGTGCATGACATCCCCGTCACGCTGCTGCACCGTGTGATCATCCGCGAAAGCACCCATAACCCGGCGGCGCGCAATGGCCCCTACTACGGGCTGATGCAAATTCTGCCGCAGACGGCACGCACCATGGGCTATCGCGGATCGCCCGAGGGGCTGCTGGATGCGGAAACCAACCTGATGTACGCCGGACGCTATCTGCGGGGTGCGTGGCTGCTGTCAGACGGGGACGAGCAGACAGCAGTGAACTGGTACGCGCGCGGCTATTACTACGAAGCCAAGCGGCGCGGGATGCTGGTCGAGACAGGGTTGCGCAGCGGGTGAACCAGACGCCCTAAAATACAAAAGGCCCCCGCACTGCGAGGGCCTGCTGTCACGATACTCCCTTGGCACGGCTTAGCCCAAACGCTGCCAGTTCTGGCTTGAACACAGCAAACCACCGGCCACGCAGCCGCGCAGGCGCAAGGCATTGCCTTCCACATCCATCTTGCCGATGTAGATTTTGTTGTTAGAGGGTCGCCAAACCTGCCCCTCATAGGCACCACCCCCTTGCGGGACCATGTCGATGACCAAGGTCTTACCAAGGTTTTCAGACTGGTATTCGCCATCAGCGTTAAAGGTCCGGCTAATCACACCGCAAACAGCATTTCCGCAAGGCGCAATGGTGATGTGGGCGTAGGCGCCATCATCAACCTCGGTTTGCCAGACGCCAACCGCGTCCTGCGCTGAGGCTGCCGATGCAAAGGCCAAAAGCGATGCCGCCAAGATCAGAAGTTTCTGCATACTCATCTCCTCCCTGAGTTATCACCGGATCATGCGCGGGCAGCGCCTTTGCAATCAAGAAAGACGTTGGGTCAAAGGCGTGCGTTGCAATCTTGCAGCGGCCATGCATAAAGCGGGAAAACGCGAAAGGTGCCTGCCCAATGATCCTCTATCCTGCCATTGATCTCAAAGACGGAAACGCCGTACGGCTGGTACATGGAGACATGGATCAGACCACCGTTTTCAACGATGATCCCGCGGCTCAGGCCAAAGCCTTTGTGGCGGCAGGGTGCGAATGGCTGCACCTTGTGGACCTCAACGGGGCTTTCGCAGGTGAACCGGTGAATGCAGCCCCGGTCGAGGCGATTTTGAAAGCCTGCCCCGTGCCGGCCCAACTGGGTGGCGGCATCCGTGATATGGCCACAATTGAGCGGTGGTTGGACAAAGGACTGGCCCGTGTGATCCTCGGGACAGTTGCCGTCGAAGACCCTGATCTGGTGCGCGCAGCAGCACGTGCCTTCCCCGGCCAAGTTGCCGTCGGCCTTGATGCGCGCAACGGGCGCGTGGCCACGCGTGGCTGGGCCGAGGAAACCGATGTGATGGTCACGGATCTTGCCAAATCATTTGAGGACGCGGGCATCGCCGCAATCATCTATACCGACATTATGCGCGATGGTGCTATGAAAGGCCCCAATATCGACGCAACAGCCGATCTGGCGCGCGCGGTCGATATTCCTGTGATTGCCTCGGGGGGCGTGTCGTCCATGAACGATCTGACCGCCCTGAAAGCGACGGGTGTCATATCGGGTGCGATCTCGGGGCGGGCGCTTTATGACGGTGCTATCGACCTCAAAGCGGCGCTGGCAGCGTTGCGCTAAAGACCACCATCGCAAGAATCTCGATCTCCGGCGCTTGCTGCGCAGGCAACAGCCACCTAGACAGAGCATATGTTGAAAACCCGTATCATTCCCTGCCTTGATGTCGCCGAAGGCCGTGTCGTCAAAGGCGTGAACTTTGTTGATCTGATCGACGCAGGCGATCCGGTCGATGCCGCGATTGCCTATAATGCAGCTGGTGCGGATGAACTGTGTTTCCTCGATATTATGGCGACGCAGGAAAACCGCGGCACCATGTTTGATCTGGCCACGCGGACAGCTGAACAGTGCTTTATGCCTTTGACCATCGGAGGCGGTGTGCGGACCCACCATGATGTGCGCGATCTGCTCTTGGCCGGGGCCGATAAAGTCAGTTTCAACTCGGCCGCTGTGGCCAACCCCGATGTCGTAGCCGAGGCGGCGATGCGCTTTGGATCGCAATGCATTGTCGTGGCGATTGATGCCAAAACCGTCGCCCCCGGCAAGTGGGAGATTTTCACCCATGGCGGACGCCGTGCCACCGGCATTGATGCGGTCGAGTTTGCCAAGACGGTCGTTGAAAAAGGTGCAGGAGAAATCCTGCTGACCTCAATGGACCGCGATGGCACGAAGGCGGGCTTCAACCTGCCGCTGACGCGCGCCATTTCAGACGCGGTCCATGTGCCGGTGATTGCATCAGGCGGGGTTGGGACATTGGACCACCTAGTCGAGGGCGTGACCGAAGGCGGCGCATCTGCTGTGCTGGCCGCCTCGATCTTCCACTTTGGCACCTACACCATCGGCGAGGCCAAGGCCCATATGGCCGCCGCTGGCATACCTGTGAGGCTGACATGACCCTGAACGACCTGGCCGCGACCATCGCATCCCGCAAAGGTGCAGACCCGGATAGCAGTTGGACCGCCAAGCTGTTGTCTCAGGGGCCGGAAAAATGCGCCGAGAAGTTCGGGGAAGAAGCGGTTGAGGCCATTATTGAGGCCGTCAAAGGGGACAAGGCAGGTCTGACCAACGAAGCAGCAGATGTCATTTATCACCTGTTGGTCATGTTGGCGTCCCGCGATGTCGCACTCGAAGAGGTGCTGGCCATATTGGCAGCACGCCAAGGCACGTCTGGCATCGCTGAAAAAGCCGCCCGTCGCTAGGCGGACTTTCCGCTCTTCACCCAGCCCAACAGCTTTGAGGACCGCGCCTCTTCAGCAAGCTTTTGCTGTCGTGCGGCCTCGATCTCTGCCTCTTTGGCAAGCCGGGCCATTTTAGCCAGGCGCGCTTCTTCAGCGCGCCGTTCGGCTTCCAATGCGGCCGCGCGCTCTGCTTCGCGGCGCTTGCGCTCGGCGACTTCGACAGTTTCGCGGTTGAATTCTTCCACCCACTCCGGGCGGTAGCGCTGCTCTGTCGTCTGTGGCTTTTTGACCTTGGCTGCTGCGATAGGTTTCTGTGGAATGGTCGGTGCCACTTGTTTGTTGGATTCCTCGACCAATTCACTGATCGTTTTCGTCAGCGTCTTGTTCTCGGGAATCTTAACCTTTTTGACCTTCTTGCTTTCTTGCGCAATCAAGGCCAGCCATTCTTTGGCGGATTGAATCCGGTCCTTGGGCGGCACGCTCATCGCTTGGTCGATTGCCTGCAAAAACGTGCGCTCATACTGTGGGAAATTCCCCGTAAGCGGCTGATAAGGATCGTCATTCTGATCGGCCAAAGCCGCAACGCGGGTCTGGCTGACGGGCGGCGCTTCACCTGCGATCAGGTGGTACATCGTCGCTGCCAGTGCATAGAGGTCAGAGCATGGGCCCTGCACGCCACCTGAAACATAAAACTCATGGGGCGAATACCCGTCCTTGACGACCAGCATGGTCGAGACAGCGCTGGTCTTTTGGCTTGCATCCTCACGGGCGGCGCCAAAATCAATCAGCGCAGGCGTGCCCCATTTATCAAGCAGGATATTGTCGGGTGAAATATCGCGGTGCAGCAGATCATTGCTGTGCACCAAATCAATCGCATCCAGCACTTTTAGCAAGATACTGCGGATCTGATCCGGGTTTAGCGCATCATTGTCGTCTTCGATCACATCCAGCAGATCGCGCCCTTCAAAGAGGTCGAGCACCATATAAGCGGTGCCGTTCTCCTCAAACGCCTGATGCACGCTTACAATATTGGGGTGACGCAGCCGGGCAAGGCTGCGGGCCTCGCGCATGAACATATCAACGATCTTGCGGTACTGGGTTTCATGGCTGGGGGCGTTGACCGTGACGCGGTTGCCAAAGCGCATGCAGATCGATTCTGGAAAACACTCTTTGATGACGACAGCGCGTTCCAGAAATGTATCCTGCGCCAGATAGGTGATCCCGAAACCACCTGCCCCAATCTGGCTTTCAATTTTGAATTTGCCGCCAAGCAACTCCAAGCCAGTTGGCAAGCCCTGACCTGCCTGGTCATAGGTCTGCGACGCGTCGATGATTCTTGTCTCTTGCATTGGTCATCCATGGTTGTAGGGAACAACGGAAAAACAAATACTGATACGGGAACTTACAGGTACACTTATCTCTGCGCCCGCAAAGTCAAACCCGAAGCATCTTCAATTTGATACATCAAGAATCAGTTTCGCATGGCAGCGTCGTCAGAATGTGGGACAATTGTGCCATTCTTGTGGCAAACCGCCTTTTTTCGATAAAAGCCGCCGGGTTACAATTCTAACTTCGACGAAATGATACCGGTCGCAAAGCCGCCCTTGCGTAATTCTGAAAACAGCCGCTGATATTCAATCTTGGGGCAACGATCCTGAATCACATCGACACCACGCGCTTCGGCTTCTGCTGCAGCTTGTGCATGTTTTACACCGATTTGCATCCAGATCGTTTGCAAATCAGGCCAGCGCGCCAAGGCTGCGGTTACAATCGGCGGCACGGCCTCGGACCGGCGAAAGATGTCGACCATATCCACATCAACGGGGATATCACTGACGTCGCCGTAAACCGTTTCACCCAAAAGCGTCTGCCCCGCCAGCCCCGGATTGACGGGGATGACACGGTAGCCTTTCAGGCCCAAATAGCGCGCCACATAAAAGCTTGGCCGGATTTCGTTTGCTGAAACGCCCACAATCGCAATTGTCTTGGTGCGTTTGAGGATGGTGCGGAGATGATCATCTGAATAGTCCATGCTTTACTTTACATTGCATTTTTCAAATAAAAAAGCGCCCGGAAGAACCGGGCGCAAGTTATGGAACGAGGGACAGTGAATCGAAGCGGCATGTTCCAAAAGCCTGCTTCCACACATGATGTAAGCAGTGTGCAGGCCAACAAAAGCGGCGTTCAGGTAAATGTGATCTGGCGCCAGGTTTGCTGCGTCAATCAAAGATTTCGTCGACAACATCTTCCACAACGTCCCAAAGCCCCGACATCATGCGGCGGCCAAAACCTTTTGATTTCTTACGCTTCTTGGGGCGTTCGCGCTGGTATTCAGGATATTTTTCGACCCGCTTGCGTTTCGTCTGTCGATTGGGCGCAGCATGTGTGGCCGCATCCCCGGGGTGCTTTGGCAACATCTTCAGCGCCCGCAAAGGCGCCCCGCAGTTGCTGCACGTCAGCTCATGCTTGTCTTTGCCGCGCAAGACGAGCGCCGCTTTGGTGCCGCAGTAACAGCAGGTTGCGATTTTCGTGACCGCCATCAGATGCGTCCTATCCTTCAGCCTTTGACAGCATATAGGGCAACAGCCGCCGCATTTGAGACGTTGAGCGAGCCAAATCCGGCCGCCGCGTCAATTCGCACCAATTCATTGCAGGTCTCACGCGTCTTTTCGCGCAAACCGGGGCCCTCCGCCCCCATCACCAGCGCGACAGGCCGGTCGCGTTTGCCCTCGACGGCCTGCTCGATCGTCCGCTCTGCCGCGCCGTCAAGACCCAGCACAAGATAGCCCATGTCCTTCAACGCCTCCATCGCATCCGCCAGATTGCGCACGCGCAAGTAGGGCTGACGCTCCAATGCGCCACTGGCGGTCTTGGCCAACGCCCCTGTTTCTGGCGCTGAATGGCGTTGTACGGCGACAACGGCGCGTGCACCGAAAACCTCGGCAGAGCGCAAAATCGCGCCAACGTTATGCGGGTCGGTCACGCGGTCCAGCAGCACGATCCGCGGCGGCATTGGCCCCGCGCCCAGCGCCACGTCTTCCAGCCGCCCCCAATCCAGCGCCTTGACCTCAAGTGCCGCCCCTTGGTGCACCGACTGCGGATCAAGGGGTGCAGCAAATTTACGGGGGTCCGAAATCTCAGGCTCAATCCCGCCTTTGGCGACAGCCTCACCCAGCCGTTCCAGCGCATTGCGTGTCACGACCAGCCGCAGCTTTTGCCGTGCGGGGTTTTCAAGCGCATCGCGCACCGCGTGCAACCCGAACAGCCACACTGTTTCTTGCGCGGCCTGCCGCTTGCCCTGCTCTTTTGCGATCACCCACTTTGGCTTTTTCATCGTCGTCCCAACCTATCCATTCCCGCAGGCGATACCTGACATTGGCAGGTGTGTGAAGAGGATCGCAACTTGAGGCACTTTTGCGGTTGACGCACCAATGGGCCGCAGGTAATCACCGCCGCAGTGGGCGACAGGCCGCAAGGTGTGGCAGGGGACTGTAACTCCCTCGAGGCGACTCACGCCTGGTTCGATTCCAGGGTCGCCCACCATTCTTCCGTTTGACAAAATATAATATTGGCGCATTTCTTGCGCCACACCTGTCCGAATGTTTAGACAAGCGCGACCGCTTCTTGATCGGAACACCCATGGCTGCGCCGCTTACCCAGACCCAAGATTTCAACATCATGATCATCGGCCAAGGCGGGCGGTTAGAATATGAAGCCTTGCTCTTTGCCGCCTCATTGCGGGCCAATTCCCCCAAATTTCAAGGCAAGCTGTTCGTCGCAGAGCCGCAGCAGGGCCCGTTGTGGAACCGTGACCCGCGCATGTCTGCGCCGGTAAAGGACCACCTTACAGCGCTTGGGGCGCAGATCGTCCCTTTCCAATCGCAGCATTTTGGCGAAACATATCCGCAGGGCAACAAGATCGAAGGGCTGCACATTCTTCCCGCAGGCCAGCCTTTCGTCTTCTTTGACACCGATACACTGATTACGGGGGAACTGGCAGATGTTCCGTTTGACTTTGCCCGCCCTGCCGCATCCATGAACCGCACCGACACTTGGCCGGTCGAGGAACTCTACTGGCCCGGCTATAGTGCAATTTGGAAATCGCTCTACGACCGCTTTGGGCTGGATTTCGCAAGCTCGCTCGATCTGTCCCAGCCGGATGAGTATTGGGAGCGCTACCTCTATTTCAACGCCGGTTGGTTTTATGGCGCTGACCCTGCAGAGTTTGGGGCCCGTTTTACAGACTATGCGGTCAGCGTCCGTGATGATCCCCCGGCAGAACTGGTGATCCAGCCGCTTGATCCTTGGCTGGATCAAGTGGTGTTGCCGCTGGTCATTCACGGACTGGGTGGCGGGCGCCCCGGCCCTGCATTGCGCGGACTGGATGGCGATGTCACCTGCCACTACCGGATGCTGTCGCTGTTTTATGCCACGGCGACGGATCGACAGGTGGCGATCCTCGAAGAGGTCGCAGCCCCCAATAAACTCAAAAAGTTGCTCAAGCTACACGAGCCTTTCAAGCGGATGGTTTATCAGGGGCGCGGACATAAAGTGCGCGCGCTGTTTGATCGCAACAACCTGCCTCGCCACGAAAGGGCGATCCGGAACCAGATCAAGTCAGCCGGTTTCTGGATGCGTTAGCAACAAAGCAGGACTTTTTGGATGGGCCTACTTTGCAAAGACCCCATCCATATCCGCATATCCCTTGACCTCAATCGGGTTACCGGATGGATCGCGGAAAAACATCGTCCATTGCTCGCCCGGTTCACCTTTGAAACGCACCGACGGGGCGATGATGAAATCGGTTTGCCGCTCTTCCAGCCTGCCGGCCAGCTGCGTCCAGTCCTCCAGTGGCAACACGATACCGAAATGCGGCATCGGCACCATATGCTCACCCACTTTCCCTGTCGGTGCGTTGGCAAAAGGCGTGCCGCGATGCAGGCTGAGCTGGTGTCCGAAAAAGTCGAAATCCACCCAAGTGTCGGTCGAGCGCCCTTCCGCCGCGCCCAGCGCGTTGGAATAGAATTCTCTGGCTTCGTCCAAATCCAAAACATGAAACGCCAAATGAAAGGGGTGCGGCATGATCTTGTCCTTTGCTGATAAGGGCCGTTGAGGTGCTATCGGTTTCCGCCTACACCTTGCGCCAAGGAATTTCAAAGGGAGACAGACCATGACCGACGGCCCAAGTTACGGCTTTGACACGTTGCAAATTCACGCAGGCGCCCGCCCTGATCCTGCGACAGGCGCACGCCAAGTGCCGATCTACCAGACCACCGCCTATGTGTTCCGCGATGCAGATCACGCGGCCGCCTTGTTCAACCTGCAAGAGGTCGGCTATATCTATTCCCGCCTGACCAACCCCACCGTCGCCGCGCTGCAAGAACGCATCGCGACACTTGAAGGCGGTGTTGGCGGTGTGTGCTGTTCGTCCGGTCACGCGGCGCAAATCATGGCGCTTTTCCCGCTGATGCAGCCGGGGCGCAACATCGTCGCGTCCAGCCGCCTCTATGGTGGCACCGTCACGCAGTTCAGCCAAACGATCAAACGCTTTGGCTGGTCCGCGAAATTCGTGGACTTTGATGATCATGCCGCAGTCGCAGCCGCCATCGACGACGACACCCGCGCAGTCTTCTGCGAAGCGATTGCCAACCCCGGCGGCCATATCACAGACCTTGATGCGATCTCGGCCATCTCAGACGATGCAGGCATTCCGCTGATTGTGGACAACACATCCGCCACGCCCTACCTCTGCCGCCCGATTGAACATGGCGCGACGTTGGTTGTGCACTCAACCACCAAATACCTGACCGGCAACGGGACCGTGACAGGTGGCTGTGTCGTCGATAGCGGCAAGTTCGACTGGGGTGCGAATGACAAATTCCCAAGCCTGAGCGAACCTGAGCCCGCCTATCACGGCCTGAAGTTCGCAGAAACCTTTGGTCCATTGGCTTTCACATTCCACGGCATCGCCATCGGCCTGCGTGATCTGGGCATGACCATGAACCCACAGGCGGCACACTATACGCTGATGGGCATTGAAACGCTGTCGCTGCGCATGGACCGTCATGTCGAAAATGCCATGAAGGTTGCCAAATGGCTCGAAGATGACCCGCGCACGGATTACGTGACCTATGCCGGTCTTGAAAGCTCGCCCTACGCCAAGCTGGTGCCCAAGATCTGCCCCAAAGGTGCAGGGGCGCTGTTCACCGTGGCCGTGAAAGGTGGTTATGACGCTTGTGTGAAGCTGGTCGATAGCCTTGAGATCTTCAGCCACGTGGCCAACCTTGGCGATACACGGAGCCTGATTATCCACTCGGCCTCGACCACGCACCGCCAATTGACGGCTGAACAACAAGAGGCTGCCGGCGCTGGCCCCGGGATTGTTCGGTTGTCCATCGGGATCGAGGATGCCGACGACCTGATTGCGGACCTTGATCAAGCCTTGGCGAAAGCAACGGCTTAACCACACGACAACCCGCCCTTGCCCTTGGCGTGGGCGGGTTTCTGCTATAGGGTTCGCACATGGGGGCAAAACGCGTTTTGCCTGTGGGACCAACATGCTAGAGCGTGACAATGATCACCAACTTTGCGCTATCACTTTCGTCAAACGGACTTGAGCTATTGCACCGTGTGCCGCGCGGTTGGCGGCGTGTGGGCCACGTCGACATAGCTAGTAAAACGCTTGATGACGACCTTAAGGCCCTGCGCGAAAAGGCGCTGGTGATCGAACCTGATGGCTTGCGCACCAAATTGGTCATCCCCTTGGATCAGATCAAATATATCGCCATCGACGGCACCCTGACGACCGAGGCCGATATTCATGCAGCGCTTGAGGGCGAAACCCCATACGCGCTTGAAGACCTTGTTATTGACAGCGAGAAATTCGGCGGCCGGACGCATATCGCGGCTGTTGCCCGCGAAACGTTGCAAGAGGCCGAGGCATTCGCCGCCGGTCATGGCTTTGATCCGGTTGCTTTTGTCGCTGTGCCCGAACCCTTTACCTTTCAAAAAGAGGTTTTCTTTGGCCCGACCGACATGGCCCGCCAAGTTGTCGGCCCTGACGCGCTTATTGAACGCGATGACCTGCCTGTCATGATTGTCGGGACACGCATCAAGTCGCGCCTTTTGGTGATGGATGCGGGCCAAGAGGCGGAAGAAGAAACCTACAAAGACGATCTTGCGGCACTTCTTGCGGCGGAACAATCCACCGCGCCCGATGCGGCGCAGGTCGCAAAAGATGCTGCGGCTGTTGACGTATCACCGCAAGTTATCTGGGTGGATCAGATCCCCATGGAATACCATGCGCCGACGCATCCAGCGCCGTTGAAGGACCCGCTGATTCCTGCAAACCCTGTTTTTGCATCCCCGGCTTTGTTGGACCCAATTATTGCGGAACACCCGCTGATAGCGCCCAAGCCGATTATGGCCCCTTTGGTCGCCTTGTCCCGACGCGGCGCCATGGCAGGACCAAAAACGCCGTCCGTTGCGCCGGCCGCACATCGCGGGCTTCCGCCAGCCCCCGCCCAAAGCGCCGACGCGCCTGCACCCACACCGCTGCCAGCAGCCCCGGTGGCGCAGCGCATACCTGCACCGGAACCCACCCAAAACCGCAACAAGCCTG
>JALQUF010000103.1 GCA_023263855.1 Yoonia sp. | reverse complement strand
TTAACAAAAACGCCAGATCGTAGAGTACATCGCAAGTCCCAAGCCGCTCATCAAATTCCAGCGCGTCAAATGGTGTCGGCACATCACGCCAAATTACGATATTACGCAGATGCAGATCACCGTGACAGCGCCGCACCCAACCCGCCTTCGAGCGGCCTTCCAACAGGTCCTCAACGCGGCGGAGTTCCCGTTCCGTCGCATCAAGATAGTCGTGGACCAATGTCGCGCCTAGCTGAATAGTCATTCCGCCCATCTCGCGCCTGAGTTCTTCGATGATCTCGCGGATCAGGACACGGCTATCCTCTGCCCGCATTGCCGCATTACGATGGTAAGTCGCGATAGCCTGTCCAAGGTTTTCGGCCAACTGGCGATCAAACAAACCACGCGCTGCCATGGCGGAAAGCTCTGCTTCGGCGGGAAAGCGGGTCATGCGCAGGACCCATTCTACAATGTCACCATCCCCGCCAAGCACCAAAGCCCCATCCGGTGCGCGTGTCAGGGGAACAACATCGTGATATAGCCCCGGTGCGGCATCGCGGTTCAGGTCTACTTCACGCTGAAGCATTTCATGACGTTGTGCGAGCGTAGAGAAATCCAGGTAATCGTATTTGACCGCGCGCTTGATTTTCAGGGCCTCGGTTTCGTGCAAAAAGACAAGCGCCCCATGCGTTTGAACAACCTCATCAACGACCGACGGCCCGCTTGATGCATGCGTCTTGAGGAATGCGATGGCTTCACCCTGATTTGTCCGCATGGTCGTCATGACGATCTTGCCTCACGCATCTGCCTTGGCACCCCATTCTGGTTGGGCTTTCAGAACCCCATCGCAGGCTCATGCGGCGTAGGCTTTTCGGGTTCCGGAATGTCTGTCATCGTGGCCTCGGTCAAAAGCAGAGTACCGGCAACGGACACTGCATTTTCAAGAGCTACGCGGACGACTTTGGTAGGATCAATGATACCTTCCTTCAAGAGGTCAACATAGTCATTCGTCGCGGCATCAAAGCCGATCGCCCCCTTGCTTTCCAACATTCGCGCCACCACGACCCCGCCATCAACTGCCGAGTTTTCAGCGATCTGACGCGTTGGCGCACTCAGCGCACGGCGTAAAATCTCAAGCCCGGTCTTTTCATCGCCCTGTGCATCGGCCTCTGCGACCTCAAGTGATTTTGTGCACCGCAGCAAAGCCAGCCCGCCACCCGGCACAACGCCTTCTTCCACTGCGGCCTTGGTAGCATTGATGGCATCGTCCAGCGCTTCTTTCTGGCTTGCGATTTCAGCCTCTGACGGCGCGCCCACACGAATGACGGCAACCCCGCCTGACAGTTTCGCCAAACGTTCCTGCAGTTTCTCTTTGTCATAATCGCTGGTCGTATTCTCGATCTGCGCCTTAATCTGGTGAACACGCGCCTTGATCGCGGGTTTAGCGCCTGCACCGCCAATGATCGTTGTCGTTTCACGATCCGATTTAACCCGTTCGGCGTGCCCGAGATGTTCAAGTGTGACACTTTCAAGCGTCATACCCACGGTCTCGGAGATAACCTGCGCGCCTGTCAGAACCGCGATATCTTCCAGCATCGCCTTACGGCGATCACCAAACCCCGGGGCCTTCACGGCAAGACACCGCAGAGTGCCGCGCAACTGGTTCACAACAAGAGTTGCCAGCGCATCTGCATCAATGTCTTCTGCAACAATAAACAAAGGCTTGCCGGTCTTAAGCACTTGTTCAAGGAGCGGCAGAAATTCTTTCATGCTGCTGATCTTGCGGTCACATAGAAAGACATAAGGGTCTTCCAGCGCCGCCTCCATCCTTTCGGGATCGGTCACGAAATAGGGCGATATAAACCCACGGTCGAATTGCATACCTTCGACGGTTTCAAGAATGGTTTCGGTCGTCTTCGAGTCCTCAACAGTGATTACGCCCTCATCCCCCACCCTCTCAACAGCATCTGCAACCATCCTACCGATCGCAGGGTCATTATGCGCCGAGATCGTCGCGACCTGTTCCTTTTCCTTACTGGTGCGCACCGGCGCAGACATTGACTGCAGGTGGTCGCGTGCAATCTGCAAGCCGCGATCAAGACCGCGTTTGATATCAATGCCGCTGGCCCCTGCCACGACATTGCGTACCCCGTCCGAAAAGATCGCATGGGCAAGGATCGTCGAGGTACTGGTGCCATCTCCAACTGCCTCGCCCGTTTTTTCCGCCGCCTGACGCAGCATCTGCGCGCCAAGATCCTCTTCCGGGTCCTTGAGACTGATCTCTTTGGCGATGGTTACGCCATCATTGCAGACAATGGGCAGACCAAATTTCTTCTGGATCAGGACAGATTTCGATTTTGGCCCAAGCGTAACCCGCACTGCAGCGGCCAGTGCTGTGGTTCCGCGCAGCAGTTTTTCGCGCGCCGCCGAATGGAAGAGAATATTCTTATGTGCCATGGCCCACCTTTCCCTGATCTCCTGAAAAAGATACCGCCAGACTTTCATGCCCGATTGACTTGAATCAATCCGGACCAAACTTTCACTCAAGGTGCTGGATCAACGCTGGTTGTGCACAAAGGCTAATATCTGATCAGTGGGCAAGCACACAAAAGATACCCATAGTCGGGACACCTTACAGAAAGGATCAAAAGCGGGTTCCCATGATGCGTTGCCGAAATGATATTCATCAATGGACATGCCTCGCCAATTCTTACTAACATTATCGGAGGCGCTCTCATTGGGCTATGGATGCCGCACAGACGTTGAAATGTCTCGCGACGTCTTGTCCATACAGTCGAGCCGACAGCCTTCAGGCGGGAAACTGGAATGACATGGCAAGACGAACAACAAAACCAAAGCTAGATCGCAAGACGGCATCGTCCCCCGCAAAAAACGCAAAGGCGAAAGCGGTATCAGACCCTGCAGGTGCAGTTCCCGTCGTCGGTCTTGGCGCTTCGGCAGGTGGCCTGCAAGCTTATGGTGCCTTTCTTGATGCAACTCCGGCTGACACCGGAGCGGCATTCGTTTTGGTCCATCATCTGGACCCCGACCATGAAAGCCTGATGGCCGACCTTCTGAGCAATCACACTGATATGCCCGTTGTACCTGCAGAGGACCAGCTCAGGGTGCAGGCCAATCATGTCTATGTCATTCCGCCGAACAAGTATCTGGAGATCAGTAAAGGCGTGCTGCATCTTTCAGAACAGACAGATCGTCGCGGCACACGCCTGCCGATTGACAAGTTCTTACGGTCTTTGGCCAGCGATCTGGGTCAAAACGCGGTAGGAGTCATCTTATCGGGGACTGGCAGTGACGGATCGGCCGCCGTGCGCGAGATCAAGGAAAAAAGTGGAATCGTACTGGTCCAGGAACCGACCGAGGCCACTCATGACGGGATGCCGCGCAGTGCAATCGCGACCGGTGCGGTAGATCATGTCGTACCCGTCGCGGAAATGCCCGAGATCATCGTCAGATATTTTCTCCATCCTTTCATACAGAAAGGCAAGCCCGCAAAGATATTGGGCGAGAATGCAAAGGCCTCTCTCGAACAGATCATTGCTGTTTTGAAATCGCATTCGCCTATCAATTTCGATTTCTACAAGGACGGCACGTTACTACGCCGGATCGAGCGGCGCATGGCTTTAAAGCATATGGAAGATTCAGGCGATTACCTTGCGCTTTTGAAAGACTCCAAAGAAGAAGCGCAGAACCTTTGTGCCGATCTGCTGATCAGCGTGACATCTTTTTTTCGCGACAAAGATGCCTTCGACCACCTCGAACAAACCGTACTCGAAGACTTGGTTAGATCGCATGATGCAAAGCGTCCCATACGCATTTGGGTGCCGGGCTGCGCCACAGGCGAGGAAGCCTATTCGCTTGCGATGCTGGTGATCGAGAAAATCTCGGCGTTACGAAAAGACGTGAAGTTGCAGATATTTGCGTCCGATGTTGATGAACGCGCGCTCCAGATTGCGCGCGTCGGCATCTATCCCGACTCTATTGCCGAGAGCGTTTCAGCTACCCGATTAAAGCGTTTTTTCATCAAGGAAGACCACAGTTACCGCGTGACCCCGGAACTGCGTGACACAGTTGTTTTTGCCAATCAGAACATTCTGGCGGATGCACCGTTTTCCAAGTTGGACCTGATATCGTGCCGTAATCTGATGATTTATCTGACGCCGGACGCGCAGGAACGGGTCATTCGCATGTTCCACTTTGCACTCAATGAAGGTGGTACCTTGTTTTTGGGCATGTCCGAGACGACAGGCAATCATGACGCATTATTTCAGCCGGTTTCAAAGAAGTTCCGGATCTATAAACGCGTCGGCAACGCGCATGGCCGTGCATTTGATTTCCCGATCGCACAGCGCTCCTTTGCAAATGCCGGTATCCCCCCGACGCCAAACCAATTCCGCGCCCCAGCCAACAAATTGGCCGAGCTAAGCCAAACCGTTCTGATTGAGAATTACGCCCCTGCGGCCGTTCTTATCAATGACCAATCCGAAGCACTCTATTTCGAAGGCCCGACAGATCACTATCTTCGTGTGCCGTCTGGCGAAACGAGCCGGAATCTGCTGGCCATGGCACGCCAAGGACTTCGCCCGCGATTAAGCAGCGTCATTCGGTCAGCACGACAAGGTGAGCCAGAGGCAAAGGAAACGGCTTTGATTTCGCGAGGGGACGAAAAGGTTGGTGTGACCATACAGGCCCACCCCGTCACGCTGGACCATGCCAAATTGTTTCTGGTCACCTTCACGGACGAGCCTACAGCACCCGCTAAATTGGTGGTGAATGCGCCCGACGACGACGCGTTTCGACAGCTTGAACGGGAACTGGAAACGACGCGGGCCGATTTGCGAAATACGATCAGCGATTACGAGCGCTCGACCGAGGAACTCAAGGCCGTCAACGAAGAAGCCATGTCGATGAACGAAGAATTTCAGTCGACAAACGAAGAGCTTGAGACCTCAAAAGAGGAGCTGCAGTCACTGAACGAAGAGCTGACAACGCTTAACACCCAGCTTCAGCAAAAGATCGACGATGAACGCCGGATATCGGATGACCTCAACAACCTGTTGTCCAGTTCGGGTATCGCGACCTTGTTTCTGGACACCGAATTCAAAATCATGCGTTTTACGCCTGCCACGCGCGAGCTGTTCAATCTGATCAACAACGATGTCGGGCGGCCATTCAGCGACATCACCGGCAAAGTCAAAGACCCTGATCTGCTGAAAGATGCGGAAGCCGTGCTTGAAACGCTCGTATCGGCAGAATGCGAAGTCGAAAGTGAAAGCGGGCGGTGGTTCATACGCCGCATTCTTCCTTACCGGACACAAAGTGGCAAAATTGACGGTATCGTTGTGACCTATGCGGAAATCTCTGATCTCAAGACGCTGCAAGAAAAGACCAGTGAAGCCCGCAAGTTTGCCGAAAATATCGTCGATACGGTACGCGAGCCTTTGATCGTGCTGGACAGCAATTTTGACATTCTGTCGGTCAGCAAGTCCTTTCACAGGGTTTTTGAGACGAGTACGTCGGATCTTGTCGGAAAGAATGTCTTTCTAATTCAGAACGCGCAATGGGACGTTCCCGAACTTCGCGCATTGTTGGAGGCCTTGCTGCTACATGAGAAAACAGTGGAAGCTTTTGAACTGACGATGCAGTCAGGCCGCCGCGGTCAACGCGACATGGTGCTGAATGCGCGCAAGGTTGAAGACCAGTCGAAAGAAAAGCAACTTATTCTACTGGCCTTGGAGGATGTCACCGAGCAGAAGAAAACATTACAAGCGGTCGCAGACCGCGAAGCACGGCTGAGCGCTATTCTGGATGCCGTCCCCGAAGCAATTATCACAATTGATGAGGATGGTATCATTGGCACCTTCAGTCCGGGTGCCCAACAGATATTGGGATACACTGCCGACGAGGTGATAGGCCAAAACGTCAATATGCTGATGCCTGAACCAGACCGCAGCCAACATGATGGCTATATGGAACACTACATCAAGACTGGCGAAAAACGGATCATCGGTGTTGGCCGCGAAATGGATGCAGCACACAAGGACGGCAGCCGCGTGCCGGTGCGTTTGACAGTGTCAGAACTGGAACTCGAAGGAGCGCGCCATTTCCTGGGTATCCTGCTCGATATGACATTGGATAAGAAACGACAGGTCGAATTGCAGCGTGCCCAGAAAATGGAAGCGATCGGGCACCTGACCGGAGGTTTGGCGCATGACTTCAACAATCTGCTGACTGTGGTGATCGGCAATCTTGAATTACTGGAGGGGCGCACCGACGACGTCAGACTGCGAGAACTGATCAGTGAAGCACTGGAGGCGTCAAATCTAGGCGCAGCGCTTACCAACAAGCTGCTGTCTTTTTCGAGAAGCCAGTCTCTTGCACCGGAAAGTATCGACTTAAACGATCTCGTGAAAATGATGCTTCCGATCCTCAAACGTACCATTGGCGAACAGATCGACGTTGAGGCCAAGCTAACCGACGATCTGGATACGACACTTGCAGATCCCGGTCAGATCGAAAGTGCCCTTCTCAATTTGGCGATCAATGCGCGAGACGCGATGCCGGATGGTGGCACACTGACGATCGAAACGCGCAATTTGACGCTTGATGCTGATCATGCTGCGACACAGGTCGATGTCACGCCGGGCGACTATGTCTGTCTGTCCGTGTCAGACACAGGCATAGGTATTGCACCTGAAATGAAGTCAAAATTATTTGACCCGTTCTTTACAACAAAAGGGCCTAGGGCAGGATCAGGTCTTGGGCTTAGCATGGTGTACGGTTTCGCCAAGCAGTCAGGCGGGCATGTCACCATCGAGAGCGAGATCGGCAAAGGAACAACGGTCAATCTGTATTTGCCCACCACAACTGCCAAAGCCGACAAGATCAGGCAGAATAAGTCAGGTGACATTGCGAACGGTGCAGGTGAAAAGATCCTTGTGGTCGAAGATGACCCCAAGGTCCTGCGCCTGACGCTGACGCGCCTCATTGAACTTGGCTACGACGTTCTTGTCGCGACGAACGGCCCAAAAGCAATGGATATCATCAAGCAACAAGCAGATATTGATTTGGTCATTTCCGATGTCGTGATGCCTGGCGGCATGACTGGTTTTGATGTTGCCGCTGAGGCGCTGGCGCTTAGGCCTGAATTGAAAATACTGCTGGTGACGGGGTACGCAAAAGGCGTGGCACCCCGGAGAACCAGCGCTATTTCCGAATACAGAATACTGCGCAAGCCATACGGTTTGAAAGAATTGGCGCTGACACTTCGCGAGATGCTTGATAGCAACACCCTATGATGTCTGGATATCGGCAGAAAAAACATACCCAATCCCTTGGGCTGATTTAATCACCTTTGGAGAGCGCGGATCACACTCAATTTTACGACGGAGGCGTGCGACTTGCGTGTCAATGACGCGATCCTGAGGTGCCCATTTAGTGCCATGTAGAAGGTCTATCAGTCGATCTCGTGACAAGACACGCTGAGGGTTTTGAAGAAAAGCGTTCAAAAGCGCGAATTCACCGCTTGTCAGATCCATAGTCTCGCCGTTCCGGTTAACTAATTCGAATAGCTCTAACCGAGCAACCATCCTGTCAAAAGATTTTACCGCGCTATCCGTGGTGGAATAGTCTTTGATCTTCGCTACGGACGATACGCCGCAGCACAGCCCTCACACGCGACAACACTTCGCGAAGGTGAAACGATTTAACGATATAGTCGTCCGCGCCAATCTCCAATCCGACCACTCTGTCGATCACATCATCCTGACCGGTCACCATGATAGTCGGCACCGGTGTTTGTTGCCTCGCACATTTGGCGATCTCGAATACGTTGTCGTTTTCAAGCTGGATATCCAGTAGAAGAAGACCGATATCATGCGCTTCCAAGGCGTCAAATACTTGTTCCTTCGTCTCGGCTTCCAAAACCGTTAAGCCGACTTCCTCCAGGCAGCGCCGTAGAAGCAATCGGACTTTCGGGTCATCATCGACGACTAGAATTATTTGCGAACTCATTCTCTGCAAACCAATCATTCGGCATCGATCGTTATTGAACGGTCGAAGAATTAGGGCGTCCTGTCAAATGCAGGCGCAGATGAGCAACCCGACCATAAGACAAAACCAACCGATAGCCAGAAGTGACACTCTGCATTGTTTCAGCAGTCATTGTAGATTGATTTTAGTCAATCACGCTTGTGCGATCTGTGTTTCGATATCGTGCGAACCGTCCGCAGGTGACATTTCTGTTTATCGGGCAACGTAATCAGAAGGCAAGGTTGGTCGGTCTCTGCTTTTCAAAAAAGGAGGATGTGATGAATATCTTTAAGAAAGCGCTGGTAGTCTCAGCAACGCTGACAGCTATTGGACCTGGCATCGCTTGTGCAGAAGGCACCGTAGAGGTGCTTCACTGGTGGACATCGGGGGGCGAAGCAAAGGCGGTTGGAGAGCTGAAAGACGCCTTTGAAGCCCAGGGCGGTACCTGGATAGACTCGCCCATCGCAGGTGGCGGTGGCGATGCGGCCATGACGGCACTGCGCGCACGCGTGATCGCCGGAAATCCACCCACCGCAGTCCAACTGAAAGGTCCGGGTATTCAGGAATGGGCCCGCGAAGGTGCTTTGAGTTCGGTTGAAGCTGTGGCCGAAAGCGACAACTGGGATGCGGTGCTGCCACCAGTGCTCGCCGACATCATGAAGTATGAAGGTGAATATGTAGCAGCCCCGGTTAACATCCACCGTGTCGATTGGATGTGGGCCAACCCTCAGGCGCTTGAAACTGCCGGCATTACGGAGATGCCGACGACATGGGACGAATTCAATGCAGCGGCCGACAAACTGATGGCTGTCGGTATTATCCCGTTAGCCCACGGTGGTCAGCCATGGCAGGACGCGACCGTATTCGAAGACGTTGTCTTGGGGATCGGCGGTGCGGATTTCTTCCGCAAGGCGCTGGTGGAACTGGATCAGGACGCCTTGCAAAGCGACACGATGATTGCGGCCTTCGATCAGTTGCGCAAGATGCGCGGCTACGTTGATGACAATTTCGCAGGCCGTGACTGGAACCTCGCAACCGGTATGGTCATGCGCGGCGAGGCCGGTTTTCAAATCATGGGCGACTGGGCCAAGGGTGAATTTCTGGCTGCAGGAAAAGTCCCCGGCGTTGACTTTCTATGTGCCCCCACCCCTGGTAACGGCTTTGTCTTGAATTCGGACAGCTTCACGTTCTTCAAGGTCGAAGGCGACGACAACATTGAAGGCCAACAGGTGCTTGCCAGCCTGATCATGTCACCAGAATTTCAGGAGACCTTCAACCTTGCCAAAGGGTCGATTCCGGCACGCACAGATGTGGCACTTGATGCTTTTGACGCCTGTGCATTGCGGTCCCACGAAGACCTTCTTGCCGCGATTGAAAATGACGCGCTTGTGCCCTCAATGGCGCACGAAATGGCGATCCCGCGTTCGATCCGTGGCGAATTTCTTGATCTTGTGACCAACTTCTTCAACTCCGACATGAGTTCCGAAGAAGCGGCGCAATCGCTTGCGGCAGCCGTCGCACGCGCGCAATAGAAAGCTAACACCGGGGTCTCGGCCCCGGTGTTTTTTCAAATGATATCCCGCACCCGAACCACCGTACCGCTTGGCCAGAAAATTGAACGTTGGCTGCCCCGGATCGTCGTCTCGCCGCTCTTTGCGCTCAGCCTGTTCTTTGTCTACGGGTTTATTGCCTGGACGGTATACATTTCGTTTACGAAATCCGGTGTGATGCCGAACTATACCTTCGAAGGACTTTCACAATACGAACGTCTGTGGGCCACGCCAAGATGGTATGTGGCGCTTAGCAACATGTTTGTCTTCTCGGCACTGTTCATCGCAATCAGTCTGGCAATCGGTATATTTCTGGCCATTCTTCTTGATCAGCGCGTCCGCATCGAAGGTGTGATCCGAACAATCTATCTATATCCAATGGCGCTTTCGTTCATCGTGACCGGGACCGTTTGGAAATGGATCCTCAATCCCGGCCTTGGTATCCAGAATTTTGTCCGACAACTGGGTTTCGAGAATTTTACCTTCGATTGGCTCGTCAATTCGGACTATGCGATCTACACCATCGTCATTGCCGCGGTTTGGCAGTCATCCGGCTATGCGATGGCGCTGTTTCTGGCCGGGCTGCGGTCGGTTGATGACGAGATACTGAAAGCCGCCGCAATAGACGGAGCAGGCGCCTTTCGCACGTATTTCAGCGTCGTGCTACCGATCATGCGCCCCGTTTTTCTGTCAACCGTGATCATTCTTGCGCATCTGGCGATCAAAAGCTTCGACCTTGTCATCGCCCTGACAGGTGGCGGGCCGGGTTATGCCACCGATATGCCGGCAACTTTCATGTATTCATTTGCGTTCCAACGCAGTGAGCTGGGCGTTGCAGCGGCAAGTGCCGTGATGATGCTGGCGACGGTGATCGCGATTGTGGTGCCCTACCTTTATTCAGAATTGCGAGGGACAAACCGATGAGCCGCAAGAACCTAAGCGGAATAGTCCAACAAACAGGGGCCCAGCATGTGGTCATGCGTACACTGCTGTTCCTGACGCTTGGCGTTTTTTGTCTGTATTATCTTATCCCGCTGATCGTGATGATTGCCACGTCTTTGAAGTCACTCGAAGAAATTCGCGCCGGATCACTTCTAAGGCTGCCGCAGGAGGTCACCTTCGATGCGTGGAACAAAGCGTGGAGTTCGGCCTGTGTTGGGGTGCGTTGCGATGGTCTAAAACCGTTTTTCTGGAACTCGGTCGCAATGGTCGTGCCCGCAGTCACGATTTCG
Source organism: Yoonia sp. (assembly GCA_023263855.1). GTDB lineage: Bacteria > Pseudomonadota > Alphaproteobacteria > Rhodobacterales > Rhodobacteraceae > Yoonia. Next base: position 81 of record JALQUF010000103.1, on the reverse strand, counting down.
ACGATCCTCGGCGCACTAAACGGTTACGCACTGACGAAATGGCGCTTTCCCGGCGCTGACATTATATTCGCGCTGATCCTC
>JALQUF010000102.1 GCA_023263855.1 Yoonia sp. | reverse complement strand
GACCGGAAGGCGAGCCAGCCAAAGACCAGCGCCAGCACTCCGGGCACCAGCACAACCATCAAAAGCTGCAAGATCAGGCTGTCGGCAAAGGCCCAGATCACCGGAAAGTCGGAACTGCCCACCACACCAAAGATCTGGTTTCCGATCGCATCGGATATTTCGGCAGGCGTGGCCGGAATCGCCTGACCGGAGAGACTTTCAAGCACGATACTCTCTGTCCGCGCGTACATCAGCCACATGCCGATCGCGTAGCCGCCGATGCCGAAGAACGCGAAATGGCCAAGACTGAGGATGCCGCAATAGCCCCAGACCACGTCCATCGCGATGGCGACCAGACACAGGCACAGCGTCTTGCCCAAAGTCTTGACGAATGAGGTCGAAATGATCCCGATGCCTGTCACCTCGGACAAGACCGTCACAACCACGGTGAAGACTGCGAGGATTGCAATGAACCACATAACGGAAGGGTTTTCAGAAAGGAATGTCTTACGCATGGGTCAGTCCGCCGCCGCGCGACCCTTGAGGGCGACAATGCCCTTGGGCCGGAATTGGATAAAGAGGATGATAAACAGGATCATGTAGGTCTGTGCGGCCAAGGTGTTGGAGGGGTTCAGCCATTCGATGCCTTTTTGCAGGAAGCCGATCAGCGACGCGCCTGCCAGCGTGCCCCAGACATTGCCAACACCGCCCACAACCACCGTCATAAAGCTTTGAACGATATAATCGGCGCCCATCTCGGATGTGACCTTGGCATAAAGCCCGATGGCAACACCCGCGATGCCCGCAATGCCCGAGCCAAGCCCGAAGGTCAGCATGTTGATGCGGTCGGGGTTGATCCCCATGGAAGCCGCCATGCCGGGGTTCTGGGTGACAGCACGCACCTCTAGCCCCAGACGGGTCCGCTTGAGCACGAAAAGGATCAGCCCCAGAAAAAGCAACGCCAGCACGAAGATCGCAATGCGGATATAGCTGATGGCGATCACGTCATTGAACACCAAGGCACCATCCAGCCATTCAGGTGATGTCAGCGGGCGGGCTTGGGTGCCGAAGATGTTCTTGGCCAACTGCTGAAGCGCAATGGAGATGCCAAATGTGGCCAGCAGTGTTTCAAGCGGGCGGTGGTAAAGATGCCGGATCACAAGCCGTTCCATCGCAACGCCTGCACCAAAGGTAATCGCAAAGGCAAGGGGCAGGGCGATGATGATCGACAAGGTGTAGTCGGGCACAAACTGTTGAACGACAAAGCCAGTATAGGCGCCCATCATGATAAACTCGCCATGGGCCATATTGATGACGCCCATCACGCCAAAGGTGATCGCAAGGCCGATCGCCGCCAGAAAATAGATCGACGCCAGTGACAGCGCATCAAGACCCAGATCAACGCCTTGGCTGATCGCAACGCGGTTTTCGATGTCATTCAAGGCTTGCCTCGCGGCGTCCGTGATCGCCGTGTCCGGTTCGGCATAGGCAAGGTAGAACGCATGGGATGAAATCGCCTCTTGCTGGGCTTGATCCGTCACACGCGGTGGCACTGTTCCTGCCGAAGCAAGCGCATCGTAGGCCTGTGCGCGCGCAGCATCGTTCCCCAAAGCAGCCACGGCCACACCGCCGACGGTGCCGCCATCGATATTGGCGACAAGGGCCGCGCGGATCTCATCTTTGGTGACAAGGGCAGGGGCAAGACCGGCTGCAACAAGGCGGGCATAAGCGTCTTCCGCCGTGATGTCGGTGCCGGGCGTCAGCACCTGTGAAACATTGGCGACGGCGGGTATTTCCACGGCGACTTGTTCGGTCGTAATGAGGATCGTGTTCAATACGGCCCGCACATCCACCGACAGATCGCCCGACAGGGCGTTGATTGCATCAATCCGGGCCTCGGTCGTGTCGGCAAAAAGCGCCCCCAACATGCCAGCAAGGCGGGTTTTAGTGGCCTTTAGCGCGGGGTCCGGCTCGGTCGCAATCGCGGCTTGTAGCGGCGCCAGTTGGCTGGGGTCCATGCTGCGGGCGATGGCTTCCACCGCCGAGCGGCGCTTGAGGATATCAGGGTCGGAAAGCTGGAACTGAACAAGCGCGTCACCGATGGCGCGGCGGACACCGCCGTTGGGGCGCGCTTCGCTGAGTGTGTTTGCGTCTGCGACCCCGACAGCCGTGTTGGTATCAAGGTCAAAAAGCGTGATCTCATCACCGACTTCGGACGCACGAAAAAACAGACCGTCGCTGTCGCGCTGCACAATGGCGCGGTCGCGCCACGCCTCAAGAAAGGGCAGGGCCTGGGGTAGCTCGCTGGCAACCAGATCATCCAGCACCACGCCCACGGTTGCGCGCCCCGGTTTGAGCACTTCTTCGGCATGGGTTTGCAGGATGGATTGCAGGCTTTGTGCAAAGGCGGCGGGGGCAATCAGGCAAATGCTCAGCGCCAGAAAAAGGTGTCGCAACATAGGAGTTGGGCCGATCTGTCTGGTATTTTGGGGAAGAGGGGCGCGATCTGCGCGCCCCTCAGCCTGATGGTTTAGTAGTTGGAGGTCAACTGCACACAGGTCTCGGTTTCTGTGTTGTACATACCGCACCCAAGTGTCTGCCAATCCGATGTCAGAACAGCGGATTCCGGCAGATAGTCGGTCCATGCATCGCCCGGCACTTCGCTGGTCTGGCTGACGATATCAAATTGACCCTCGGCGGTGATCTCACCGATCAGCACGGGTTTGGCGAGGTGGTGGTTGGGCAGCATGACAGCCGTGCCACCTGTAAGGTTTGGAAACTCCTGTCCGTACATGGCTTCGCGGACTGCATCCACATCCGTTGTGCCTGCATCATTGACCGCGTTCACCCACATGTTGAAGCCGATATAGTGCGCTTCCATCGGGTCATTGGTCACACGGTCTTCGCCCATCTTGGCTTTCCATGCGGCGACCCATTCATCGTTCAGGTCGGATTCTGCGGACTGGAAATAGTTCCATGCAGCCAGATGTCCGACAAGATCGGATGTATCGAGGCCAGAAAGCTCTTCCTCACCGACCGAAAACGCGACGACAGGCAGATCATCAGCCGATACGCCGGCAGCCGCCAATTCCTTATAAAAGCCGATGTTTGCATCGCCGTTGATGGTTGAAATGACACCAACCTGCTTGCCGTCAGCGCCCAGCGCGATCACGTCCGCAACGATTGTCGCCCAGTCAGAATGACCAAAGGGTGTGTAGTTTACAAAGATATCCTCGGCCGGGATGCCTTGTTGCTGCAGGTAGCTTTCAAGGATGTTGTTTGTGGTGCGCGGATAGACATAGTCGGTTCCGAGCAGCGCAAATTTCTCGACGCCCAGCTCTTCAAGAAAATAATCCGTGGCCGGGATCGCCTGTTGATTGGGGGCGGCACCTGTGTAGAACACGTTGCGCGAGCTTTCCTCGCCCTCATATTGCACGGGATAGAACATCAGGCCGTTCAGCTCTTCCAGCACGGGCAGGGCGGATTTGCGGCTCACAGACGTCCAGCTGCCAAAGATCACGTCAACCTCGCTCACGGTCAGCAGCTCGCGGGCTTTTTCAGCAAACAAAGGCCAATCCGAGGCAGGGTCAACGACAACCGCTTCGATTTCGCAGCCCAAAAGGCCACCGGCTGCGTTTTGGTTTTCAATCAACAACTCCATTGTGTCTTTGAGCGTTGTTTCAGAGATTGCCATGGTGCCGGACAGCGAGTGCAGAACACCCACTTTGATCGGATCGGCGCATTCGGCAGCCGCAAGTGAGGTGCTGCCCAGCAGGGCGCTTATTACAAGAGCAGTTGTTTTTTTCATAGGTCATTGGTCCCCGTTGTCGCTACGGGTCGTTGACGAGGCGTCAACACGCCTTTTCAACAGCTGACCAACCAATTAGGCAGGACCCGCAACAGTGATGTTGTAGTCGCGTGGCGGGAACAATCTGCCAGGATGGTCCGTCACGTGACGCTTACGTTCTTACGAACGCTGCCACCACATGCTGCAACGCAGAATATTGCCAGTTAATCTTGCAATATGCGTATCGTCGGCGATGCCGCGCCTAAAAAATAAGCGCCAATGATCGGGTTTGCTCACTTTTGTGACGCAGAGTCACGCGCAATCTGCTTTCGCACGGCTGCAGCGCGCATCGCGTTGGGTTGCGCGTGAGTACTATCTTGTCGGGCCGGACAGAATTTCCGGTGAATTACGGGCAGGGCGCCAGAATATAAGTGCCGTCGCCCCGTGCATAGGCGCACTGCTGTGTTACGTCATTCTGAGCAACTAAGGTGCCCACTGCAGCCCCGGCAAGCCCCGAGATCAGCCGCCAATCGTCATTTGCATCAAACAGGTCGGCTGTGATCAGCCCTGCTGCTGCACCTCCGGTTGCGCCAACCAGCGTGCGTTGATCCGAGGTCAGGTTGTCACAGGCCGCTAAGGCAAGCAGGGTGGCACCTGCGGTGAAGAAAGAATTTAGGCGTGTCATCTCGTGTCTCCTTTAGCTTTTTTGGAACACCCGCGATCCTTGGGGTGCTGTATGCCCAGCTAATCAGAGCAAATGCGGTCTGGATTGATAAAGGTCATTTTTGTGTTTGCGCAGGGGGGGCATCTAGCGGGCGGGACGCAGACTTGCTGTACCGCCGCATTTGAGTCACTTCGGCATTTGACTGGCGAGATTGCATTCGCGATTTTTCCGCTGGCCACTGGTGTTGGATGAAAGCGATCCTAAATTATTGGCGTTGTACCACCAGCAGCTCCCGCAAGGCCTCGGCCAGCTCGTGCAGACCATATGGCTTACGCAGGATTTTATGGTGCTGGCGGTTCGCGTCGCCTTTTTCGGGTTCGGCCCCTCTGGCATAGCCTGTGGCCAACAGAACCTTAAGCGTCGGTCTTAGCGCAAGCGCCTGGTCGGCCACATCGAACCCTGTCATGCCGCCGGGCATGATGATATCGGACAGAACCAGATCAATCTGGTCATTTTCCCGCAGCATTTTGATGGCCTCTGGCCCATCGCAGGCCACGATCACCTGATAGCCCAACTGATCAAGACGCGCTGCCGTCAGCCTGCGCACCAGTGGCTCGTCTTCCACAACAAGGATCGTCTGGCCATTTGCACGGCTGACAGTTGGTGTGTCGGGCGCGTTGGCCTTGGCCCCAGTCGTTGTTGCAGACGGCAAAAAGAGGTTAACCGTCGTGCCGCGGCCTACCTCGCTATAAATCGCGACATGGCCGCCGGATTGCTTGGCAAAGCCGTAGATCATGCTCAGCCCCAGACCTGAGCCGCCCCCCGGTCCTTTGGTGGAAAAGAACGGCTCGAACACATTTTCAAGCACCTCTGGCGGCATCCCGGTTCCGGTATCAGTCACTGACAACGCGACATAGTCACCGGGGGTCACATCGATCTGGGTCGCTGCATAGTCTTCACCCAGAATGGTATTGCGGGTTTCAATGGTGATCGTGCCGCCCTCTGGCATGGCGTCGCGAGCGTTGATCGCCATGTTCAGGATGGCGCTTTCAATCTTGCCGGGGTCAGCGATGGTGGCATGCAGCGTGTCGCAAAGCGCTGTGTCGATCTTGATGTGCTCGCCAAGGGACCGTTTCAGCAGCGGTTGCATGGTTTTCACAAGCACATTCAGATCAACGGCTTCGGGTGCCAATGCCTGTCTTTTGGAAAAGCTGAGCAACTGGCTGGTCAAGGTCGCACCAAGGCTTGACGCCTCAAGCGCTTCACGGATCAGGTCTTTGTGGTTCTGGTTTTCAAGCCGCATGTCCAGCAGTTCCAGATTCCCGATCACGACGGTCAGAAGATTGTTGAAATCATGGGCCAAGCCACCTGTCAGTTGCCCGACCGCTTCCATCTTTTGGGCGCTCTGCAATTGCGCGCGCCGCTTCTTGTCTTCGGTCAAATCCTGCAAAATTCCCAGAAAATGCCGTTCACCGTCAAGTTCCAGCTCTGATATCAACAGACGGATCGGAACGGTGGTCCCGTCCTTGCGCAACCCGTCCATGTCACGCCCCCGCCCGATAATTCTGGCTTCGCCCGTGTTAAGATAGCGCGTCATGTAGCCGTTGTGATGTCTGCGCTCTGGTTCCGGCATCAGGATATTGACGTTCTTGCCAATGATGTCGGCTGCGCGATAGCCGAATATCTCTTCGGCTGCCGGACTGAAGCTGCCGATCATTCCGTGGTCGTCGATCGTCACAATGGCTTCGGGGGCCGCATCAAGGATGGCGCGCAATCGCGCTTCGCGATCCATGATTTCCTGTGCGGCCTGTCTGACGGCAGTGACATCCTCAATCGCAAGCAGGATCAGCTCACCACCTTCTGCGTCGCCTTCCACCTGACGCGCATTCAACAGCATGTGGCGCGGGCCCATCTGATGCGGGTCAGATGTGGCTTCGAACCCCTCGACTGTGGTTTTGTCAGGCAGAACCCGTTCCAGCACTCTGCGCAATTGCGCGATGTTCCAGCGCGCGCCTTGTATTGTGAACAGGTCCGCGCCGATGACATCGTCATCTGAGGTGCCAAAAGCGCGGTGGAACGATTGATTGACCGAGACAATCCGCAGTCTGGCGTCAAGGATCAAAAGGGGGTCGCGGATCGTATCGACCACCCGCTCGGCGAATTTGCGGGCCTTCTGGCTGGCCTCTTGCAATTTCTTCAGGTCCGAGACATCGGAAAACCGCACCACGACGCCATCAATCGCCCCGTCCTGTGTCCGGTAGGGCAGGATGCGCCGCACATAGGCGTGGCCGGTTTCAGACAGCAGTTCGGCTTCGATGGTTTGGTGGCGCTCCAGCACTAGCGTCACATCATGCATCAGGTCCGGGTCTTGGACCTTGCCCGCATAATTGGCGAAAGGCTGTCCAATATCTTGGCTGGTCATCTGAAATAATGCGCGCGTGTTCGGAGTGAAGCGCATGATGTTCAACTTGCGGTCCAGAATGAGCGTCGCAACACCCGAACTGGCAAGCAGGTTATTGAGGTCATCCGACAGCCGCCGTTCCTCATCTACCTTTTGCTGCAACTGGGCATTCAGCGCTGTCAGTTCTTCGTTCAGCGACTGAAGCTCTTCTTTTGAGGTTTCCAGCTGTTCGTTTGTGGATTGGACCTGTTGGTGCATGGCTTTGGCTGCGTGGTGTGGTGCGGTCAGCGCTTTCGTTCCAGACAAAACAGGATCTTGTCTTTGGTAGACATGATTGTGGCGCGACATTGCGCTGAACAAGGCGTCCTGATTGCCGGGGGTCTCAGAGCCGCCCAGAAACAGAACGCCCCCTTTGTTCAAGGCAAAGTGGAACTGTGCAGTCGCCAGTTCCTGTGCTTTGGGCCTTAAATAGATCAACACATTGCGACAGGCGATCATATCCAGTTTCGCAAAGGGGGCATCGGCAAGGATGTTTTGTTTGGTGAACACAACAGTATCGCGCAACACGCCGGCGACACGGTAGCGATGATCGTCTTTGTGGAAGAACCGTTTCAGACGGGCCGCCGAGACATCAGCTTCAATCGTGTCGGGATAGACCCCGGCGCGTGCAATCTCTAGTGATCGTGCGTCCACATCGGATGCAAAAATCTGGAAGGTCGCGTCCTTGTCCATGGCCGTGATCTGCTCGATCATGATCATTGCCAGTGAAAACGCCTCTTCCCCGCTAGCGCAGCCCGGCACCCAGATCCGGATCGGGTCGCTGCTGGTGTGGTTTGCGATGATCGCGGGCAGGACTGTGTCGCTGATGTATTGAAACGCTGCAGGGTCGCGGAAAAACCGGGTGACGGTGATCAGGAAATCATTGCAGAGCCTTTCGGCCTCTTGGGGTGCTGTGCGCAACAGTGCAAGGTAGTCATCGGCATCAATCAGGTGTCGCAAGACCATGCGCCGCTCAATCCGCCGCAGCAGTGTGCCTTCCTTGTAAAGGCCAAAGTCGATTGGCGCGTGCGCCTTGAGAACCTCAATGATCTGCGGCAGGACGGCGCGTGCCTTTTCCCCGAATGGCGGCGGTGTTGCGTCGCTCACGATAAAAGGATGCTGTGCATACCCGGCTAAAACCTGCGGCATCGCGGCAACCGGCAGCACGTGATCGGCCGTATGCATGGCGATTGCGCTGCGCGGCATCGCATCTTGCTGGGCCTCTTTCGGGTCTTGGACCAGCACGATCCCACCGTGGGCCTTGATCTCGGCCAAAGCCGCGGCTCCGTCACTCCCAGCGCCCGATAGAATGATGGCCACAGCATTTGCCCCATGGCTCTGCGCCAGTACCCGCAGAAACTGGTTGATCGGATGATGCAAGCGGCGACCTGATGCAGGGTCTGAAAGGCGCAAGGCCCCGCCTGCGATCAAGACCGTGCAGCGCGCAGGCAGAACATAGATATGGTTCGGGGCGATTTTTGCACCATCCGTTGCCAGCGCGACGGGCATCTGTGTGTGCTGAGCAAGTTCTTTGGCCATCTGGCGTTCGCCATCAGGCTCTCCAGGGTAAACCAGCATGAACGCCATGCCGCTGTCATCTGGCATGGCCGCAAAAAAGGCTGACAGTGCCTGCTGCCCACCCGCCGCAGCGCCAAGCCCGACAATCGGGAATTGCAATGAGGCGGTCTGGGGCCGCTCCCGCGCTTCTGCGCGCTCGGCTGTCATTCCTAGGGTCTTTTGCATCACTCGTCCCCTCCGCTCCCCCGAAAACCTGCGCCATTTCAAAAGGCACGAAATTCCCGACGAGATCAGAAGAACGGTTTCACAGCATATAGTAAAGAGTATGGAGCCGCACAGCCAAAAACTGCAGCGAAATAGGACCGGTAAATATCGCTGTATCGCAGGACGATCATGGCGGAGAGACAGGGATTCGAACCCTGGGTAGGCTTGCACCCACAACGGTTTTCGAGACCGCCCCGTTCGACCACTCCGGCACCTCTCCGCGGGGATCGTGCGGCGTGTTACTGTGCGTGGCGGTTCAGTGCAAGGCCAATTCTGTGATGCCTGACAATTGCGTGCGTGCCCTTGGCAAGGCAAGGGCAGGGCGCCTATCTGTTACGCGACACATCAATGATGAGGCCCCGTGATGATCCGTTTGGCAACCCCGCTGACATTTGCTGTTTCGCTGTTTACGTCGCCGCTTTGGGCGCAGTCCGTTGATGAGGCTGCGGTGGATGCCTTGCTTGATGCGCTCGGTATGCCGCAGATGGTTGAGATCATGCGCGAGGAAGGCTTGTCGTATGGCGACACGCTTGCGGTTGAAATGCTGCCAAGCGGGCCGACAGATCAATGGCGCATGGCTGTGTCTGCCGTCTACGACACCCAGATGATGTACGAGGAAGTCCGCGGCGCTTTTGCCGAAGCGGTTGCCGGTGATGATATCGATGCCATGCTGGCGTTCTTCACATCGCAACCGGGCGAAAAAATTGTGGGTCTCGAGCTGAGCGCCCGCCGCGCCTATCTGGACGAAGCGGTCGAGATGGCCAGCAAGGAAAACGCCGCCATCGCCATGATGGATGAAACGCCACGCTTTTTGATGGTGCAGGAATTTATCGATGTGAACGACCTGATCGAGGCCAATGTCGTGGGTTCGTTGAACTCGAGCTATGCCTTCTATACCGGTTTGATCGATGGCGGTGCCATGCCGGCCGGTGTGACGGGCGAGACCGCTTTGCAAGACGTCTGGGCACAGGAACCTGAGGTGCGAAAAGATACAACCGAATGGGTCTATTCCTTTTTGCTGATGGCCTATCAGCCGCTCTCGGATGCCGAGCTGGAGGCCTATATTGAATTTTCAAGGACGGATGCGGGGCAAGATATGACGGATGCGCTTTTTGCCGCATTTGACGGGATGTTCGAAGATATCTCGCGCGGGTTGGGTCTGGCGTCGGCGCGTTTCATGATCAGCCAAGAACTCTAGGATGACGCCTTGGCATTCTGGAATGCCCCAGTATTCTGGCGCAAATTCGCAACGAAAAGGATACCGTCCATTGCCTCGCTTCAGATATGCCGTTCTCGCTCTTGGTTTGCTTGTGGCCTGTGACCAGACTGCCCCGATCGCGCCACAGCCGGAACTGCCAGCTGATGATCCGCGTCAGGCGCAGCTGCTCGAGGCGGAATGCACGATCTATTTTGCAGCTGTGACCAAGCTTGAAGCGGATGGGCGTGATGTGAACGGCAATCCGACACGCGGCTGCCCGCCCGAGGCCGCAGGTGTTGCCGCCGATATCAACGCAATGGTCAGTGTGCCACCCGTGACGCCCGGCTATCCTCAGACGCTCTATGACCGGATGATCGCTCGCGGTATCCCGTCTGATGTTGTGGACGATATATCCAAGTCCAAAGCGTTCTGGGATCTTGTGGCCAAACGCGACAGTTTGTTGGCGGATTTCTAGGAACCATAAACCATCAACGCAGTGACCAACGCGCCGGGTGTTGCCTGGTACAACCCGATGTTGGATTGCAACTGAATGATGCGGGCAGGGCGGTCGCTTGCCGCAATGTCTGCGGCGTCCATCGCCTTGGTCAGAACGGGGCCACCACCGGCACGAATATCTGCCTTGATCTGTGTGTAGTTCGATTTCACGATAAGTTCGACATCGCCTTGGCGCTTTTGATAGGCGGCCGATCCCATGACCGCACTGGTGCCTTCGCCCGGCGAAACGGTTGGTCCGAACAGCCTGCCTGCGTCTTGTGAACAGGCTGCGACAAGAATAACAGCAGCATATGGCCAGCGCATGGGTTTTCTACCTTCTTTTTATGTTGACTTATGCGGGCATTGGTCAGATATAGCGCCATCTCTGCAAGGGTTTTGCAGGGTGATATGCGAAAATTCGCCCACGGGCGCGCTGTCCACAGGTACCAAACGCCGGAAAACACCGGGGCCTCAGCGACGCGAAAGATAAAGGAAGATCAGATGTTTGCGGTTCTCAAAACCGGCGGCAAGCAGTACAAAGTGGCCTCT
>JALQUF010000101.1 GCA_023263855.1 Yoonia sp. | reverse complement strand
CAGCAACCCGGTGACGGTCGCGCTCAATAATGTGGTGAACACATCGACCGGTGTGAAGGAATACAACGTCGATATGGCGGCTGCGATCATCGCAGCCCTGCCAACATTGGCAGTTTATGTGATCGCGGGTGCGTATTTTGTCCGCGGTCTGTCCGCCGGAGCGGTGAAAGGATAGCCGATGTCTGATATTCGTCTGGAACAGGTCAAAAAGAACTTTGGCGCGACCGAGGTCATCAAATCTATTGATCTTGCGATTGATCCAGGAGAATTCGTCGTGCTGGTGGGACCGTCGGGCTGTGGCAAGTCAACGCTGCTGAACCTGATAGCGGGGCTCGAGACGAATACCGGGGGCGACATCTATATCGGTGGCAAGCGGGTCAATGACACGCCGCCGCGCGACCGCGACATCGCTATGGTGTTTCAATCCTACGCACTCTACCCGACCAAGACAGTGCGCAACAATATCACCTTCGGCATGGTCTCACGCAACATCCCGAAAGCAGATCAGGATGCTGCGGTTGAGGAAATCAGCACACTGCTACAGATCGAACGCCTCTTGTCTCGCAAACCCGGCCAACTTTCGGGCGGCCAACGCCAACGCGTCGCGATGGGGCGCGCTCTGGTGCGCAAGCCGGATGTTTTTCTATTTGATGAGCCGCTGTCCAATCTCGACGCCAAACTGCGCATCGAAATGCGGACCGAGATCAAGAAACTGCACCAACGGTTGGGAAAGACCATCGTATATGTGACCCACGACCAGATCGAGGCGATGACCCTCGCCTCGCGGATCGCAGTCATGGATAACGGCCATATCCGGCAATTTGCCGACCCCGCGACGATTTACGAAGACCCCGTTGATTTGTTCGTGGCAGGTTTCATGGGGTCGCCGCCGATGAACATGATACCTGGAAAGATTGGCGCGCAAGACGGTCAGTATGTTGTATCTACTGGCAGTCCTGAGGAAGACCCGCTCGATTTCCCACTGCCGCCTGCGTTGTACGAGCGGATCAGCGCAATGGAAGGCCGTAACGTGATCCTGGGGCTGCGCCCCGAGGCAATTTTTGCAGCCGGCACTGAACTGCCCGGTGCGAACAGGTTCACTTTCGAACGCCCCGTCAGTGTAGTTGAACCGACGGGCCCGGATACGATGATCCTGTTTCACCATGCGGGGTTGGACGTGGTCGCACGCGTCAGACCCGAAGACGCGCGCCCCGAAGGTACCCTTTTTAGTTTCGAGGCCGATATGGAGAAGGCCAAGCTCTTTGATGCAAAAACGACCCTGCGTATTTGAGTGACCCCAGACCGATGTCGGAACCAGTACATGATGAACCGCTATCCCAACAAAATTCTGCAAATCAAGGCTCTGCTTGAATGCGACGACGATGCCCAATTAAGCCTGCATGAAACCAGCAAATCCTGGATATTTATCGGCCAAGACTACGTTTACAAGCTGAAGAAGCCGGTCCGTGATGAACTACAGGACCTCACCAGCCTGCGGGCACGTTTTGACAACTGTATGACCGAAATTGACCTCAACCGCCGTCTGGCTGAGGACACATATCTGAGACTCGTTCGGATCGTGCGGGATCCTTGCGGCCAACTTGGCCTAGGCGGAACGGCAGAAACCGTAGACTGGCTGATTGAGATGCGCCGCCTGCCCGCCGATCAGATGCTGGATGTTGTCGCTGTTGACCCTCCACGCGCGGACGGTGATCTGCCAGCGACCATTGGCGAAATTGCCGCTCTTCTCAGCGCCTTTTATGCTAAATGTCCAGCGTCCAACCTCAATGCAACAGAGCTGGCAACGGTCATTCTTGATCAACAAGAGATGAACTTTGCTACCCTCCGGCACGCAATGTTCAAAGAACATCACCCGAGGTTTGAAGCAGTCCATGCTGCCTTCAAGACCGCGTTTTTCAAACACTTCAATTTGTTTGAGGACCGCGTTGCCAAAGGTTGGATCCGGGAATGCCATGGCGATCTACGCCCTGAACATATTTGCTTGACCGACCCACCCGTCATCTTCGACTGTCTGGAATTCAATCGCAACCTGCGGATGGTCGATCCCTTTAGCGAGATAGTCTTTCTGGGGATGGAAGCCGAAGTGCTAGGAGCTGGATGGATCAAGACCGCGTTGGTGCAGGGTTTATCAAGCGGCCTTTCCCACCACCCCGATCCTGATCTGCTGGCGCTTTATGAAGCGATCCATGCCGTTTTGCGCACCAGACTTTGCCTTGCACACCTGCTTGTACCCAATCCAAGAGAACCGCAGAAATGGTTGCCGCTGGGGTTGCGATATATCGAACTGGCTGAACGCCGCCTGTTCGGTCCGGACGGTTTGGCGCTCTAGAACGCAATGCCGCGCAGCGCATTGGCGCATTCATCCTCGATGCCTACAATCTCAAGCCTGTGCGTCTTGGCCCCGTCAGGCAGGCGAAACGGCGGGATGCTGTCGCTCACAAACACTCGCTCGAAATGCATGCCGGTAAACATCGCCTCTGACCCGGGTGCAAACAAACCATGCGCCGCCAAGGCATAGACCTTTGCAGCCCCTCGCTTCTTACACGCCTGTGCTGCTGCGATCATGGTGCCGCCTGATGCGATCATATCATCAACGATGATCACTGACTTGCCTTCATAATCGCCGACAATATCACCACTGGTCATGACGCCCGCGCTCCGTTGCTTGTCCATAAAGCCGAAACCAAGCGGTCGCCCCAAACGGTCCTGTAGTTCATGATGGAACAACTGCGCACGCTTCACACCGCCCGGATCAGGGGATACCACGACCAAGGGTGCCTCGTCGGTTCGCCATGCGATGACGTCAGGAAAAACATCGCCAAGCGATAGATGATGCGTTCGAATACGAAAGGCATTCTGAAAAGCGGCCAGATTATGTGGCTCAAGCGTGATGACGTCATCGCAGCCCATCGCCTCGAACAATTGGGCGACATATCTTGTGGTGACAGGGTCCCACATCTTTGTGCGGCGATCCTTGCGCCCATAGCACAAGAACGGAACCAAAGCGGTCACACGCACAGCACCATGGTCACGCATGGTGGCGATCAGAAATAGCAGGCGGGACAGTTTGTCGTGCACGCTGTGGACCGGTCCGTCATATAGGCTTTGGATGATGCAAACATGTGCGCCGTTGACTGAACAAAGCGGGCGTATCTTGCACTCGCCATCCGGAAAATTGCGGTGTTCCAGCTCTGACAATTCCTGCCCGTAAGCAGATGCAATCCGCGCACCAAGGTCATAGCTCTCTTCCAAGGCGAAAAGGCGCATCAGCCTTTACCCGTGCACATCGCAGGCAATGTCGCCACGTTTTGCGTGCAAGCGTCGGTAGTGTCGGCAAGGGAAAGCATTGGTGGCATCAAATGGGCTCCTGAATTTGTGTATCGGTCGCGATGGTAATCAGCTTTCGTCGTAGACGATTGATACTTCTCAAAGCGGTACAGGGGGCATTGCGGCTATTCTACGGGCAGATAGGCACAGTCCACGCGGGATCACAGGGTATGAAAACATCGGTTCAAAAAGACGAAAACGGCCATATCGCCAAAGTCCTGGCCAACGTGGCAGATCTTTTGCAGCAGCAGAACGCCAGCAGTTTCCGCGTCGGGGCCTATCGCAAGGCCGCTGAGTATATCGCAAACGCGGCACCCAACCTTAGAGAGGTTTATGAAACCACGGGCTTGGCAGGATTGGATGCGCTGCCCACGATCGGCACCTCTATCGCCAAGGCCATCGCCGAGATTTTGGAAACGGGATCGCTGGCGATGTTGGCGCGTTTGCGCGGATCGTTGGACCCCGAGAGACTATTCCAGAGTGTGCCGACAATCGGGCCACACATTGCGCGTCAACTACATGACGAACTGCATCTGGAAACGCTTGAAGCGCTAGAAGCCGCCGCAGTCGACGGCCGATTGGGCAAACTGAAAGGGATTGGGCCGCGACGGGTGCGCAGCATCCAGCATTCTCTGGAAAGTATCCTTGCGCGGCGTAGGCCAACGCGACCCGACGGAAAGATCCCGCCGATCGAAGCAATCCTTGAGGTCGACGAGACCTATCGCAGTCGTGCCAAGCGCGGCACGCTTGCAACAATCACACCAAAGCGATTCAACCCCAATGGTGAAAATCGTATCCCCGTTTTGCATACAGAAATTGGACCGTGGCGCTTTACGGCAATGTTTTCCAACACCCCTAACGCCCACCGTTTTGGCCGCACAAAGGACTGGGTCGTGGTATATTTCGAACGGGATGGTGCGACTGAAGGCCAATGCACCGTGGTGACAGAACATAACGGTCCCTTGGCTGGAATGCGCGTCGTGCGCGGTTTCGAGGCGGAAACAGCCCGGCTGAGATCAGCCTCCGGTCATGAAACCAAATAGTCGCGACCCACAACCGGCAGCACATGGGTCACTGTTCCCGAAACGCTCGCGACATGCGCTCAACAATCGTCTTTGCAAGGTATTGTAGGAAAGTGGGTTCCGCCGTCCAGATCATAATTTCGGCGGCTACACCCAGCGTGGCGTTAAGCCAGATACGCGCGAAAATTCTCACCGCCACCATCTACATCCGCACGAGATACCCCTTTTGGGCGGCGTCGCGCGCATCTGATCCTACAACTCAGCTCATCGGCCTGTTGATACTCGGCCAGATTGCACGCCTCTACGACTTCAAGCCATGCTTAGCGCAAGAACAGCGCGCGTGCTTAATCACCGGCCGCTGCTTCGTCCATATGACTTCGTGCATCACCGGACAGAGGACGGTCGTGCCTTTCGAACTCTGAATATCTTGGATGAACACAGCCGAGAATGTTTGGCAATCCGGGTAAAGAGCAAGCTGAACTCGACAGAGGTTATCGACGCTCTGACAGACCTATTCATCCTACGCGGCGTGCCAGCGTATATCATATCGGACAATGGCCCAGAGTTCATTGCTGAGGCCGTCAGAGATTGGATCAAAGCCGTTGGAGCCAAGACTGAATACATCGAGCCTGGGTCACCCTGGGAAAACAGTTATTGCGAAAGCTTCAACGGCCGGATGCGTGACGAGCTACTGAACGGTGAGATGTTTTACTCGCTGCGTGAAGCCCAAATCATCATCGTACGATGGAGGAACCACTACAACACCAAACGACCCCATAGTGCTCGGAGCTCTCGCCCACCTGCGCCAGAGGCCATCGTATCGATGGACCAAAGGCCTATCATGCACTAACTTTCAATATGGACCACTTAAGTGGGGCTGCTCAGCGTTTGCCTTGTTGTAACAATACTTCGGATACCTGCTGTAGTAGCGTGCCTGGGCTATCCTCTGACTTGGCGACCTTTATTGCCAGTGCCAACAGACATTCTGAGCTCGGAGATTCAAAACATTCCTCTTCCGAAACTAGATAATTACTGACCGTCTCTTCAGGCAATCCGATCGTTGGAGCCCAAGCAAAAACTACAAAGGTAATAGCTGCAGCGATCGCTCTAAAGCGACCAAAATGCGCCCGGTGGGCAATAAGATATGGCGAAAGCTCAGCAGAAGTCATTGCCGAGCAACTGTGACTGCTCACAGGGGTGCATTCTTTGATTTACCTCAATGGAACCAACACAACTGTTAATGCATACCGTCATCCAGATTAACGCCGTGATCGCCCCCAAAATAATTGTCAGAATCAGAGCTATAAGCACTGCATGTAGCGTTGAAAGTCTATTGCCTCCGGTATCCTTGCAAAGGGATCTGAGAGAGACTGTCTGCATCGCAAAATGCGCTGCAAAGTGCACAGGCATCTGATTGAAGATCCTTGATGGATCATTGCCGTGCGGTGTGAGCACCCCGGTCCAAAGCATCATAGGGATCACGATGGAAGCAACGACATTTCCGACAAACAGCCCTATATAGGTACTCTTGAGTGTAGCTTTGAAGCCAAGCAACTTCTCAATCTATAAACGTATCACATAGGAGACGGGTAAAAGTACAACCGACTTTCCGATCACAGCAAAGATAACATCTAACAGAATTTGCATTGGTAAGACCTATAGTCACCTAAAAATAATATTCAGAGACAGCACCACTCAATCAAATTGCAAATGCTTGCAAACGGGACAGGACAACGCTCCCCTAAAATCGGTAAGTGCGCCTGTTTTGTGTTTGCGTTGGACTGGCCGACTGCCCGCGTTGTCCTCGAAGTAGCCGTTAGCCGCAGTGACCATCAAGTTCCGCAATGCGGGATGAGGTGGATGGCTCCTGCTTCAACCGGCGTCGCAATGCGCCATACTGCAGTTGTCTTTGACAGCGTATGAGAGGAGCCAGCCAATGCAAGTTACCACAATCGGCCTAGACTTGGCCAAGAACGTCTTTCAGGTTCACGCGATCACCGAAGACGGAACAGTTGCTTTTAACCGTTCGTTGCGACGCGCACAGATGATTACCTTTTTAAGAAGCTAGAGCCGTGCTTGGTCGGTATGGAGGCGTGTGGGTCTAGCCATTATTGGGCACGTGAGTTGAGCAAGTCGGGTCATGTAGTGAAGCTGATCGCGCCAATTTATGTGAAGCCTTACGTGAAGCGCGGGAAGTCCGATGCTGCCGACGCGGAGGCCATTTGTGAAGCGGTGACACGACCAACAATGCGGTTCTTGGAAATGAAGTCGCCAGAACAACAAGCGATCTTGTCACTCCATCGTGCGCGGGATCTGATTGTTCGGCAAAAAACCCAGACCATCAATATGATGCGCAGGTTGTTGGCAGAGTTCGGGATTATCTTTGCTCAAGGTGTCGGGCACGCGATTCAATTTGCAAAGCGAGTGATTGAGGGACATTCACCTGAGCTCCCGCAAGCCGTAAGCGATGTTGTCACAGACCTCAGCGAGCAACTTTTGATGCTGCACGGGCGGGTGAATTGGTACGGTCGCCGAATGACCACAGTGGCGAAGTCGGAACCGCGCATTGCCTTGTCCAGGACAACATCTGTCCGTCTGCGAGAATGGGGACTTGATATGCGGAAACCATCAAGGCCAGCGGGCTTGAGTTCCGCGCAAACAGGCCGAACACAAGACCGTATCTGACAAATTGCCGATTACTTCAAAAAAGTCTTGCTTTGCAGGAGCCATCCACACAAGACAAAGCGGTCTTTTTTAATATAAATATAAATGACCGCTTTTTGTGGATCAACGCTCCACGATGCACTGCGATGCACCTGCATTTGCAAAATAGGTTTCGCACTCTTTCACAAAATCTTTAACACTTCGCCGTGGGCGCGATTTGTCGTAACCGATTGCCAGGGTGAGTGGCGGTAGATCGTCTGAAATCGGGAGTGCTACAACTTTCGCACCCATATAACTCTCGGTGGTTAGCGGACGCATATTGAGGATGGCGCAGCCCCGACCCGAAGCCACGATGCTTCGGACCATTTCGGTCGAATTTGCATAGGCCGCAGCAGGTGCTTGGCGGGCACCTGGTTGGAAAAGCCCCTCGTAATAGGACGCGGCAACGGGTCGGTTCAGCACGACCAAAGGTTCCAGGGCGATCTGCGCCATTGAAACCGAAGATTGCTGTGTCAAAGGATGTGCGGCGGGTAGCAGACAATAGGGCGGTGCCGTAATAAGGATCTCGAAATCTACTGTGGGGCGCACACCTTCAGCGACAAAGAGAATGACATCGAATGTGCCGTTGAGTAGTCCGTCCTGCGCCTGATCGTTGTCACATTCTGTCAGTTCAAGCGTGACGGAACTATCGGCTGGCAAGAAGGTATCGAAGATCGGTGGCAAAAATGCGGGTGCGATGGGCGCATAATACCCGATCCGCAAAGTCCCGCTAAGGGCATGTCGCAATTCCGCACCTTCGTTGAGCACGGACTGGTATTCTTCCAATAGACGCTCGCATTTGCGAGCCACTTCGCGTCCGCTGGCATTGGCCTGAATGCCCCGCGCGCGTTGTCTTGTCACAAGTGTCAGGTCAAACTCAGTCTCGACTTGGTCTATGGCGGACGAGATCGCGGAAGCTGCGATGTTCAACTCCACTGCGGCTTTGGCAATGTTGCCGTGGCGCAGGGCGGTGGTAAAATATTCCATAGCTTTTAAAGTCAGCGCCATTCAGAACCTCGTATTTTCAGACGTAGATTGTCTTATAATACCATTTTTCAGATGATGAAGGCCATGCCATTGTATGAGTATCGCCATTTTCACGAGGTCCATCATGTCCGACGCTCTGCTCAAAGGCTGGAACCACACGCCCGATGTTCCGCTGCAAGTTTCACCGCTCTTCAGTTGGCCGCCTCGCCCGATGGCGATGGTCAAATGGGTGTTCAATTCGTGGTTTTTCATTACCGAAAAGCTGATCATCGTCGGGAGCGCTTTCATCTCATTCTACTGGTTCCAGCCGTCGTTGGACGTGACACGCACGCTGGCCTTCGGCTGGATTGCAGAAATGTTTATCCGCAACGTGATCCTAATGACGCTGGTTGCCGGTGGGCTGCATTTGTATTTTTACACCTTCACCAAACAGGGGCAGGCGTTGAAATATGACACACGTCCGCTCATGAAAAATGGGCGGCAGTTCACATTAGGCGGGCAAATACGCGACAATATATTCTGGACAATTGCCAGCGGCGTCACCGTCTGGACCGCCTATGAGGTGCTGATGTTCTGGGCTATGGCCAACGGCTATGCCCCCATGCTGACGTGGGCCGCACATCCATTCTGGTTCGTCGCTTTGTTCCTGCTGATCCCCGTCTGGGAGAGCTTTTATTTCTACTGGATTCACCGCGCGCTCCACATCCCTTTCCTCTACAAACATGTCCACGCGCTGCATCATCGCAACATTAACGTAGGACCTTGGTCGGGCCTGTCGATGCACCCCGTCGAACACCTGATCTTTCTCGGATCGGTTTTGGTCCACTTCGTCGTCGCAGCGCACCCCGTCCATATCCTGTTCCATTTGCAATACTATGCGTTGACCGCCGCCACGACACATACAGGGTTTGAGGGAATGGTAATCAAGGATAAGAACCGGTTGAAGCTCGGCACGTTCCACCACCAGATGCATCATCGCTATTTCGAATGTAACTACGGATCGCTCGAGTTGCCGTGGGACAAGTGGTTTGGATCATTCCATGACGGCACCGTTGAATCTGACACCAAAATCCGCGAACGGCGCAAAAAATTTACGAATGGAGCCAAATGATATGTGTGGCATGACGATCAAGGACCTGCGGAAAGCCAAGGGTAATCGCACCATCGCCTATGTTCAGGTCGCAAGCGAGGAGGAAGCGGTCGCCGCCTCTGCCGCGGGCATGGATATGATCGGAACGGCCTTTGTGACCGACCGCGCACATTTTGCACGGGCGGTCCCCAACACACATTTCCAGTTTGGTCTGCCTTGGGGCAAACACGCGGATTCAACCGAAGCGCTGCGCGATGCGATGGCGGCTATGATGGCAGGCGCGCAGTCGGTCTATTGTGAGTATAGCCCCAAGATCGTTGAGGCGCTGGCCGTTGAGGGTGTGCCAGTCATCTGCCATGTCGGCTTGGTCCCGCCCAAGGCCACATGGATGGGCGGATTTAAGGCCGTAGGCAAAACGGTCGAACAGGCCCGCATGATCTGGCAACAGATGCAGAATTTTGAGTCCGCCGGTGCCTTTGCCGTTGAGATGGAAGTCATCCCCGCCACCCTCGCGACCGCGATAACAAAGCGCTCGAAGATGCTGACGATTTCGCTCGGTTCTGGCGCCGGCTGCGATGCACAATATTTGTTTTCCGCTGACTTGCTGGGAGAAAATCGCGGCCATATTCCGCGCCACGCCAAGACTTATCGCGATTTCGCCGCCAAACGTGACCGGATGCAAGACGAACGCATCGCGGCGTATGGCGAATATATCGCAGATGTGCGTGGCGGGGTTTTCCCGAACGATGTGCAATCGGTGGCCATGGACGATGCGGTTCTGGCGCAGCTTTGGAAAGATTAGGGCGGATTGCAGCGACGGAATCCATGCAGAGGATTGCTTTCAGGTGGGCGTCCGAATGCCATTGTATTGATTTCCCGTTTCGAGACATTCGCTGCGAGGCAGCAAATCGGTAAAGAGGGCTGCTTCCGTTGAAAAACTCTTGGATTATGTCGCTTCTGTTTTAGGTACCGTGCTGATTTCATTCAGATGTCGCAGACATAGCCGCCGCTTCAGCTTGCGGCGGGCAGCATGGGCTTGAGCTTCGCGCGTTTCCGGAGGTTTTGGGCTGCTGCTGCGAGAGTGAATTCGTCTTGAACGCCGCATGGGCCACGTAATCGGAGCCGGCCCAGGCCGAGGATGCGTTTGAGATGGGCGAAGTGCATCTCGACCTTTTTCGTCGCGCCTGAGCCTTCGGATTGAACTCGGAGGCTGTGCATTGGCGGGCAAAGTCTCTGACGATCTCATATTTATCGCGATGGACCGAACGCGTTTCAACGTTGAGGCAGCACTTTGCCTTCAGCTCGCACCCTGTGCAGTCTGATTTCAGTGCCCGATGGTTTCTGGATTTCCAAACTGGCGCATTCCGTTTTGGATCAGAATAGGTCCGCCATGTATGCCGCATTTCTTTGCCGCCCGGGCAGATGTACCGATCGTTCTCATCATCCCATGTGAAGTCGGAGCGCGAGAAGGTTCCGTCGGTCCGTTCACCCTTGTCGTAGACCGGGATGAATGGGAGAATTTGGCGCCTTAATGCCAGCCAGACCAGAGTGTCGGAAGACCCGTAGGCCGTATCTGCCGCAATCCAATCAGGCTTCACACCGAAGCGCTCTTCGGTGCGATAAAGCATCTTGCGCATAGCACCTACTTCAGCGGTCTTGTTCGACCGGCTGGCGTACACATCCATGATGATGCCGTGGTTGGTGTCGATCAGATAATTGCCAGAATAGGCAAAGAATGCTGGTCCTTTGCGTGCCGCGGTCCATTGACTGGCAGGATCGGCATGGGCT
>JALQUF010000100.1 GCA_023263855.1 Yoonia sp. | reverse complement strand
AATTCCGCCACACCCGCATGATCAAAAAGGGGCAGGTTTTGGGCCTGCCCCCGGTTGCGCGCTGTCTAGCAAAGGAATGCGGGGGATGCGAGAGGAAAAATCGCCTATATTCCCAACGCACGAAAGAGTTTTGGCAATTCTTCGGGCAAGTCCTCGGCAATCAGGCCGGGCCCGAAGGACAGCGCAGATTCGGTATGCAGCCAGGCACCGGTTTCAGCGGCTTGCAACGGCGCCAGCCCACGCGCCAAAAGTCCGGTGATAAACCCAGCGAGAACATCGCCCGATCCAGCGGTCGCCAGCCAGGGTGCGCTGCGTTCATAGACAGAGGCGTTGATACTGCACCGCCCCGATGGATCAGCAATTACCGTATCGGGCCCTTTATAAAGCACCAAACACCCTGCCCGCTTTGCCGCCTCGCGTGTGGCATCCACCTTGGAATACGCCGGTCCTTTGGTCGCAGGTGCCGCCAGCTTTTCCGCAAGATCAGGAAACAGCCGCGCAAATTCGCCCGCATGCGGCGTCAAAACACAGTTTTCATGCAACAACGCGAAAAGAGGCGCATCGCGCCCGATGAGCGTCAAGGCATCCGCGTCGAGCACAATCGCCCGCCCGCTCTTCAAGCCTGCCGCGATGAGGCCACGGCTTTCATCGCTAACCCCCATGCCAGGCCCCATGCACAGGGCGTTGATGCGGTGGTCAGAGAAAACATCATTCAGACCCGCCACACCCTTCACTGCACGCAACATGATCGCATTCAGTTGCGCAGCGTTTTCAATCAGCGCAGCGGGCGGACAACCAATGGTGACAGCGCCCGCGCCCACCCGCAAAGCACCCCGCGCAGCCAGACGCGCAGCGCCCCCTTTGCCCACACCGCCTGACAGAACCAGAGCATGCCCATGCGAATATTTGTGCCCATCCGCTTTCGCCAGCGCACTTGGGTCAAGCGCAAAGAACGGGCGTGTATCGCGAACCATAGGTTCATTGAGGATCAGCGCGGCGTGCGGAAAGCGTGTCATCGCCCCGCGTCCCGCATGGGTGCTCTGGCTGTTCTCTTTATGGTGTTGTAGCCCGATGTCTTTTACAACAACCTGCCCGCAATGTTGCGGGCCATCTTGCAAGAAATGCCCCGGTTTCGGGCTATCGAAAGTCACGGTCAGGCGCGAAAGAACGGCTGCGGGAACAGACGCCAGCGGGTGCGTCGTAAGCACTCTACCGCTATCCGCACAAAGCCCTGACGGGACATCGACAGAGACCATGCGGGCACGATAGTCATCACAGCCATATCCGTTCAAATACCTCAGAAAGCTGGCTAATTCACCTGCAACGGCACGCGACAACCCCGTGCCAAACAGTGCATCCACATAAATATCAGCAAACACCCCTTCAAAACGGCCATGGCGAAAAGCGTGTTCTGTCAGCGGTGTAACGCTGCCAACTGCGCACCAGCGCGCGTAATTTGTCTTTGCGTCCGGCGGCAGCGCGTCTCCATCACCAAGTAGAAACACCTCAATATCCCATCCGGCGTCGTGCAGCAGGCGCGCCACGACAAATCCGTCGCCGCCATTGTTGCCCGGCCCGCACAGCACCACGGCCCGATGCCCGCCCGTTGCAAGCGCAGGCCACTCCGCAAAGATCGCCGCGACAACCCCGCGCCCTGCACGCTCCATCAGCTCCAACCCTGTCACCTCACCCGAGGCAATCGCAGCCTGTTCAATGGCGCGCATTTGGGCAGCAGTCAGAAGTTCGGTCATGGTTTCATCACTCAAAGTTTTCAAATCGCCAGCTAAACGGACAAGTTGCACAAATTTTAAGCAACCTGTGGTCTTTCACCTGACCAGCTTGCCCCAAGGTTCCGCTACGAATTGTCCCTATGCAAGAGAAATGGTCTCACCACTGACGAAACACCAAAGGGGGAGTCGCGAACCGATGAAAAAAATCGAAGCGATCATTAAGCCATTCAAGCTCGACGAAGTGAAAGAAGCTTTGCAAGAGGTCGGCGTTCAGGGCCTTTCTGTTGTCGAGGTCAAAGGCTTCGGGCGTCAAAAAGGGCACACAGAACTCTACCGTGGTGCTGAATACGTTGTTGATTTCCTGCCCAAGGTCAAAATCGAAGTGGTCCTTGCCGAGGATCAGGTCGATGGCGCAATCGAAGCGATCATCGACGCCGCAAAAACCGACAAGATCGGCGATGGCAAAATCTTTGTGTCGCCCGTTGAACAAGCCATCCGCATCCGTACCGGTGAGACCGGCGACGATGCACTCTAAAAATCTAAACTAAGCTAAAAAAGGGACATCATAGATGGACAATAAAGCTGTTCTGAAACTGATCAAAGACGAGGAAGCCGACTACGTCGACATCCGCTTCACCGATCCACGCGGCAAACTGCAACACGTGACTGTTGTTGCTGATCTGGTTGACGAAGACTTCCTTGAAGAAGGCTTCATGTTCGACGGATCCTCGATCGCTGGCTGGAAATCCATCGATCAGTCCGACATGAAACTGATGCCACAGGCCGAGAGCGCCTATGTCGATCCGTTCTATGCCGAAAAAACCGTCTGCATTAACTGTAACATCGTCGAGCCCGACACGATGGAATCTTACGACCGCGACCCACGCGGTACTGCGGTCAAGGCCGAGGAATACCTCAAGTCCACAGGCATCGGCGACGTGTCCTACTGGGGTCCAGAAGCTGAATTCTTCGTCTTTGATGATGTGCGTTTCAGCGTCTCCATGAACAAAGTCTCTTACGAAGTCGATGCCATCGACGGCGCATGGAACACTGACACCGAATACGAGATGGGCAACACAGGCCACCGTCCCGGCGTCAAAGGCGGCTACTTCCCTGTGAACCCCATCGACGACGCGCAGGAAATGCGTTCCGAGATGCTGTCCACAATGAAGCGCATGGGCATGAAGGTCGACAAGCACCACCACGAAGTGGCGTCTTGCCAGCACGAGCTTGGCTTGATCTTTGGCTCACTGACACATCAGGCCGACGAGCTGCAAAAATACAAGTACGTGATCCACAATGTGGCACAGGCCTACGGCAAATCCGCGACATTCATGCCAAAGCCCATCGCAGGCGACAACGGCACCGGTATGCACGTGAACATGTCGATCTTCAAAGACGGCAAGCCGATCTTTGCAGGCGACAAATATGCTGACCTGTCTCAGGAAGCACTGTACTTCATCGGTGGTATCCTCAAGCACGCACAGGCGCTGAACGCGATCACCAACCCGTCCACAAACAGCTACAAGCGCCTGATCCCAGGCTTTGAAGCCCCTGTGCTGCGCGCCTACTCTGCTCGCAACCGCTCGGGTTGTGTCCGTATCCCATGGGCCGAAAACCCAAAGGCCAAGCGCGTCGAGGCCCGTTTCCCCGATCCGGCGGCCAACCCCTATCTGTGCTTTGCTGCCCTGCTGATGGCGGGTATTGACGGCATCAAAAACAAGATCGATCCGGGCCCGTCTTCGGACAAAGACCTCTACGATCTGCCACCTGAAGAGCTGGCAGCAATCCCAACTGTCTGCGGCTCTCTGCGCGAAGCGCTGGAAGCGCTGGAAGCAGACCATGACTTCCTGCTGGCCGGTGACGTGTTCACAAAAGACCAGCTGGAAGGCTACATGGAACTGAAGTGGGAAGAGGTCTACGCCTACGAGCACACACCACACCCAATGGAATACAAGCTCTATTACAGCTGCTAATCATTCCAAATGAACAAAGGCCCCGTCAGAGCAATCTGGCGGGGCTTTTTATTTTGCGGGGCGCGTAAGGCAAAGTGTGAAAAAACAAGCATTGTTCATAACCGCAGTAGAACCCAGGCTCAGTCGCAAATAAGACTGCGTCCTCTTCGACACCCCCCCCGTTCTCAGCGAGGACCGATACTTTCGGGCGCAAGAGGTTGGTCGCGTTCCGCCCTGTTGAACCGCTTCTCCGTTCGCTTCTCCATCCGCCTGCGCGCTTGCCGCTGTCCCCAAAGCTGCAACCGGCGATAAAGGCCTGGCACTTGTGGCGATGGCGCAAAGAGCGCCTCTACCGCCTCCTGATCCGCATTTGCCAACAACTGCCGCACGACTTCTTTGTTGCGTCGCAGTAACTCAGCCAACAGCGAAAACCCTGAATACAGTCTCCGGCCGGATTCCTTGGCAATCACTTGTGTAAAAAACAGCTGATCCGAAAGTGCCATACCGAACAAATCACAGAGCAAATCCAAGTTGCGATCGTATGCGTCCAATTCTTTGGCTTGATGAAGTGCCCGTCTGCCAATGTCAGGAATGTCAGCGACACTCATCACTGAGGTACTGCGGTGAAGTATCTTTTGCGCTGCGCTTTTTGCCGCCACACTGTCAGAACAAATCAGCACTCGCCGTTTGTGGAGCAAGGGGCGAAGCCGAACCAAAAACCGATGAAACTGGGTTTTGTAATCTGAATGCCGGATATGTACGGCATCATAGCCACGACCAAGCGGCAACAGACGCGCGACAATCGCGTTCGCAACATCTGCCCGCAACCGAAGTCTCTTTAGCGCGCGGAAAGACGCAGACCCGCCGCCAAATTGTTCGTATACTAGAAGCTGCGCATCGTGATCGCACGAATGGTCGAAATTCAGCGTTTCACCGCTAATCTTTTCCACCAACCTGATCGGCTTGAATTTCACAACGACACTGTAGGATGACAGACGATTTTTCACAAAATCAGGATAGACCGATTCCGCCTTGTCGCACGCTTGTGCAATATCCGCGTCCCAGACAAGCAATTCAGGACCAACATCAAACGATCCGTCAAAGAGCGTATCTAATTGTGCGCCAAGTCCTGAGCGCGACATGTCAAGAATGAGCACACGACCAAATTTTTCAGCATAAAGCGCAGATTTCTCCAGCTGCACGAATGTATCATTAAACCCGCCGTGTGGTCGCGAAAGCAAATAGCGTTTCGCCGTATCAAGCTGCATGGAACCGACCCCGAAATATGACAACGAACTGCTAAGTCGCAACGCTCGTAAACGCAATGCGACAGTTCCATTGAGCTCGGGCCATAGGTCTTTTCCCAGTTCAGACAGGATTGGGCCCAAACAGGGATGACGCCACGAAATTTATGACCCCATCATCTTATGTTGATGCGACATTCACGCGAGCTGTTCTATATTGTCGACAAGACGCGCAAAGGGTCCAAACGGAGGTTAGATATGAGAATGCATGCCGCAGCTGTCATTGCGCTGATCGCGCTGACAACATCCGCACAGGCTGAGGTCACGATCAGCCATGGCTATTCCACGTTCGGTGATCTCAAATATAGCCCCGATTTCACGCATTTTGATTACGCCAACCCTGATGCGCCGCAAGGCGGCACCATGAGCCAGCGCCAGCTTTTTGGCACGCCCACATTCGACAGTCTCAACACATTTATCATCAAAGGTGACGGCGCGCCCGAAGTGGGTGTTCATATCTATGACAGCTTGATGGTGCGGGCGCATGACGAACCTGACGCGCTGTATGGTCTGATTGCGGAAACAATCGAATACCCTGACGATCTGTCCTATGTCGCCTTCAACATGCGGCCCGAGGCCCGCTTTCATGATGGTGAGCCGGTCACAGCCGAGGATGTTGTCTTTACGATCAACGCGCTCAAGACGGACGGGCATCCCTATTATCGCAACCTGTTGGCCAATGTGACCGGTGCCGAGGCGGAAAGCGATCTGCGTGTGCGGATTGACCTCGCCCCCGGCGCTGGCAGCGGGTTGCTGGGCAGCATCGCAGAACTGGCGGTTTTGCCCGCACATTTCTACGACACCGTGGATTTCGCCGAAAGCTGGATGGATATCCCGCTGGGGTCAGGCCCCTATCAGGTTACACAGGTCGACGCGCCGCGCGCGATCACCTTCTGCAAAGACCCCGACTATTGGGCGGCAGATCTGCCGGTGAATGTTGGCAAGAATAACTTTGACTGCTTCAATTACGAATATTTCGTCGATGATACCGTCGGTCTCGAAGCCTTTGCCGCCGGCGAATACCACATGCGTGTCGAATACCGCTCGGCCTCTTGGGCGACAGGCTATGACTTTCCCGCAGCACAGGCCGGCTGGGTGCAACAACTGCTGATCCCGGATGGCCGCCCGGCGAACGCTCAGGGTATCTGGTTCAACATGCGCAACCCCGTGCTGCAAGATATCCGTGTGCGCCAAGCCCTTGAATATGCCTTTAATTTCGAATGGACCAACGAAACCATATTCTACAGCACCTACACCCGCACGGACAGTTTCTTTGAAAACACCGATATGCAAGCGACAGGATTGCCACAAGGCGACGAACTGGCACTGCTTGAAGAATTTCGCGATCAACTGCCCCCCGAACTCTTTACAGCGCCGGCCCATGTCCCCAACCCCGGCGGCCCTCGGCCCCGCGACCGTAACGACCTGCGCATCGCGGCAGAGCTTTTGGATGCCGCAGGCTGGATCGTTGGTGATGACGGGGTGCGTCGTAACGCAAATGGTGGCGCGATGCAGCTGGAATTCCCCGACAGCAGCCGCAGCCTTGAGCGGATCATGATCCCCTATACCGAAAACCTCAAAGCGCTTGGTATTGATGTCACGTTTGAGGTGATCGACCCCAGCTCATGGACCCAGCGCCGCCAAGCCTTTGATTTTGACCTCTCCTCGACCGCTTGGTCTGTGCAGGCCACGCCCGGCGCTGAATTGCGGGCGTTTTATGGCTCGGCCGCGGCCGACGCTGAAGGGAGCAACAACCTGACAGGCATCGCCGATCCCGTTGTCGATGCGCTGATCGAACGCGTTGTCACCGCCTCTACCCGCGAAGAGCTGAACACCGCCGCGCGGGCCTTGGACCGTGTCCTGCGGTCCAAACACATCTGGATCGGTGGTTGGAACCTTGGCGCGCACCGTGTCGCCGTCTGGGACATTTTCGGTATGCCCGAAAAGCCCGCCCCTTATGATTTCTTCCGCAACGTGGATTTCTGGTGGTTTGACCGCGCAAAATATGACGCACTGGTCGCAGAGGGCGCACTGGACCCCGGCCTTTGATTCCGCACTGAAAAGGAACTGAAACCGGTTTCACCGCTCACCTTGACACGATCACGCGTGCTAAGGGTTGCCGCGCGGCGCCTGTGCGGTCATTTCTGGTCCTGCGACAATCACAAGGGGCCCAGACATGCCAACCGAGAAACTTACCTTTGCAGGGCACGCGGGCCATATGCTGGCAGCCCGCCTTGATATGCCCAATGGGCCACATCTGGCGACAGCCCTTTTTGCCCATTGCTTTACCTGCTCGAAAGATATCACAGCCGCCCGCCGGATCGCGGCGCGCCTGTCGTCGATGGGCATTGCTGTCTTGCGGTTCGATTTTACCGGGCTTGGCCATTCCGAAGGTGAGTTTGAAAACACAAGTTTTTCATCCAACGTAGAAGATCTGATCGGAGCCTGTGCAGCGCTGGATGCACGGGGGATGTCCCCGACCCTGTTGATCGGGCATTCACTGGGCGGCGCGGCTGTTCTGAAAGCCGCACCCATGATGTCTGGTGTCAAAGCCGTCGTCACGATTGGCGCGCCCTTTGATCCGGCGCATGTCACCCATCATTTTGCGGACGCCGTGCCGCAGATCATGGCAGATGGTGCGACCGAAGTGTCCCTTGGCGGCCGTCCGTTCCGGATCGGCAAAGACTTTGTCGAAGATGTCAGCCAGGCCAATCTGAAATCTGCAATCGCCCACTTGGGCGCGGCACTGCTTGTTCTGCATGCCCCCCGCGACGCAACCGTTGGTATCAACAACGCGGCTGACATTTTTCTGGCCGCCAAACACCCTAAAAGCTTTGTCACGCTGGATGATGCAGATCACCTGATCACCCGGCCTGCAGATGCTGAATACACCGCCGATGTGATTGCTGCGTGGTCAAAGCGCTACCTGAAGCTGGACCAACCCCAAGAACACGCGACCGTGCCCGAAGGTGTGATGCGCGTCCAAGAAGCTGATGCAGACGGTTTCCTGCAAGACGTGCAATCAGGCCCGCATCACGCTTTGGCTGATGAGCCGGTGAAATTCGGCGGCACCAACAAAGGCTTCACCCCCTACGGCTTTGTCTCGGCCGGATTGGGGGCCTGTACCTCCATGACCATCCGCATGTACGCGCGGCGCAAGGGCTGGCCTCTGACCAGCGTGAGCGTGGATATCACCCACGCCAAAGAACATGCAGCGGATGCCGCCGACCCCGGCGCAAAGGTCGATCACTTTGACCGCACAATTCGTCTTGAAGGCGATCTGAGCGATACGCAACGCGCAAAGCTGCTGGAAATCGCCGATAAATGCCCGGTCCACCGCACGCTTGAACGCTCTTCAACCGTGACCACGCATTTCGGCTAAAAAAAGGCGCAGCAAGTGCTGCGCCTTTTCAATTCTATGTCGTCTGCACTTACGTGCGCGCAGAGCCGATCAGCTTCCACAGACCGGGCACGAGAAGGGCCGCAAGGCCCAGCTTGAGTGCATCACCGATCAGGAATGGCACCAGACCAACTTCAACCGCCCAAGTCAGGCTGTTGCCGTAAAGCACGCTGAGCCAAGCAACGCCCGGCAGATAGATCAGCGCATTGGCAACCAGTAGCGCACCCGCCATCATCAGAACCGAGCGGTCCCACCCTGCGCGCGCGGCAAAGCCAAGCGCCAGCGTGGCAAGAACATAACCCACCAGATAGCCGCCTGTGCCGCCCATCATATACGTCAGACCGGCGGTTTCAGCTGTTGAGCCTGCAAACACATCAAACCCAAGGGCACCCACGATCAGATAACCAAGGATCGTTGCCAGACCCAGACGCGGGCCATAGGTCGCGCCAATTGTCAGCACAGCAAATGTGCCCATCGTGATTGGAACCGGCCACATCGGCACCTTGACCTTGGCCAAGATCGCCAAAGCCATGATCCCCAAAACCACCATCGCCACCTGCTTGACGCGCAGAGCGGTCCCCGTGGCGGGACCAAAGGCCTCTGTCAGAACTTTATCGTTGAGCGCGAGGGCCATGTGCCACTCTCCCCTATTGTTTATTTCGTCATGGTTTTATTGCCCATGCCGCGCGGCGGCGCAAGCATGATGGCGTTAACACGGCTGATAAGTCGATGTTGAGACATAATCCTTGCGCGGGCCTTTCACTGTCCAGACCGCGCTCCAACGCGGCCAACAGGTGAAATCATAGCGCACGGTATAATAGTCGTCGCCGCAAGGGTGATCGGTGCCCGCGGCATGGCCTGACGGGATAAACCGATGAAACGGGCGACCGTCGGCGAAAGTCACATCCACGCCATCCGCTGTCCATGCCCACAAATACCGCCGCGTTGCCTCTAAATTGGCGCCATTCTCAAGATGCAAAACGCCCGTTTCATCATAGATCAGATGCGTTGCATCTGCTGCCGCCAAAACAGCCGTGCCCGCCAAAGTGCCATGTTGCCCGTTCAAATGGTCGCGGATCGTGCGCTGAAGCCTCCAGCCGCCCAAAAAATCCTGTGTGGTCATCATCAAGATGCCCCCCATCGCTGCCACATCTGCATCTCTCCCTTGAGGGTTTCGCCCCCGCCCCTTATGACGCGTGAGGAATCCTCTGCCCACCCCCTGCAAAAGGTGCTTGCCAATGATCCCTCGCTATTCTCGCCCGGAAATGACTGCCATTTGGGAGCCAGCCACGAAATTCCGCATCTGGTACGAGATCGAGGCCCACGCCTGCGACGCCCAAGCCGCCATCGGCGTGATCCCCAAGGAAAACGCCGAAGCTGTCTGGAAAGCCAAGGATGTTGAATTCGACGTCGCACGCATTGACGAAATCGAAGCGGTCACGAAACATGACGTCATCGCCTTTCTGACCCATCTGGCCGAACACATCGGGTCGGATGATGCACGCTTCGTCCACCAAGGCATGACATCGTCCGATGTGCTGGATACCACATTCAACCTGCAACTTGTGCGCGCCGCTGATCTGCTGATCGCCGATATGGACCGCGTTTTGGCCGCCCTGAAAACCCGCGCGTATGAGCACAAAGACACTGTTCGCATTGGCCGCAGCCACGGTATTCACGCCGAACCCACCACAATGGGTCTGACATTCGCCCGCTTCTACGCCGAAATGGACCGTGGCCGTGCGCGCCTTGT
Source organism: Yoonia sp. (assembly GCA_023263855.1). Classification (GTDB taxonomy): domain Bacteria; phylum Pseudomonadota; class Alphaproteobacteria; order Rhodobacterales; family Rhodobacteraceae; genus Yoonia. The sequence continues at coordinate 811 of JALQUF010000100.1, read as the reverse complement.
GAACGCCCGCGCAGAAATTGCTACCGGTGCCATCTCGGGGGCTGTCGGCACCTTCGCCAACATCGACCCGTCGGTTGAAGAGCACGTCTGCGCACAACTGGGCCTCAAGCCCGAACCGATCAGCACGCAAGTCATCCCGCGCGACCGTCACGCGATGTTCTTTGCCACATTGGGTGTGATCGCATCCAGCATCGAAAACATCGCCACCGAAGTCCGCCACATGCAGCGGACCGAAGTGCTGGAAGCCGAAGAGTTCTTCTCGAAAGGTCAAAAAGGTTCGTCCGCGATGCCGCACAAGCGTAACCCTGTCCTGACCGAGAACCTGACCGGTCTGGCCCGTCTGGTGCGCATGTCCGTTGTCCCAGCCATGGAGAACGTCGCCCTTTGGCACGAACGCGACATCAGCCACTCATCGGTTGAGCGCGCAATTGGGCCAGACACGACTGTGACGCTGGACTTTGCCCTGAACCGTTTGGCCGGGGTGATCGAAAAACTGGTGATCTATCCTGACAACATGCTGGCCAACATGAATAAATTCCGTGGTCTTGTCATGTCGCAGCGCGTTTTGTTGGCCCTGACCCAAGCAGGCGTAAGCCGTGAAGATGCCTATAAACTGGTGCAGCGCAACGCGATGAAGGTCTGGGAACAAGGCGCCGATTTCAAAACCGAGCTTCTTGCCGATGCCGATGTGTTGGCTGCCCTGTCCCCCGCCGAGATCGAAGAAAAATTCGATCTGGGGTACCACACCAAACACGTTGACACGATCTTCGCCCGCGTCTTCGGCGCAAGCTGAAAGGCACAGTGACCTGAG